>NZ_AHZC01000033.1 GCF_000247475.1 Rhizobium sp. PDO1-076 | reverse complement strand
GCTTCAGGAGATCGGCAGAAACGCTGTCGGCGACGACGGTGCCCTTCTTCTCTTCGGCGGCGAGCAGCTGGGTGGCGCGCTTGGTGCCGGCCAGGAGGTTGAGACCGTCTTCCGATGTAATGAAGGCGGTCAAGGCTTCGGCGCGGCGGGCTACCATCAGCAGATCGTCCGCATCAGGCGTCAGCACGGCATCGATGATGTCGTGGCGGGCGCCCTGGTCGCGCAGGTAAACCTTGAGGCGATCGTGGAAGAAGGAGAGGAGGTCGGAGGTCTGCTGGAGCAGAAAACTGCCATCCTCATCAACGTAAGCCACAGCGGGACCAACACCCGATGCAGCCGCGTATCTAACCTCCGCAGCATTATTAACACCTAGCGCTTCAAGCTGATCTGCAAGCCCATGTTGTTCCAAAGATTTTCTAATGATCTGTGCCAATAGAATTCGATTGGTGCCTTGAGAAAGAAGTGGGATCAACCTGACCTTCACGCCCCGCTCCAAGATCATCCGCACAACACCCAGCGCCGCACGCCTTAGCGCATACGGATCCTTCGAGCCGGTCGGCTTTTCGTCGATGGCCCAGAAGCCCGTTAGCGTGTCGAGCTTGTCGGCGAGCGCGACGGTCAGACCGACCTTGTCGGCCGGCAGGCGGTCGGACGGGCCGTTCGGCTTCCAGTGGTCTTCGATCGCAGCCGCGACGGATGCATCTTCACCCTGCAGAGCCGCATATTTGCGGCCCATGGCGCCCTGGAGCTCGGGGAATTCGCCGACGGCTTCCGTGCGCAGGTCCGCCTTGGCGAGCACCACGGCGCGGTCAACGAGGGCGGCATCAGCGCCGACGATCGGGGCCAGAACCCTGGCCAGTTCGCGGATACGCGCAACGCGCTCGCCTTGCGTGCCGAGCTTGGCGTGGAAGGTGACGTTGAGCGCATCGAGCTTGGCCATGCGCTGGTCGAGCGGCTTTGACAGATCGAGGTCGAACTTGGCGGCAGACGCCTTCAGCGTGTCGAGGTCGGGCAGGTCGCCTTGGTCGCGCTTCCAGAAATGCAGCGCATCCGACAGGCGGGCGCGCACGACCTTGCCATTGCCGTGGACGATCTCCTTGCCGCCATCGGTGGCCTGGATATTGGAGATCAGGATGAAGTGGTTCGACAGTTTGTCTGCCTCGCCCTGCGGCCGCACGACGAAGCATTTCTGATTGGTCTTGATCGTCAGGCGGATGATCTCGGCCGGGATCGACAGGTAATCCTCCTCGAAGGTGCCGAGCAGGACCTGCGGCCATTCGACGAGGCCGGAGACTTCTTCCAGAAGCCCCTCGTCCTCGACCAGGTCGAGGCCATTGGCAAAGGCGATGTCGCGGGCGTCGTGCAGGATGATGTCCTTGCGGCGGTCGGCATCGAGGATGACCTTGGCGCGCTCCAGGCTGGTGACATAGTCGTCGAAGCGGCGGACGGTGATGGCGTCCGGCGCGTGGAAACGATGGCCATAGGTGACGTTGGACGCCACGATGCCATCGATCTCGAAGGGGATGACCTGCACTTCGTCATGCTCGGGGCCGAAGGTGCAGACGGTCGACTGCAGCGGGCGCACCCAGCGCAGGCTTTCCATGCCCTTGCCTTCGACGCCGCCATAGGTCGAGCCCTTCGGCATCGATGCATAGCCGGAGCGCATCGAGGTCGGCCAGGAGAAGGCGCGGATGATGCCGGGCATGACAGCGGCGATGATCTCTTCGGCGGCCCGGCCGGGCTTGTCGATATAGGCGACATAGAAGTCGCCCTTCTTCGGATCGGTCTTGACGACGGCCTGATCGATCGAGGTGAGGCCCGCGCCGCGCAGGAAGCCGTCGATCGCGCCCTGGGGTGCAGAGACGCTCGGGCCTTTCTTTTCTTCACGGATATCGGCGGAACGGGCCGTCAGGCCACGAATGTCGAGCGTCAGGCGACGCGGCGTCCAGTATTCGCGCGCACCGTCATAGGTCAGACCTGCATCGACCAGCGCATCGGTGACCGCCTTCTTCAGATCGCCAGCGGCCTTGCGCTGCATGCGGGCGGGAATTTCCTCGGAGCGGAGTTCGAGCAGAAGATCGGGCATCAGACTGACTTTTTCGCTTGTTGCATAGGGCTGCGGCGGACTTAGCAAGCCGCGCGGAAAAAGTCATCCATGCATTCACCGAAAATAGTCGTTGGCTCTACCATCCCCCGCCACCGCCGCCGCCACCGCCGCCGCCGGAAGATCCGCCGGAGGAAAAGCCGGAGGTCGACGAGGACGAGGAACTCGGCGGTGGGGCCGGAATGGTCGAGGCGATCGTCGTTGCCATCGACGACGAGAAGCCACCGATGCGGTCGCCGAACGTGCCGCGATTGCGGCCGTGATACCACATCGGCTGATAGGGTTCGGCATCGGCCCGGGCCGCGGCCAGCCAGGTCTCAAACGTTGCCGACCAGGGTTTTTCGACCCCGAGCGCCACGGCATAAGGCAGCAGCGTTTCGAAATGCGACGGTGACATGGTCGGGGCACCCGCCATGTTCATCCGGTCCTTCTCGGCCAGCGTCATATAGATGCGAAGTCCTTCGATGCCGTCCATCAGCTTGCGGCCGAGCGGCGTTGGCGCACTCATCAGAAAGAAGAACAGGAAATTGGCGAGAATGATGCCGCCGATGGCGATGATCACATGCAGCTGGCCGCTGTGCGACAGGTCGAACAGGATCGACATCACGATCGTGCCGAAGATCGATAGGCCGACAAAGCCGACAAAGGCGCCGATGACGATGGAAGCAATCCGGGTGAGCAGAGGCGCCCCGCGCCGCAGCCCCTTGCCGATGCCGACCGAGAAAATGCCGAAAAAGACGGAAAAGAAGGTCGGTACGATCATCAGCGCCACCGTGTCTTCCTGCAGGTCGCCGAATATCAGCAGCAGGACCATAATGACGACGCTGAGGCCGATGCCGCCCGCGATATAGCCGGTATTGCCGCGGTAATATTTACCGCGATGTTCCTTTTCGATCGCCGCGCGGAAGCTGTTGCCGACCTGCTGCACACGTTTGCCATTGGCCTTGTCGATGGTCAGCGTGTCGCCCTTCGATCCGACGGCGGCCAGCAGGATCTCCTGTCCGGAAGGCAGCTTGTCCTTCCTAGCCTTTGCCGTACGGGTCAGCGTGATGGACTTCTCCAGGTCATCCAGGGTGATGTAGCCCTTGACGGCGAGATCGAGCGCCGATGCCGACAGGGCGGTCCAGCCACCGTTGGAAAAACCCTTGTTGTCGACGTAATTGACCAGCGCCGGAGAGATGCCGTCCGGCGCATCCCAGCGCGGCACCACGATGCCCTTGGCCGGGTCGCGGCCGACCGCCATCCACGACCGCAGGTAATAGCCCAGCACGAGGATCAGGCCGCCGATAGAAAAGATGTCGGCGAAATTGTCGCGCAGATACCACCAGAGGCCCGTTTCCGGCTCAGGGGCCGCCACCGTGCCCTTCGGCAAGGCGAGCACAATGGTCATGCCCTCCTGCGGACCAAGCGGCGCCGTGGTTTCGAATTCCAGACCACCGCTGCCGGGAACGACGCGGGCATTGCTATCGGTTGAGCCGACTGCACCGGTGTAGACTGCGGTTTTGGTCGGCTCAATATCGCCCGGCAAGGTGACGCTGGCGCTCGCTTCTTCGATCGGGAACATCCAGCCATTGCCGGTGACGTTCCAGTAGAGTTCGTCGTGATCGTCGAAATAGCGGATCTGCCGGGCCGTGGTGTAGGTGATGGCATAGGTATGCTCGCCGGGGTCCAGCGTCACGTCAGCCGATCCGGCATAGATGCGGATGCCGCCGTCGATGCTCTCGGTGTGAAAAGGCTCCGGTTCGCCGTCGCGCTCGACCGAGATCAGGTCGAATTCGACCTCGCGGCGCTTGCCGCGCTCATTGGTGTAGTAGAGCGGGAAATCGCGGAAGATGCCGCGCTTGATGTTGAAGCCTTCGGCATTGACCGTGATGGTTTCCATCACCTCGAGGCTCGCATCCCCGGACACGGCGATGTCGGCATGATAGCTGCGGATGACCTCCTCGGCCCATGCGCCGCATGCCGTCCAGAGTGTGAGAAGCAAGGCAGCGCAGAGGCGAAGGAGCATCGTGGTTATCCGTTGGTTCTGACCTGTTCGACACCCAGCGAGGCGAGTTCGTTCCAGTAGTCGGGATAGGTCTTGCCGACACAATCGGGGTCGAGAATGGTGATGTCGCGGATCTTCAGCCCGGCCAGCGCAAAGCTCATGGCGATGCGATGATCGGCGAACGTGTCGATATCGGCGGGCAGCGACTGGCCGGACAGCGACGGATCGGCCGCAACGATCAGATCGTCGCCCTCTTCCGTAGCCAGACCTTCACGGATGTTGTTCAGCCCGGTCGCCACGGCATGGATGCGGTCGCATTCCTTGACGCGCAGATTGGCGATACCGACGAAGCGCACCGGATGATTGTTGAAGGCGGCGAGCACCGCAATCGTCGGGATCGCATCCTGCATCTGGCTGCCGTCGATGACAGAAGGCATGTCCGGGAAGGCGGCGATCACGTCATAGGCCTTGGCATCGGGCTGGGTGAAGGCGTCAGACGGCGTGCCGATATCGATCTTGCCGCCGGTCAGGACTTCGGCGCCCCAAAGGTAAGTGGCAGCCGATGCATCCGGCTCGATGTGGAAATCGGTCGCGGTGTAGCCGGTCGGCTGGATAACCCAGGACGACGGCGTCGGTTGCTCGACGCTTGCACCAAAGACGCGCATGGCCGCCAGTGTCAGGTCGATATAACCACGCGCACCGATATCGGCGCCGGCCAGTTCGATGGTGAACGGCTCGGAGCCACAGGCTGCCGCCATCTGCAGGGCCGAAACATACTGGCTGGACAGACCGGCATCGATGACCACGCGGTTCCTCTTGAATGAGCCATTGGCATCGATGGCGACCGGTGGGCAACCGGAGGGAGCAGCGATTGCCACACCGAGCGACTGCAGCGCGTCGACCAACGGCTTGATCGGCCGCTTGCGCATGTGCTCGTCGCCATCCACCACATAGCGACCCTTGCCGAGCGCCAGGGCTGCCGTCAGGAAGCGGGTGGCGGTGCCGGCATTGCCGAGGAAGAGCGGCTCTGCAGGCGGCTTCAGCTCGCCGGAACTGGTGACGACGAAGGTGGTCGCATCCGGCTCCTCGACGGTCACACCCATGGCGCGCAGGGCTTCGGCCATATAGCGGGTGTCGTCGCTTTTCAGGGCACCAGTCAGGCGGCTCGTGCCCTTGGCGAGGCCTGCGAGCAACAGCGCACGGTTGGTGATCGACTTCGAACCCGGAGGGCTCACCCGGCCGGTCAGGGCATGGGCAGGCGGAATGATGGTCAGTCTGTCAGTCTTCATTGTTTCGTCTCGGAGGGGGCAGCAGGCCTGGTGTCAGAACTTGACCGTCGGTACCGCACGGTCGGCCTCGTTGGCAATCTCGAAATACGGCTTCTTGGAAAAGCCGAACTGGCCGGCGACGAGATTGTTAGGAAAGGTCTCGACCTTGACGTTCAGGTCGCGGGCAGCGCCATTGTAGTAACGACGCGACATCTGGATCTCGCCTTCGATGGTCTCCAGCGAGTTCTGTAGCTCAACGAAGTTCTCGTTGGCCTTCAGGTCCGGATAGGCTTCGGCGAGGGCGACAATCCTGCCGAGAGCCGCACCGAGCAGGCCTTCCGCGGCAGCGCGACCGGCGACGTCGCCGGCGGGCACAGCCTGGGCCTTGTTGCGCAGCTCGATAACGCTTTCCAGCGTGCCCTTCTCGTGGCCGGCATAACCCTTGACCGTCTCGATCAGGTTGGGGATCAGATCGGCACGACGCTTGAGCTGCACGTCGATGCCGGACCAGGCTTCCTCAGCCATCTGGCGGGCTTTCACCAGACCATTGTAGATGAGGACGACATAGGCGGCGATGGCGGCAATAACGGCAAGCGTCGTGAACATGAAATTTCGACTCCCCAGCTTCGATGCGCAGACGTTAGCGGGTCAGCGCGGCAAAGTCATGCGGGTTCGGCGATGCGGGCAATCTTAGTCAGGCGTGGCCTGGCGTCAGGCCGCCTTGCCGAAATTCACACCCCCGGCATCGGTCAGCAAAAACGCCTCGCCGCAGGCCTTGGCGAGCGTGCGCACGCGCAAGATGTAGCTTTGGCGCTCGGTGACCGAGATCACGCCGCGGGCATCAAGCAGGTTGAAGACATGACTTGCCTTGATGCACTGATCGTATGCCGGGAAGACGCATTTGTGCAGGCGCTGGTTGTCGTTGTCCGACGGAGCGCCGGCGGCGAGAAGCGCCTTGCATTCGGTCTCGGCATCGATGAAGTGGCGATGCAGCATCTCGGTATTGGCAAATTCGAAGTTGTGGCGGGAATATTCCTGCTCGGCCTGCAGGAAGACGTCGCCGTAGGAGATCTTCTCTTCGCCTTCGCGGCCATTGAAGTTCAGGTCGTAGACATTGTCGACGCCCTGGACATACATCGCGAGGCGTTCGAGGCCATAGGTCAGTTCGCCGGCGACCGGCGAGACGTCGATACCGCAGACGGCCTGGAAGTAGGTGAACTGCGAAACTTCCATGCCATCGCACCAGCATTCCCAGCCGAGACCCCAGGCGCCGAGCGTCGGGCTTTCCCAGTCGTCCTCGACGAAGCGCACGTCATGCAGCAACGGATCGAGGCCGATTGCCTTGAGAGAGCCGAGATACAGCTCCTGCAGGTTGGACGGGTTCGGCTTCAGGATGACCTGATACTGGTAATAGTGCTGCATGCGATTGGGATTTTCGCCGTAACGACCGTCGGAGGGACGGCGCGAGGGCTGCACATAGGCGGCCTTCCATGGCTTGGGGCCAAGCGCGCGCAGGGTGGTTGCCGGATGGAAGGTGCCGGCGCCCACTTCCATGTCATAGGGCTGCAGGACGGCGCAGCCCTTGTCGGCCCAATAGGCGTGCAATGTCAGGATCAGCGCCTGGAAAGAGCGCTTCGGGTCCATATGCGGGGCGAGAGACGTGGTCATGGGATATCGTCCAAAACTTGGCTTGAAATGCGTGGTCCGTCTGGTGCCACGACGGGGCGGACGGGTCAAGCATGTGCGAATGATTGCGGGCTCAGCGATAGGCGCGCTCGCATTCTAGCGATCCAGATCGGCGATCTGGTTCAACCGGCCGCTCAGCGAGAAGATCACGCCATCCGGCAAGAAGCGGATCTTCGCCTCGCCCTTGAACAGGTCCGAGACAACGCGCTCTGTCAGCCTTGAGCCGAAGCCACGGCGGGTCGGTTCGCTGACCGGTGGACCGCCGCTTTCGCGCCAGTCAAAGGAAAAGCCCTCGCTGCCTTGCCGGGCCCAGCTGACATCGACACGCCCGCCAGGCAGGGACAGGGCGCCATATTTGGTCGCGTTGGTCGCAAGCTCGTGGATGGCAAGCGACAGGCCAAGCGCCTGTTGCGCCGACAGGAATACATTCGGACCCTGCATATGGAAGCGTATCTCGCTGTCGCTGTGCGGCGCGACGGCGGCATTGGCGATCGCCGACACCTCGGCTGCCGTCACACTCATGCCGGTAAGCAGATCCTGCGCCTTGGCAAGCGTCTGGATGCGGGCGGATATTGTCGAGGCGGCGTCCGACAGGGACGAGGCGCCGCGCAGGGTCTGGCTGACGATCGACTGGACCATAGCCAGGGTGTTCTTCATCCGGTGCGCAAGCTCGCGATTGAGGAGCTTGAGTTCCTCCTCGTGCTTTTCGCGCTCGAGGATATAGCTCGTCGCATCGGCATAGGCCCGTTCGAGGGCTACGCGATCCTGCATGGCCTGTGTCGTTTCCGTAACGACATTCAAGATGCCGCGGATATCGCCAGTATCGTCGTAGAGCGGGCTGTAGGAAAAGGTAAAATAGGTCTGCTCCTCATAACCGTTGCGGGTCATGGTCAGCGGCAGGTTTTCCATCCAGGTGCCCTTGCCAGCCAGCGCACTGCGCACAAAAGGAAGGACGTCTTCCCAGACATCCGACCAAAGCTCCTTGAAGGGCATGCCGATGGCGAGCTGACCCTTGCCCAGCATTGGCAGATAGGCATCATTGTGAAACTGCAGCAGGTCGTCGCCCCACCAGAAGCACATGGGCTGGCGCGAGGAGAGAACCAGGCGGAGCGTCGATTTCAGCGACTGTGGCCAATTTTCGATCGGCCCCAACTCGGTCGAGGCCCAATCAAAACCGCAAATTTCAATTGCAGCCTCTCCGCCAATGTTGAGGAAATCCTGCGTACGAATAATGCTACCCCTTCGAGGCCATCGTCACCAGGCGGCAGAACAACCCCCTCAATTCCGCGCATGGCTTATTGATCAATCGATATTCAAAATAGGGCGAAACACACGGCAACTCAAGACGCCGGGCAGACGCGAAATGCGCGACATCAAAGCGCGCTACGCCAATGGAATGTACTGAACTGAAATCTCTGCACCGATCCCCAGGGCGTATGATGCTCATGGCTGATACTGCCGAGCAGATCAAAATCGGGACCGAGCAACCGTTGCAAGCTGGTGCAGTCGTGACGGGCGACCGGCAAACCGCTGCATTTTTCCGGCCCGTCCGGCGCAAAGGTACCGATGACCGCCACGCCCCCGGCCGACAGTGCCGATTTCAAAACGGCGACATAGGCGTTCTGATCGCTGATTTCGGTCAGGAAATGGAATGCGGCCCTGTCGTGCCAGGCATCGAATTGGCGCGCAGGTGTCCAGGCACGCACGTCGGCGACGACCCAGTCGACCCCGCTCGCACCTGACAGGCGCTGTCGGGCGCGAGCGAGCGCGGCCGTAGACAGGTCAAGTACCGTGACATGGGCCTGTCCGGCACCGATCAGGGCATCGACCAGCGCAGAGGCGCCACCGCCGACATCAACGACGGCCGCACCCAGCCCGATGCCAGCCGAGCGCAACAGCGACAGGGAAAGATCGGGACGCTCCTCATACCAACTGACTTCGTTTTCAGCCTTGTGATGATAGACATTGTTCCAATGATCACGTGCCTGACGCACGGCTACATCATCGGATTGCGCTTCATCTGCCATCGGTACTCCTCCAGACCAAAGTAGAAAGCAGGCACCTCTCTCGCAGAGCAAGGCTATTCGTCGTCGCGCCGCACCCGGTATTCACCGGTTTCCTTGTCCTGGATCAGCGTTCCGATGGCGCCGGTCTCGCGCTCTTTCTCGGCCGCACGAGACTTGTTTGCGAGCTTTTCCGCATCGCTGACAAATTTGCGGTAGAGCAGCCAGCCGCCGCCGAACAGCAGGCCGAAAAATATCAGTTGCGCCATATCCCCTCGCCCCGTCGCGTCCTAACCATGCCGTGCCGAGGTCAGAGACCATAGCGCGACCACAATGCCTTTTCCTCCAGCGTGTCGGCAAGTCCCGACACGGCTTGTGCAGCAATCTGGTCGATGGGACCGAAGGCATCGACGCCCGTCACACGCTTGCCGAACAGGCTCTTGGCGCCGCTGATCAATTCAAGCCTGGCATCCTTGCCATACCGCGTCTTGATTTCCTGGCGCATATTACCGAGCCGATCGACAAGGCCAAGTTCGACGCCGCGACGGCCTGTCCAGAACAGGCCGGAAAACAAAGTCGGATCCTCGGCGAGAAGCACGCCGCGACGGGCCTTGACCATATCGATAAAGACCTCGTGGATCTCCAACTGCAGGGTCTTCAAATATTCGATGTCGCCTTCCTTTTCCGGCTGGAAGGGATCGAGGATCGCCTTGTTTTCGCCGGCGGTATAGACGCGGCGCTCGACACCGATCTTCTTCAAAAGCTCCGGGAAACCGAAGCCGCCGGACACCACACCGATGGAGCCGACAATCGAGGTCGCATCGACAATGATCTCATCGCCGGCAATGGCGAGCATATAACCGCCCGACGCTGCCACATCCTCGACGAAGACGAGCACGCGCTTGTTCTTCTCTTCGGCAAGGGCCCGGATACGATCAAAGATCATGCGCGACTGGACCGGCGAACCGCCGGGAGAATTGATCGACAGGGCCACGGCCGGACTGTCCTTCATGGCGAAGGCCTTTTCCAGCTGCGGCCCGACACTGGCAAGATTGAGCGCAGGCCGGAACTTGGAGCCACCGCTCATGATTGCACCATGCAGACGCACGACCGGAATAACGGTTCCCTGCTTGCGGAAGCGTTTCGGCACCAGCCGCTTCAAAAAATCTGCCATGGACGCACTATCCTCCTACGTGTCAAAACCTTATCGTGATGTAAGACGCCGGCCCCCAAACGCAATGGCTGCATGCAAAATTCGGGCGATGCGCGATCAGCGCAGGCGCGCGTAGCCGACACGACCGTTGTTCAGATCATCGACCAGAGGAGCGAAAGCATGACTGTCTTCGCGGTCGTGCATCAAAAGCGGCGCCCGGAATTGCAGACGCGCCCGCGATCCCTTGATCGCGGTCACCAGAATGCGCGTCGCGTTCTCGCCCGGCCGCGGATGGATGGCAGTTATCTCGACGCCGCCGAAGCGACGGCCACAGGCGGCAATAATCTCGGCGATCGACTGGGGTCTGGCAATCAGCGACAATTGCCCCCCAGGCATGGCGATGGCGCCAGCGGTTCGTATCCAGCTTTCGAAAAGGTTTTCGGTCATCGCATGGGCCTCGGCCTTCAAGATGTCCGGCGTGCGGCGATCGCTGGCATCGTTGAACGGTGGGTTCATGATCACATGGTGGAAGCTGTAATCGCCAAGGCCAGCGGCAAACCGGGCTCGGCCGGTCAAAGTGACGTCCGTTTCGAGAACCGCGATGCGGCTGGAAAATGGCGCATTTTCAGCGAGCGCGAGACTTTTGCGTGCAAATTCCGCCATGTCCGGCGAACGTTCGACGAGCACCACCTCGGCATCCGGCAGGCGCGAGGCCACGGCAAATCCGGCGGCGCCTGCCCCCGCTCCCAGATCCGCCACACGAAACGCCCCGTCCTGCATCACCAGGGATGCAAGCAGCATGGCATCCATGCCAGCGCGATGGCCACGGCCGTGCGGCTGGACCAGATGGAAACGGCCTCGGTGAAAGGCATCGATGGTTTCGGCGACCGGCTGGGGCGACATCGGGCTTCAGGCCTCGTCGTCTCGCAATTCGGCCGCAAGGCCCGCATCGGTGAGGATCCGGCGCGCCTGATCGACCTCGTCTGAATCGACGAGCAGCCTGCGCTGCAGCATGCCCAGCGACCCTTCAAGAATACTCATCTGCTGATCGGCTATCATCACGGAGATCCCGGCATCGCGCATCAGACTTTCGGCAAAGGAGAGAAGGACAATGTCGTTCGAACGGATGATCTCGTGCATTTTACCCAGAAAACCTTCTTCTTTACCGTTCCGGGACAATTCGCCCCTTGCCGTGGGTGCCTCGGCTTTTTATTGTCGAGGCAGAATTGAACAGGAGTCCGGTGCGTTGGGCGTAGTCATACCGCTTGAGGAAAACAAAAACAAACAGGCTTCCATCAAGCCCTTGGTGGACCTGACCAAAAGCGGCATGGAACGGGTGAACCAGCTGATCCTGTCGAAGGCGGGCTCGGATGTCCAGATGATCCCGGAAGTCGCTAACCACCTGATTTCGTCGGGCGGCAAGCGGCTGCGGCCGATGCTGACTTTGGCGACTGCATCGATGTTCGGCTACGAGGGCGATCACCACATCAAGCTGGCGACCGCCGTCGAATTCATGCACACGGCGACGCTTTTGCATGACGACGTGGTCGACGAAAGCGATCTCAGGCGCGGCAAATCGACGGCGCGCACCATCTGGGGCAATCAGGCCAGCGTTCTCGTCGGCGATTTCCTGCTCGGCCAGGCTTTCCGGATGATGGTTGATGTCGGCTCGCTCGATGCGCTCGACGTGCTGTCGACCGCGGCCTCGGTTATTGCCGAAGGCGAAGTGCTGCAGCTGTCCGTCGCCAAGAACATGGAGACCACCGAAGACGACTATATGTCGGTGATCCGGGCCAAGACGGCTGCGCTGTTTGCAGCGGCTGCCGAAGTTGGGCCGATCGTCGCCCAGACCGACAAGGCGACACGCAATGCGCTGAAATCCTACGGTATGAACTTGGGCCTCGCCTTTCAGCTGGTCGACGACGCGCTGGATTACGGCGGCAAGGCTGCCGATCTCGGCAAGAATGTCGGCGACGATTTCCGCGAAGGCAAGATCACCCTGCCGGTGATCCTGTCCTACCGGCGCGGAACGGCGGTCGAGCGCGACTTCTGGCGCGAATCCATCGAAGGTGGGCAGAACGACGACACCCGGCTCGAAAAGGCTCTGGGGCTGATCAGCCGCTATGGTGCACTGAGCGAAACGATCCAGCGGGCACAGCATTACGGCACGATCGCCCGCGATGCGCTGGCACCCCTGCCGGAGACGCCGTGGAAAGACGCGCTCAACGACGTGATCGACTTCTGCATCGCCCGGGTGAACTGACGCAGTCAATTGTTGCGGACAGCCCGATTGCCTTGCGGGCCTGCTTCAAAAAAGCCATTCTATGGGTGAATCATCGCGCTTCGTTCCCATATAAGAACGACCTGCGCACTTTATCGGTTCTTGAAAGGCTCGTTCATGCGGCAAAGTCCCGCCACTCGTTTTCTCGCCGGCACTGCCCTGGCGCTGCTTCTCAGCGTCTTCCAAGCCCCGATTGCTTCCGCGGCGTCGCCCGAAAAGCCCGCAGAAACTGAGAGTTTCGACCTTGAAAGCGTGGACAGCTTTGCCGGCGCCTTCCTGGCCGCCCGGACTGCCGAAGCCGACCGCGACTACGCCAATGCCATCCGCCTCTACAAGAAGGCACTCGAACTTTCGCCCGACGAGCTGGATATCCAGCAACGGCTGATGATCGCCCTGATCATGAACGGCGACTTCGACGAAGGCGCCACGCTCGCCAAGGAACTGGAAAACGATCCGGCCGTCGAACGGGTGACCTCTGTCGCGCTTGGATTCCAGGCGATCCGTGACGGACGCTACGACGATGCGCTCAAGACCTTCAAGTACGAGGGACCGAACGACCTCGACCGGCTGATGAACGAATTGCTGGTGGCCTGGACCAAGGTCGGCGAAGGCAAGGGCAAGGAAGCGCTCGATCTGGTCAAGGGTCTGAAAGGCCCCAGCTGGTATGCGATCTTCCGCAACTATAATGTCGGCGTCATCGCCGCGCTGACCGGCGATGACGATGCAGCCCGCAAGGCGCTGACGGATACGTTGATCGACCGCAGCGGCGGCGCGACCGCACCGGATACCTTTGCCCGGGCCGTGATTGCGCTGGCGACGCTCGAAGCCAATGCCGGCAACAGGCAGAAGGCACTGGATGCCCTGGCAGCCGGTGACGAGCTGATCAACAATTACGCACCGTTCAAAGCATTGCGCGACGAGATCGAAGCCGGCGGCAAGCCGAAGCCGATGGTCGAGACTGCGGCGCAGGGTGCAGCCGGCGTGCTGTTTTCCATCGGTGGCGCGCTCAACCGTGAAGGCGCCGAAGACACGGTGATGCTTTATCTGCAGCTGTCGCATGCGCTGGACAAGGATGCGGCCGATACGCTGGTCCTGCTCGGCGGCATTGCCGAAAACGCCAAGCAGCCGGAAAAGGCGATCGAATTCTACCGCCAAGTGCCGGAAACTTCGCCGATGCGGCGGATTTCCGAATTGCAGCTCGGCCTGACGCTGGCAGAGACCGGCAAGGTTGATGACGCTCGCACACACCTGCAAGGGCTGATTGCCTCCGACCCGAAGGATGTGCGCAGCTATCTGGCCTATGGCAGCGTCCTGTCGGAAGCCAAGGACTATGCGGCCATGGCGACCAATTATGACAAGGCCGTCGAAGTTATCGGTCAATCGCCAGCCAAGAACCACTGGTCGATCTTCTTCCAGCGCGGCATTGCCAATGAGCGGCTGAAGAAGTGGGACAAAGCCGAGCCCGACTTCCGCAAGGCGCTGGAACTCAATCCGGAACAGCCGCAAGTTCTCAATTATCTCGGCTATTCGTGGGTCGATATGAACCGCAATCTCCAGGAAGGCCTGGAGATGATCAAAAAGGCCGTCGATCTGCGGCCCGATGACGGCTACATCGTCGATTCGCTCGGCTGGGCTTACTACCGCCTCGGACGTTTCGAAGACTCGGTGGCCGAACTGGAGCGTGCAGCCGAGCTTCGCGCCGGCGACGCAACGATCAACGACCATCTGGGCGACGCCTATTGGCGTGTCGGCCGCAAGCTCGAGGCCACTTATCAGTGGAAACGCGCGCTTGCCTCCGAACCGGAAGAGGCCGAAGTGCCGAAGATCCAGGCGAAGATCGACAAGGGCATGCCGCCGGTCGAAGCCGACGCCGCCAAGATCGATCCGAAGCCGGTGGACGCGCCGAAGAAAGACGACAAGAAGACCTGACCCGATGAATGGTCTCGACGATCAGGCGAGAGCCCCGGTCGAGGAGACCGCGCGCGCCAAGGTCAATCTCGCGCTGCATGTAACCGGGCGCCGGGCGGATGGCTATCATCTGCTCGACAGCCTGGTGACTTTTGCCGAAGACGGTGACGAGTTGACCTTCCGGCCGGCGGAGGCCGACAGCCTGACACTGGCTGGGCCCTTTGCCCGCAGCCTCTCGCTTGGCCCGGCTAAGCCCGAGGACAATCTCGTTCTCAAGGCACGCGACCGTTTGCGCGCCGTTCTTGATCAGCATGGGCAGCACTGGTCGCCCGTCTCCATCACGCTCGAAAAGAACCTGCCAGTTGCGGCCGGGATCGGCGGCGGCTCGGCCGATGCGGCGGCAACGCTGCGCGGGCTGATGCGGCTCTGGCAGGCGGACCTGCCCGCCGACGCGCTCGCAGAGCTTGCGCTGTCGCTCGGCGCCGATGTGCCGATGTGCCTTCGCTCGGCCCCCCTCAGGGCCCAGGGCATTGGCGAGGCGATCACGCCGGTCGCCCTCCCCTCCTTTCCCATGGTGCTGCTCAATCCGCTGATGCCTGTCTCGACGCCGGAGATCTTTCGCCGGCTGGAGCGACGCGACAATGCGCCGATGGCGGACCTGCCCACAGCACCCGATGCAGAAGCATGGCGCGCGGCCTTCGCACAGCTTCGCAACGACCTGCAGCCACCGGCCGAAACGCTTGTGCCCGAAATCGCCGAGGCCTGTGGCCTGTTGCGCGAGAGCCTTGCGGCCTTTGCCGGCATGTCGGGATCGGGTGCCACCTGCTTCGGCCTCTACGAAAGCGAGGCGGCGGCGCTGAAGGCGGCACTGGCGTTATCGACCTATCGGCCGCAATGGTATGTGCTTCTGACCCGCACGGTTGCCCATGAGCGCGAGCAAGGAGAAGACGCATGAGCCGGATCGACGAAAGCCGCCCCTTCATTCCGGTGGGCATTGCCGTGCTCACGGTCTCGGACACACGGCGCCTGGAAGACGACCGCTCCGGCGACACGCTGGTCGCCCGGATCGCGGAGGCTGGTCACACGCTCGTCGCCCGCGCCATCGTCCAGGACGACAAGGCGGCGATCTTCGACCAGGTTCAGGCCTGGACCAAAGATGACGCCATCGATGTGGTGATCACCACCGGCGGTACGGGCTTTACCGGTCGCGACGTGACACCCGAAGCGCTGGAACCCTTGTTCGAAAAACGCATGGACGGCTTTTCCGAGGTCTTCCACCGGATTTCCTATGACAAGATCGGCACCTCGACCATCCAGTCGCGGGCAACCGGCGGGGTCGCCAATGCGACCTTCATCTTCGTGCTGCCGGGATCGCCCGGCGCCTGCAAGGATGCCTGGGACGGGATCCTGAAGCTGCAGCTCGACTACCGGCACATGCCGTGCAATTTCGTCGAGATCATGCCACGGCTCGACGAGCACCTCACGCGCGGCAAATAGTGTTGCCGGACGGCTGTCAGCGCCTGGCTTCGCGAGCAACCCAGGACGGGATGATCTCGGAGGCCAGCCGGCGCGGTTTTTGGCCATGGGCCAGATGCTGAAGATCCATGCCCGAGCGGACCAGTGACTGTGCGTGGCGCTTGGGCAGCAGGAGGCCATTTTCGAGCGGCGGGCGTGACCGGGTCAAACGCCGATAGAACGGTAGCCGATAGGCGCGCGATTCGGAAAAACGAGCGGGCACCTTGTTGAGGGCGACATATTCGGCGACCTCGTCGATCCAGCCCTGGGTCAACCGGGCGCCAGGCTCGACCAGAAGCAGCCACTCGCCGCGCACCGAGCCGAGCAATTCTTTCATGTCCCATTGCTGATAAAAGCGGCAGCCTGCGGCATCCGCCACGAAGGACGAGCCGTCCTTGGAGCCATGGTCCAGGACAATAACATCGCTCACAAGCCCTTCCACGGCGCCGGCTACAAGAACCGACAGCGTCTGAGCGAGCTCTGGCTCCTGATCGCGGCATTCCATGATCACTGTCAACATTGCCTATCTCTATCGCATTGCACAAAGATTTGCCACAGCTTTGCGATTGGCCAATTTTCTATTTTGTTCTTGCATTGTTCTCATTGTTGGTGGTAGGAATATAGTCATTCGGCGGGACTGATTGACCCCGCGAGGAGCTAAACATGAACGAGCTGTCTCTTGTGGGCCGGGCTGCCTTTCAGCCTGGCAATACGGCAGATATTGCCGATGCGGTGATGACCTCTTCCGGGCTCCGGATCGAGATCGACCGGCGTCGTGGTCGCGGCGCGACGCTCAATCCGGGCGGACGTTTCGAGCCGACCGAACGTGTTGCCTTCGACGACGGCTGGCAGAGCCTCGAGGACATGCCGCCGTTCAAGACGGAAGTGCAGGTCGAGAAGCCGCGAACCATCATCACCCGCAACGAATCGCCGGACATTCCCTTCGACCGCTCGGTCAATCCTTACCGTGGCTGCGAACATGGCTGCATCTACTGCTTCGCCCGCCCGACACACAGCTATATGGGGCTTTCGGCCGGTCTCGACTTCGAGGCCAGGCTGTTTGCCAAGCCGGATGCGCCGAAGCTTCTGGAACGGGAATTGTCGAAGCCGGGCTACAAGCCACGGCCGATCGCGATCGGCACCAATACCGATCCCTATCAGCCGATCGAGCGGGAATGGCGGATCATGCGCCAGATCCTCGAAGTGCTCGACAAGGCCAATCATCCTGTGGTGATCGTCACCAAGTCGGCGCTGGTGCTGCGCGACGTGGACATCCTGAAGTCGATGGCGGAGCGCGGTCTTGCCAAGGTCGGCATTTCGGTGACGACGCTCGATCGCAAGCTCGCCCGGCTGATGGAGCCGCGCGCGGCCACGCCGTCACGGCGACTGGAGACGATTAAGGGGCTGTCGGAGGCTGGCATCCCGGTTGCCGTGATGCTCGGGCCGGTCATTCCGGCGCTGAACGACCATGAGATCGAACGCATTCTCGACAGCGGCAAGGCGGCCGGCGCGACGGAGGCCAGCTATGTGCTGCTGCGCCTGCCGCTCGAGGTCAGCCCGCTGTTTCGCGACTGGTTGCTGCAGCATTATCCGGACCGCTATCGGCATGTGATGTCGCTGGTCCGCTCGATGCGCGACGGCAAGGACTACGATGCCGAATTCGGAAAAAGGATGAAGGGGGCCGGTCCCTATGCCTGGCAGATCAGCCGCCGCTTCGAGATGGCAACCAAGCGTCTTGGCCTGACCCGCCGCAGCCTGCATCTGCGTGAGGATCTGTTCCTGTCGCCGAACAGCCATGGCGTGCAGCTGTCGCTGCTGTGAAACTTGCGCCGCACCAAGGCGCAGGATCCCTATCGTGATGTCCGGGCGGCTGGCACCGCCTCGACATTGCGCCTCCCGGTCCAGGCCGGGTTTCGTCTTCCGGCGCGGTTATCCGCCGCCTCGCGCCGGATGTGTCCCTGGTCAGCCGCCCCTTGTTCTCGCGTCCAACGAGAGGAAGGGACCAGGGGCTTGCAGGAGATCGGGTGCGCGTGCGATTTCTGCCGCATGAAAACGCGCACGCCACCCGATTCTCCCAGCCTGTTTCCCGATCCGCCGCTGGCTCCTGATTTTTCGATCGAGAGCCGCACCAGGCGGCGCGGGCTCTGGCCTGTTGCCGGAACCGACGAAGCCGGTCGCGGGCCGCTGGCGGGGCCTGTGGTGGCAGCGGCGGTCATCCTCGACCCGAAGCGCATCCCAGACGGACTGAACGATTCGAAGAAACTGTCCGCGGCCCAGCGCGAGCGGCTGTATGACGAGATCCTTGCCACTGCCACTGTCTCGATCGCCTCTTCGTCACCCCGCCATATCGACGCACGCGATATCCGCAAGGCGAGCCTCGACGCCATGCGGCGTGCCGTTGCCGGGCTTGAATTGAGCGCCATGCATGTGCTGGCCGACGGCAAGGACGTTCCGGAGGGACTTTCCTGTTCCGGCACGGCCGTGGTCAAGGGCGATGCACGCTCTGTGTCGATCGCCGCAGCATCGATCCTTGCCAAGGTCATGCGGGACCGGATGATGGCACGGGCCGGGCTGCTCTATCCTCACTACGGGTTCGCACAGCATGCCGGCTATGGCACGGCCATGCATCGGGGCGCGATCGTCATCCATGGCCCCTGCCCGCTGCACCGGATGAGCTTTCGGCCGCTGCGGCAAGTCGACGTCACCACCGACTGACACGGCGCTCCAGTGTGTCTCAATCGGCCCGCCCCTTCCATCTGGCCCCATCCGCCCGGCGCCATCCCTCTTGTTCCATCCGCCTTGCGCCGTCTCGGCCCCATCTCAGCCTCGGGAGCAACCCATAGCGCAGGCAACAAAAAAGCCGGGACATGCCCGGCTTTTTCAATTCTGTCGCTGATCGTCTGATCAGTTCAGGCGGGACTTGACCTCGCCGACAGCGTTCTTGAACAGGTTGTCCTGAACGGCGCCATCGGTTTTCTTGGCCAGAACCTTTTCAGCCGCAGCAATTGCCAGATCGACGGCTGCCACGCGCACGGCGTTGACCGCTTCGGTCTCGGCCTGCTTGATCTTCTGCTCCGAGAGCGCATTGCGGCGTGCAATGAATTCCTCGGTCTTCTGCCGGGCTTCGGCGGTCAGGGCAGCGGCTTCGCGTTCGGCGGCGGCAACGATGCCGGCTGCCTCTGCTTCCGCTTCCTTGCGCTTGCGCTGGTATTCGGCCAGCAGGTGCTGGGCCTCTTCGCGCAGGCGCTTGGCTTCCGCCAGTTCGTCGCGGATCTTGTCAGCGCGCTCGTCAAGCCCCTTGGCCATCATGCCCGGAACCTTCAGGTAGGCGAGCAGGACGAAGAAGAGAACCAGACCGACCAGGGCAAAAAATGTTGCGTCGAGATGCATGGCGATCACGCTCCCTGCTTGGCGGCGCCGGAAACGGCAGCCTTGATGTCAGCGGCGGTCGCCTTGGTACCGATCAGCTGTTCGACGATCGAACCGACCGTGTCGATTGCAATCGTGTCGACCTCGGCAAATGCCTTGGCCTTGATCTCGCCAATGCGGACTTCGGCAGCGGCGATCTTGGCGGCGAGATCCGCTTCGATGGCGGCGCGTTCCGCGTCGGCCTTGACCTTGGCTTCGTCGCGCGCAGCTGATGCAATCTGACCGGCTTTCGCCTTGGCCGCGCTCAGCTCGCGTTCGTAAGTTTCAATCGCAGCGTCGGCTTCCGACTTGAAGCGGGCTGCCTCGTCGAGATCCTGCGCAATGCGGTCGTGGCGGTTTTCCAGGATACCGCCAACGCGCGGCACGATGACCTTCTGCATGAGCATGTAGAAGATGCCGAACGTGATCACCAGCCACAACAGCTGTGAGGCATAGGTGGACGAATCGAACGGCGGGAACACACCGCTGGCATGTTCCGTATTCGGAACGCCGGTCTCGGTATGGACAGTGCCCTCTGCCGGCGCTTCCTCGGCATAGGCGGGGGTCACAAACATGCTCACCTCCAGGTGTATTCACAAATGCACGAGATCACGGCTGCCGCGAAAGGCACGCCGTGATCCCAATCTCCAACCGTCTATTAGACAGCGAACAGGAGGAGGAGAGCGATGAGCAGCGAGAAGATGCCCAGAGCTTCCGTAACGGCGAAGCCGAATACCAGACGGCCGAACTGGCTGTCAGCGGCAGACGGGTTGCGCAGTGCGCCGGAGAGGTAATCACCGAAGATACGGCCGAGTGCGAGGGACGTACCAGCCATGCCGAGGCATGCGAGACCTGCGCCGATGTACTTTGCTGCTTCCGCTTCCATATGGATACTCCTTCGAAATGGTTGTTGCGGCTGTTTTGGCCCCGGTTGCGCCAGGGCCAGCGACTATATTCTCAGTGACCGCCGTGCACTGCGTCGTTCAGGTACATGCAAGTGAGTACCGCGAAGACGTAGGCCTGCAGGAAGGCAACGAGAAATTCGAGACCGGTCATGGCGACCGTCATCAAAAGGGGCAGAATTGCGCCGCCGACACCGACCGCGCCCATGGCACTCATCGACGCGACAAAGCCGGCAAAGACCTTGAGCGTGATGTGACCGGCGAGCATGTTGGCGAACAGACGGACGGAGAGGCTGATCGGACGCGAGAGGAAGGAAACAACCTCGATCGTGGAAACCAGCGGCAGGAGAGCAATCGGCACGCCGGACGGCGCAAAGATGCCCAGGAACTTCAGGCCATGCTTGTAGAAACCATAGACCAGCACGGTCAGGATGACGAACAGCGCCAGAGCGAAGGTGACGATGATCTGGCTGGTGATGGTGAAGAAGTACGGGAACATGCCGAGCAGGTTGGCCGTCAGCACGAACATGAACAGCGAAAACACCATCGGGAAGAACTTCATGCCATGGCTGCCGGCGCCTTCGCGCAGCATCGATGCGATGAATTCATAGGCCATTTCAGCGACAGACTGCATGCGGGTCGGAATGAGACCGCGGTTCGATGTCGAGAAATAGAGGAAGCTTGAAGCGGTTGCGACGGTTGCAACCATGAACAGCGAGGCATTGGTAAACGAAAAATCAATCCCGCCCACTTCGATCGGAACAATCTTCTGGATCAGAAACTGATGAGTAGGATCGTTGGCCACGTTCTGCTCTTTCGCGTTTTGCCGCCGAAGCGGATATCTTATCGTCGTGCTCGGATCGCCTCAGCGACCGTCGCCTTTGTCTTTCAGGTCCATCTTGCGATCGGCCGGATGGGGCGAAGCCACAATCCCAACGACACGCATGACGTTCAACACGCCGGCACAGAACCCGATGAGCAGCAATACAATCATGCCCCAGGGCGCCGTACCGACAAAGCGGTCAAAAAGATAGCCCAGAAATGCGCCAACAACGATGGCGGAGATGAATTCGCTCGAGATCTTCATCGCCATTCCGTAACCCTTGCGGGTTTCTTCTGCGTTGATCTCCGCGCTTTCCTCGCTCTTCGCCTTGGTGTCCCGGACAGCCAATTCGGCAGCCAGCCTCCGGCGACGCTCTTCCAGACCTTCTTCCCGATTATCCGTCATGGCTTCCTCCCGTCCCTATCCGTATCTCACAGGGCATATTTTACACCCGATTTGAATGCAGAAACGGCAGGATAGAAACCCTTGTGGCCCGCTTTGAAGTCGGCCGCACCATAATTTTGAGGACCTGCATAGTCAAGGCATATGGGGGTCAAGTTTCACGACAAATTAACCTATAAAATTCAGTAGGTTAGTCAAATATTGTCGATTCAACTCACATGACAGACACCAAATCGTGTCACTTGGTCGCGATGTGTGGAGAGAATCTGCCATAATCGATGCTCCGCCATGCCACATTGCGGCACAAGCAAGTCAGCGAAAATCGAAATTGTGTGCGGTCCGCGCCAAAGTCCGCGAACCTCTGCCGCAATCCCAGTCCAGCACCTGCCGGTGCTGATATCCTGGGCGTGTCAGCTCCAGCCACCGCCATAGGTGCGGTAGAAGATATGCTTGCCGATCGTATCGACCCGCTTCATCGTCGGGCCCCAGTCCGGCTTTACATAGGTGGCGTGGTAGTGGGTGGCCGATCCGACCTCCTTGAACCAGATCTTGCCAGCGGTGACCGCCATGGCGATTTCCTTGGCCGTGCGCCAATGGGAAGGCGAGTTCACCCGGTCGGGAATGCGGTCGCAGGCAAAGGAAAACTGGCAGCGGTTGCGCCAATCCTCGTTCTGATAGACGACACCGCAGATCGTCGCGGGATAGTGCGGATTGCGGACGCGGTTAAGGATGACCTGAGCGACGGCCGCCTGGCCCTTGACCGATTCGCCACGGGCTTCGAAATAGATGCCTTCGGCGAGGCATTTCTGCTCCTTGTCGGAAAACACCCCGGCCGGCAATGCGGTTGCGGCCCATGCGTGATCCTGCGGGCCGATCTCGGGCGTGAAGCGACCACGCGCCATCTGCTTTTCCGTCAGGATCGCATCGAATGGCGAAACGCTGGCATAGTCGGGCGCCGGCGATGCATAGGCGGTCGCCAGGACATCCGGATTGCGGTTGGTGACCAGTCCGGCCAGCATGGACGGCAGTGCCGGGTCGACCGGCTGCTCCTTGCGCTTGAAATAGAAGCTTGCGAGTTCGACAGGCTTGGCCTCGGTTTTTTCGCGGGCAAAGGCGGTGCGCTCGGTCGCGCGGTCCCTGGGGTCGAAGAGCGAACTGGTGCGCTTCAATATGGAACCCGCCGAAAAGGCGCGTGGGGGCAGCATCTGCTCGACGGCAATCACCCTGCCCTTCTTCAGGTCGCGGGTGACGCGCATTTCGTCCGGCAGCGGATCGGCGGTCTGCTTGCCGCCGTCAAAGGCGATACGACGGCCATCGGGCAGCACTAGGCCGGTGTCATTGGACAGAGCAGACGATGTTTCATCGGCAGAAAATGCCAGTTCGGCCTGGTGGATGGAACCTGCCGGCGACGAAGTCAGCACCATGCGCCAGTTGCTGGCGCCGCGATCGCTGCCGGCCAGAAGGCCGGCCATATCCGCCTGGGCGGCAATTGTCGGGAAAGCGAGCCAGGAGACAAGGCCGAAGAGCAGAGGCGAGGTCCAGGTCTCCAGCCGGGAGAAGACCTTCTTGGAAGGGCGAAATGAGGAACGCAAACCGAACTCCAGCACAAGGACGCGAGATACATTAGAAAAACATCTCTCATTAACCTTGATGCATGGTTAACGCCGACTGCAATGGGCGATGAAACCCCGGCTGCAGGAACGCAAAAAGGCCACCGGGATCATCCGGTGGCCTTTGAATGCGTCATCGCGCAACGGGATCAGATGATGACGTGCGAGCCCAGTTCGACCACGCGGTTGGCTGGCAGGCGGAAATAGTCCGACGGGTCGGCTGCCGCATTGGCAAGCGAGATATAAAGCCGGTCCTGCCAATAGGGCATGCCGGATTTTGCATCCGGCACCAGCTTGCGCCGGCCGAGATAGAAAGAGGTCGACATGATGTCGAACTTCAATCCGCAGCGGCGCAGGTTGGCCAGGGCCTTCGAGACATTCTGGTTTTCCATGAAGCCGAAGCGGATTTCGACGCGGGAAAAGCGCTCCGACAATTGCTCGATGACAAACCGCTCGTCGGCGGTGGCGCGCGGCCGGCCGATCGTCTTGATCGTCAGGATGATGTTGCGCTCGTGCAAAACATGATTGTGCTTGAGATTGTGCAACAGTGCGGCCGGCGCGGTTTCGGCATCGCTGGTCAGGAAGATCGCGGTGCCCGGAACATTCGCCGGTGCATGATCGCTCTTGCGCTCGATCGAGGCGATGAACGGCGCCAGGGGCACATCGGTGTGGCGGGTCTTGGCAAACAGGATGCCGTTGCCGCGACGCCATGTCCACATGATGACGGTGAAGACGGCGGCAAACAGAACCGGGATATAGCCGCCGTCATGGATCTTCAGGAGGTTTGCACCCAGGAAGACCAGTTCCAGCGCAAGAAGCGGCAACAGCGCGGCCACGGCCGTCGTCACGCTCCAGTTCCAGCGCTTGCGGACAAATTCGAAGGCCATGATCGTGGTGACCACCATGGCGCCGGTGACCGAGATGCCATAGGCGGTGGCCAGTGCCTCGGAGCTTTCAAACAGCAGTACCAGCGCCAGAACGCCGACCAGCAGCAGCGCGTTGACCGAGGGCAGATAGATCTGGCCGGTATGGGTTTCCGAGGTGAACAGGATCTGCATGCGCGGCAGGAAGCCGAGATGGATCGCCTGGCGCACCAGCGAGAAGGCGCCGGTGATCACGGCCTGGCTGGCGATGATGGTGGCGAAGGTCGCCAGAATGACGACCGGCAACAGCGCCCATTGCGGAAACATCAGATAAAACGGGTTTTCCATGGCGTCGGGATTGTGCAGCACCAGCGCGCCCTGGCCGAGATAGTTGAGGACCAGCGACGGGAAGACCAGCACGAACCAGGCCCACTGAATGGGCTTGCGGCCAAAATGGCCGAGGTCGGCATATAGCGCTTCCGCACCGGTGACAGTGAGGAAAACGGCGCCGAGCACGACAATGCCGAGGAAACCTTCGCGCAGCATGAAATTGGCCGCATGCCAGGGGTTGAAGGCCGAGAGAATGCCGAGGTCATCGAAGATGTGATTGACGCCGCCGGCCGCCATGACCAGGAACCAGAGTGCCGTGATCGGGCCGAAGAAACGGGCAACGGCCGCGGTGCCATGCGATTGCACGGCAAAGACGCCGATCAGGATCGCCACCGATATCGGCACGATGTAGTCGGACAGGTCCGGCGCCACGAGCTTGAGCCCCTCGACCGCCGACAGTACCGAAAGCGCCGGGGTAATCATCGAATCGCCGAGGAACAGCGCCGCGCCGATCAGACCGAGCACCATCAGGATCGGGCCGTGGCCATTGGCGGTCTTCGACAGCAAGGCGAGCAGGGACAGGGTTCCGCCCTCGCCGTCATTGTCGGCGCGTAGCAGGAACAGCACATATTTGAGCGTGACGATGATGGTCAGCGCCCAGATCATCAGCGAGATCAGCCCGATGATTTCCAAACGGGTCACGCCGCCTTCGCTGATCGGCTTCAGCGCTTCACGAAACGCATAGAGCGGGCTGGTGCCGATATCGCCATAGACGACGCCGACCGAGCCGAGCGCGAGGAAAAACATTCCGCGCGCGCCCTTGTGACCTTCCGAAGAATGGGTCTTGTCTTGTTCCATAAGATGTCAGGCTCTTCAGAGCCAGCCTTTCCAGCGGAAGAAAAGAAACGGAATGACGGCAGAGATCAACATGCCAACAAGCGCCAATGCGTAGCCGTAGTTCCAGTCCAGTTCCGGCATGACATGAAAATTCATGCCGTATATCGAGGCAACCAGGGTCGGCGGCAGGAAGACCACCGAAGCAATCGAGAAGATCTTGATGATCGCATTCTGTTCGACATTGATCAGGCCGAGCGAAGCATCCAGCATGAAGGTGATGTTGTTGCTGACAAAAGCTGCATGCTCGGCCAGCGACTGGACGTCGCGCGCCACGACCAGACAGAGCTCGACCGCCTCCTCCTCGTGCCGCACAACCTGCTGAGACTGCAGGAAGGTGACCAGGCGCGACAGCGAGATAAGACTGTCGCGTGTCTTGCTGACCAGCTGGTGGTGGCTGGCGATATCGAGCAGCTTGTCTTCCAGAAAGCGCGGCGGGCGGCGTCTGGCCGCCTTGCGATCGACAAAGACGGAAACGGACAGTGCATCCAGGCGGGTCGCCAGAATTTCCAGCACTTCGGCCGTCCGGTCAACCACAGTTTCGAGCAGGCGCCCGAGCAAGATGGTCCCGGTCTGGCACTTTTCGCTGGCGCGCAGCAGGCTGGCGCTGAAGAGCGCGAAGGATTTCGGCTCGGCATAGCGGATGGTGACGAGACGCTTGCCATGCAGGATGAATGCCACATCGGTCAACCGCGGCAGATCCGTCTCGACCTTGTAGATCAGCGAGGCGGTCATGTAGACCCCGCCATTCTCGACATAGAGGCGGCTTGAAGGTTCGATATCCTTCAATTCCTCAGGGGTCGGCAGGGGAATTCCGAGCCGGTTCTCGACCTGCTGCTCTTCTTCCTTCGTCGGGCAGACCAGATCCAGCCAGATGATCGACGCATCGAAATCACCTGTGGCGTCATCGGGACCGATCACCTCTGCGCTGCCGTCAGTTCTATAGGCCCGGATCAAGACAAGGTTACCTTCATGGCTGCCAACGAGCGGCAAATTGGCCGGACCCAAACACAAATGGCTAGAAAAAGGCAAGTCGAATTTTGCACTGCAGTATTGTGCCGGAGACACTGCTCTTTATTGCAATGCGCCCTAACCGCAGCCAACAGAGGCCCGCGATCGGCTCACAATCCAGCGAAAACAGGCACCTGCAGAACCAGGCGGACGCGCTGAACGCGTCCCCGTGGGTGCGATTATTCGAAGACGATGGCCGGCGCCGTCCGACCCGAATGGGCCTTGACCTCGCTCCAAACCTTTTCGGCGATCTGGCGATAGACGGCAGCCTGTGGCCCGTCCGGATCGGAAACGACCACCGGTGTTCCGGCATCCGAGGTCTCGCGGATCGAGATCGTCAGCGGCACTTCGCCCAGGAAGGGCACGCCGATCTTCTCGGCCTCGGCACGGGCGCCGCCATGACCGAAGATATCGTAGCGATTGCCGGTATCGGGCGCGATGAAATAGCTCATGTTCTCGACGATGCCGAGTACGGGAACCTCGACCTTGTTGAACATGTTCAGCCCCTTGCGGGCATCGATCAGGGCAAGGTCCTGCGGTGTCGAAACGATGACGGCACCGGACAGCGGGACCTGCTGGGCCATGGTCAACTGCGCATCGCCCGTGCCCGGCGGCATGTCGACGACCAGAACATCAAGGTCACCCCAGGCGACTTCCCGCAACATCTGCATCAGCGCCGATTGCACCATCGGCCCACGCCAGATCATCGCCGTGCCTTCGTCAACGAGGAAACCCATCGACATGACCTTGATACCGTAATTCTCCATGGGCACGATGATGCGGTTTTCGATCTGCTGTGGACGACCCGTAATGCCGAGCAGACGCGGCATGGACGGGCCATAGACGTCGGCGTCGAGAATGCCGACGCGCAATCCGTTGGCCTTGAGACCCAGTGCCAGATTGACCGCTGTGGTCGACTTGCCGACGCCGCCCTTGCCGGAGGCAACGGCGATGATCGCATCGATGCCCGGCACGCCGGCCTTGGTACGCGGCTGCTGCAGCTGAGCGTGGCTATGGCCGTGACCATGACTGTGGCCCTGGCCCTGGGTTGGGGCCGCCGCCGGCTGCGGACGGGATGATGGCGCCGAACCCTGCTTGCGCTCTGCCGTCAGGCTGGCCAAAACCGACTTGACGCCCGGAATGGCCTTGACCGTGCGTTCTGCCGCCTGGCGCAAGGGTTCCAGCGCCTCGGCCTGTTCGGCCGGCACGGTGATCGAAAAATAGACCTTGCCATCGGAAATGAAGACATCCGAAACCATCTTCAACTCGACGATGCTGCGATCGAGATCGGGACCGCGGACGCGTCCAAGTGCGTCCAGAACCTGCTCGCGGGTCAACTCGGTCATGACATCCTCTTTCCTGGCTGATTATCTAGGCTCTGGCGTCAAAGCATAGAGTGTCGTGACAGCGTAGATAATGGAGGCGAGCGGCTTCGCCAACCGCAAATGCGGAGACAAAACGCCCCACGGCGACAGGAGTGGATAAAGCGGGTGAAGCCAGGCTTGCGCGAAAAACTCGGCAGGTCCCGAAATACAGGCCGACTGGAGAAATACGCCGGCTGTTAAAACAGGAAAGCCGCCAGCAGGAACCGATGTTCACCGCGGCGGCTTGTCCTTGCAGCACCCTTGGCTGGGTGCCATGCAGCGTCCCCTCTGGACTGACATTCAGGAAGCAGGAAGCGTGCCAGACCGGAAATTGCAGGCGAATCGGCTTTTTCGAGCCGTTTTTGCGGCAGAAACCCCTTACGAGGGATCCGCCTGCCGCCAATCTAGGCGGCCGCGCTGCTTGCCGCACAAAAAAGCACCAGAGATAGGACTTACTTGATCAAGCCGAGACGAAGCGCCTTGGCGACCGCCTGCGTGCGGTTGACGGCGTCGAGCTTCTTGGTGGCGCGGTTCAGGTAGTGATTGATGGTGTGCTCGGACAATGTCAGGATTTCGGCGATCTCGACGCTGGTCTTGCCGGCTGCCGTCCAGTTGAGGCAATCCAGTTCGCGCTCGGTCAGCATGTCGCTGTTGCGGCTGTCCATGTCCCGGATTTCCGCCAACCGGTTGAAAACGTGGGCAGACAGATAGCTCAGTTCCATCATCTCACGCACTGTGAACGGCTTGCGCTCGCCGCTGAACGATACGGCTCCGCGCGCGCCGGTCGCATCATGCACCGGGAAATAGGCGCCGCGGTTCATGCGAAAGCGATGAAACAGCGTCTTTGAAAGCTCGGCACTGCGCGGATCGCGCAGTGCTGCGACCTCATCGATATCGTAGGTAAAGGGGATGGAGGCACGGCGCAGGACGGCCAAGACCGGGCTTCCGGACAGAAGAGCCCCCTGATCGAATTCGGACAGCAGGTCGGAGGGCCAGTTGGTGATGATCGAACTGCTGGACAGATCCAGCGAAGTCGCACCTGGCATGTTCAGCACCATGAACGCACGCGAACCGTATTGCTCGGTTGCCCGCTTCATGAAGCGAAACACGTCGAACTGTGTCTTGAAGCTTTTCACCTCGATCACCAGCGCCTCGATACGACTGGAGTCGGGGGTATCGTTCGTGGTCATGGCATCATTTTCTGCACGATATGTTCGGCCATCATGACGATCCACATTTTCCAAGGCGGTATTCCCAATCCATGGCAGTGCCAGTCTGTCTTACAACCATTGGCGCGGCAAAATGTCATCAACTCCGAATCCCAAACAACGCCACACGAAACCATCTTTTCAGGTTTTTTGTCTGGTACGCGATCGCGGGATTTATCGAGAACGCGACCTCATGTCGGGTCTGATATCCAGCACCAACGAATCCGTTCCCCAAGTTGTCACACAATAGACTTGTAAACCACTCCGCGTCCAGCAACCTCTTTATTTTACCGTAAACCCCTGTCAAACAAAGGGGTGCAGCGGCAAAGGTCGCGGCGGCCAATGCAGGAGAGTAGAGTGATTTCAATGGTACCATTCACAGGTAAAGTTCTCACGGAAGAGCGGCTAGAATTGGGCGAAGGCCCAAGCTATGATGCGCTGACCGATTGCCTCTGGTGGTTCGACATTCTCGGCAAGACCCTTTGCCAGCTCCATATTGCGTCTGGAAACTTCACCAAGCACGAGTTGCCGTTCCTCGGCAGCGTATTTGCTGTCGTTGACGACAAGCAGCACCTGCTCGCATCCGACAAGGGGCTTTTCCTGCGTGACGCAGTATCGGGTACGCTGCGCCCCTATGTCGAGATCGAACCCGGCAAGGCGGAGAACCGCTCGAATGACGGGCGCATGCATCCCAGTGGCGCGCTGTGGATCGGCACGATGAGCCGAACGGCCGAAACCGGCGCCGGCTCCATCTATCACGTGGCCGGCACGACCGTGACCAAACTCTTCAACGCCGTCAGCATCCCGAACTCGATCTGCTTCTCGCCGGACGGGACGATCGGCTATTTCAACGATTCCAAGGTCAACCATCTGATGCGCGTCAGCGTCGATCCGGCGACAGGCCTGCCGACCGGGGAGCCGAGCGTTCTGATCGACCAGTCGGCACGCACGACGGGCGTCATCGACGGATCGGTGGTGGATGCCGAAGGGACGATCTGGAACGCGAACTGGGACGGCGGCGCCGTCGACCGCTATGCGCCGGATGGCCGCCAGATCGCGCGCTATGAAATGCCGGCGCGCCGCGTTACCTGCCCGGCGTTTTTCGGTGCGAAATTCGATCGCCTCGCGGTCACGTCCTGCTTCGAGGGACTGTCGGCCGAGGCGTTGAAAACCGACCCGTTGGCGGGTGCGACCTTCGAGCTCGGCATTGCCGTCCAGGGGCGTGCGGAACCGCGCTTCAAGCTCTGACTTCAAGTGTTACAATGACTTGCGGCGCCTTCTGCGGGGCGCCGCAAACCAACCAGCGTCCTGAATGTTCCCTTGATCCGGCAAAAATAAACCGGTGAAAAAATGGGAACGATAGGGCCTGCCAGGCATTTTCCTCTCGAACCGACGCAACCTGAATAACCCGAACGGGACGGTGGCGTCAGTCGAAAGACGATCTCAGAGGAAAGGTAGTCCATCATGAACAAGTCCTTTAAAACATTCGCCGCAGCCCTGCTGCTGGGTTCCACAGCCATCGCACCTTTCGCCGTTGCACAGGACGCCACTGCGCCTGCAGCCGGCACCGAAAGCACGACGGGCGCGCCAGCTGCCACCCCGGCAGTTCCTGATGCGACCACTGGTACCGATGCCAGCAGCACGATGGGCACCACGGCCCAGACCACCACAGGCGCTGCCGCCAGCGACAGCTACCTCACCGCCCAGAGCGAATCGCAGATGAGCGCCAACGACTTCATGGGTCAGGCGATCTACACCGGCGACAACCAGAGCATCGGTGACATCAACGATCTCCTGGTCGAAAAGGATGGCGGCATCGTCGCAGCCGTTGTTGGCGTCGGCGGCTTCCTGGGCATCGGTGAAAAGAACGTGGCCGTACCGTTCAGCAAGATCACGCTGACCCGCGAAGCCGGTGAAAACGGTGCCGAAGGCGACGTACGCCTGACCACCACGGAGACTGCGGAAAGCCTGCGTAATGCGCCTGAATTCAAGACGCTTGACGATCAGGCCGCAGATGCAAGCGCAACGGCTCCGGCAACCATGCCGGCCGACAACACAACTACCTCGTCGACGAAGAACTAATTCCGGAACGAGGGACGTGTTGACGTTTCAACGGGCGGCGCTTCCAGCGCCGCCTTTTCTTTGTCCCTACAACAGGCTGCAGTAGCGCAAGGCATCGTAGACCGCTGCGTGAATGTTGCGGCTCTCGATCGCATCGCCGATGCGGATGACATCGAATGCCGCCGCTTGATCGATTTGCGGCAGCGGCGCGCGGCGTGCAATGAGTTCGCCATAATCGACCGCGCCCCTGTTGCGCGAGAGCGGCTTCAATTCGAGATAAAGATCGGCATTGGCCATCGTTCCGTGCTCGACCACGACCTGGGCCACGCGGCGCTCCGTGCGGGCATCGGAAAAGTCCGACCCGAGCGTAGCGACGAGGCCGTTTCCATCGCGGCGGACCGCGAACAGGCGCGTATTGATCGTCACGCGCACATTTTTCTCGGCGAAAGCCTTGGCATAGGGCACATGGTTCATGCCACCCATTTCGGGGGCGAAGAAACGCTCGGGCGACACCAGTTCCAGCTCGGCGCCGGCATTGGCGATCACCTCGGCAGCGCTCATGCCCGGATGGCCACCGTTGTCGTCGAACAGCAGGACCGAGGCCTCGGGTCTGGTTGTACCGGCGAGAATATCCCAGCTCGACACCACGAGATCGTCGCCTGCCTCAAGCTCCGGCGACTGGCCGATGCCGCCGGTTGCGATTACGACGAGGTCGGGGCTGCGTTCCAGCACATCCTCAACAGAGGCATAGGTGTTGTAGTGGATCGGCACGCCGAGCCGTTCAAGTTCCGCCAGACGCCAATCGACGATGCCGACCATCTCCTTGCGGCGCGGATTGCGGACCAGCAGATTGACCTGCCCGCCGGGCTCGCCCATCGCCTCCAGCACCTCGACGGCATGGCCGCGCTCGGCCAGTACGCGGGCCGCCTCCAGGCCTGCCGGTCCGGCGCCGACGACGACAGCCTTGCGGGTCATGCCGGCCTTCGGAAGCTCGTGCGGGATCAATGCCTCGCGGCTGGTCGCCGCATTGTGAATACAGAGCGCCTCGCCCCCTTCGTAGATCCTGTCGAGACAGTAGGTGGCGCCGACGCAAGGCCTGATCTCAGCCTCGCGCCCCGCGATGATCTTTCTGACGATATGAGGATCGGCGATATGGGCGCGGGTCATGCCGACCATGTCGAGCTTGCCCTCGGCGATCGCATGGCGGGCCGTTGCGACATCGGCGATGCGGGCAGCATGGAAGACCGGAAATTTCGTCGCCGCCCTCACTTCCCCGGCGAAATCCAGATGCGGCGATGCCGCCATGCCCTGGATCGGAATGACGTTGTTGAGGGCAGCATCATGTTCGATATGACCACGGATGATGTTGAGGAAATCGACCTTGCCGGAGAGGGCAAAGCGGCGGGCGATCTCGATCCCCTCTTCCCTTGACAGCCCTTTGTCCCAGTCCTCGTCCGCGACCATGCGGATGCCGACGATGAAATCGGGGCCGACGGCCTTGCGGACCGCCTCGGTCACTATATCGGAGAAGCGCATGCGGTTTTCCAGACTGCCACCGAACGCGTCGTCGCGCCGGTTGGTCGCCGGTGACCAGAAGCTGTCCATCAGGTGGCCATAGGCTTCGAACTCGATGCCATCAAGACCGGCGGCCTGCATGCGCTCGGCCGCACTGGCATAATCGGCGACGATGCGCTCGATATCCCAGTCCTCGATTTCCTTGGGGAAATGCCTGTGGGCCGGCTCTCTTATCGCTGATGGCGCCAGCACCGGCAGCCAGTCACCCTTGTTCCAGTTGGTGCGGCGGCCGAGATGGGTCAGCTGGATCATCACGGCGCAACCGTGCTCGTGACAGTCGTCGGCAAGCCGCTTCAGATGCGGGACGATCTCGTCCTTGTAGGCGAGCAGGTTGCCGAAAGCCGGCGGGCTGTCGCGACTGACGCTGGCCGATCCGGCCGTCATGGTCAGCGCAATGCCGCCCTTGGCCTTCTCCACATGATAGAGCCTGTAGCGCTCCGTCGGCATGCCGGCTTCCGAATAGGCCGGCTCGTGGGCAGTCGACATGATACGGTTCTTCAGCGTGAGATGCTTCAACCGATACGGCTGAAGAAGCGGGTCCTTGCTTGCTGTCATGCGTGATGGGTTCCAGTTCAGTACCAGGCGTCGGGTCGCGCGCGGTTCGTGCGATCGATATAGTCGCGCAAGGCGTCGTTGATGGCGATGTCCAGCGGCGGCGCGGAGTAGTCGGCCAGCGTCTTTTTCCACCGCAGATTGGCCCGGCTGGCCATGTCGGTCGAGCCGGCTTCCGACCATTTCTCGAACGGCTCGTTGTCGGAAACAGCACTATCCCAGAAAGCCGTCTGGTAGTTGCGCATCGTATGGGCCGAGCCGAGGAAGTGGCTGCCGGGGCCAACTTCGAGGAAGGCATCCATCGCCAGGGTGTTGTCATCGACGACGACGCCCGCGAGATAGGAATGCAAGGCACCACAGAAATCGCTGTCCATCATGAACTTCTCATAGGACATGGCAAGCAGGCCATCGACGAAGCCCGCGGAATGCAGGATGAAATTGGCGCCGCAATGCACGGCCGACAACATCGACATGACGCCTTCCTGCATAGCCTGGGCATCCGGCAATTTGGAATTGGAGAAGTTGCCGGCACAGCGCAGCGGCAGCTTCAGCCTGCGGGCAAGCTGGCCGATCACCATCGAGCCGATCGCCGGCTCCGGCGTGCCGAAGGTGGGCGAGCCCGAGCGCAGCGACATTGAGGAGAGGAAGTTGCCGAAGATCACCGGCGCGCCTTTTCGCTCCAACTGGGTCAGCGCGCAGCCGGCAAGCGTCTCGGCAAAGGATTGGGCAATCGCGCCAGCATTGGTGACCGGCCCCATGGCACCGCCAAGGATGAATGGCACGATGACGGCTGCCTGGTTGGCACGTGCATAGGCCCTCAGTGCCTTGGTCATGGTACCGTCCCAGACCAGTGGCGAGTTGACATTGACATTGCCGAGGATGACGCAGTTCTCATTGACGAAATCGGCGCCGAACAGGATGCGGGCCATTTCGATCGATTCCTCGGCCCGCTCTTCGGCCGTCACCGAGCCCATGAAGGCGCGGTCGGAATATTTGATATGGCTGTAGACCATTTCCAGGTGGCGCTTGTTGACCGGCAGATCGACAGGCTCGCAGATCGTGCCGCCGGAATGGTGCAACCAGGGGCTCGACTGGGCGAGCATGATGAGATTGCGGAAATCCTCGATCGTGCCGTAGCGGCGGCCTTTGTCGAGATCCATGACGAAAGGCGAGCCATAGGCTGGCGAAAAGACCACGGCACTGCCGCCGATCTCGACATTGTTGGCCGGGTTGCGGGCATGCTGGACAAAGCGCTGCGGCGCAGAAGCCACGATTTCGCGCAACATGCCGGGGGGAAAACGTACTCTCACCCCATCCATCTCGGCTCCGGCGCCGCGCCACAGGTCGAGCGTCGCGGGGTCATCGCGAAATTCGATGCCAATTTCGGCAAGGATGCGGTCTGCCGTCTTTTCGATCCGCTGGAGGTTTTCTTCCGACAAAATGTCGTAGGTCGGGATATTGCGCCTGATGAACGGCACCTTCAGATGCGGTGCGGCTGATGCCTCGCGCCGCGCCGGTCGCGTTCGGCGGGGCCGGCCAGTTTCCACCAGATCACCATCCATAGTGCTTTCCCCTGATTTTTCTGAAGGCTAGCCTTGGGAAACGAGGCTGTGACGCTGGAAAAAGTCTTGATATGCAATAAGCTGACCTTATGACAAATTTTCGCAGCTTGATCCCTTCGGCGAATGCGCTGGTGATTTTCGAAGTGGCCGGCCGGCATGAGAATTTCACCCGCGCCGCGGAAGAACTCGGCATGTCACAGGTGGCGGTCTCCTATGCCATCCGCGGCTTGGAGCAGCAGCTCGGCGCCCAGCTGTTCGAACGCCAGCACAGGGCCGCCAAATTGACCGAGGTCGGCGAACGCTTCCATGCCGATGTCTCGGCCGGACTTTCACGGATTGGCCGGGCGGCAGAAGACATCCGCAGCAAGGGTCGCGAAGTCAACGTCACGCTCGCCGCATCGACGGCGTTTGCCTCGATGTGGATGCTGCCCCGGCTGACCGCACTGCGTGCGGATCTGGCCGATATCGATCTGCGTATCCAGACCAGCGTGCGCGATCTCGACCTGGAGGATGAGGCAATCCCGCTCGGAGTGCGTGGTGGCGATCCGAAGGACTGGCCGCATTATCACGCGGCTCAGCTTGCGCCCGAAGTGATCACGGCGGTGGCAAGCCCCGCCTTTGTCGAGGCACATGGCCGGCCCGACACGCCGCTTGCTCTGGCGCAGCATCGGCTGATCTGGCTGGAGGAGCCCGTGCGGCAGGCCTGCAACTGGCCCGAATGGTTCGCATCGGCTGGGATCGACTACAAGCCGACGGGACGGCGTCTGGCTATCAACGACTATGTCCTGGTGGTCCAGGCCGTGCTTGCCGGCGAAGGCATCGCACTCGGCTGGACACATCTGGTCGATCGCCTGCTGAAACAGGGGCAACTTGTCGAGGTCGGAGGTCACGCATTGCTGACGGGCAACGCCTTCTACGTGGTCTGGCCGCGGTCCCGCGAGCTCAATGGCGCAGCGACGCGGGTGCGCGACTGGCTGCTGGCGCAGACCTGAAGCGTTCAGCGTTTAGGCCGAAGCGCGCTCGACGAGGGCGAATTCGTGGTGATGTTCGCTGAGATACCGCAAGGTGGCTGCGGTATCGACCGGCTTGCCGAAAAAATAGCCCTGGCCCATGCCGCAGCCGAGTGCACGCAGCTTGTCGGCTTCGGCCTCTGTCTCGATGCCTTCGGCGACCACTTCGAGATCCAGTCCCTCGCACATCGTGACGATCGCCTTGATGATGTGCTCGGACGTGCGGTCGGTGGTGATGGCCGAGACGAAGGCGCGGTCGATCTTGACCTTGTCGAAGGTGAATTCGCGCAGGCGGCCGAGGCTCGACTGGCCGGTGCCGAAATCATCCAATGAAATGCGGATGCCGGCATCCTTCAGATCCTTGATGATCCGGCGCGCTGTATCGGCCGAAGTCATCACCGCAGTCTCGGTGATTTCCAGTTCCAGCCGGCGCGGGTCGAAGCCGACGCTGTTGAGGATAGCCAAAGTGCTGAATGAGGTGCGCGGATCCATCAACTGGCATGAAGACAGGTTAAACGACAGGAACAGGTCGCGCGGCCACGCGAGCGTTGCTTCGGCCGCCTTGCGCAGCAGAGTTTCAGACAGGGTATCGATGAAACCGCGCTCTTCGGCCAACGGCACGAATACGGCGGGGGAGACAAAACCGAGATCGGGATCGATCCAGCGGGCAAGCGCTTCGAAACCGACGACACGGTTGTCGCGCAGGCGCACGATCGGCTGGAAATGCACGTCGACGGTATCGTTGATGATGGCGTTGCGAAGGGCCTGCTCCAGCTGGGTGGCGCGCTTCATTTCCTGGGCGATCTCACGGGAATAGACGGTGATCTGGCCACGGCCACGGCGCTTCGAGCGATAGAGCGCCGTCTCGGCGCTCTTCATCAGCTCCTCGAAATCATTGCCTGCAAACGGATAGATCGCAAAACCGAGCGAGGCGGAGAGGCGCACGTTGCGGTCGCCGAGATCATAGGGCGCCGAGAGCACGTCCTTGATCATCTGGCCGGCCCGTTCGGCGCCAGCGCGTTCGAAGACCAGAGGCAGGACGATGGCAAATTCGTCGCCGTCGTGGCGAGTGACCGTGGCACCGTCGGGCGCGCAGGCCTTCAGTCGATGGGCGACCTGGCAGAGGATTTCGTCGCCGGCCGCCTGGCCGAAGAGGTCATTGATCGGCTTGAAACCATCGAGATTAACGATACAGACAGTGAATGGGGCGGGATCAGAAGCCCGATCGGCGGCCAGTTGACGAGCCTTGTCACGCAGCCGGTGGCGATTGCCCAGACCGGTCAGATGATCGGTGTAGGCCATTGCGTGCAATTCGTTCTGGTTAAACTGCTCGTTGGCAGATCCAGCGGGGCCCATTCACGATTCCTGATTCAGTTCCTTCCACGACAGCGAGAATGAGCCGGAAACATTAAAATAATCATATCGATATCGCTTGCCGGACAGGCCCGCGTGACCCCTTATTTGGGGGGTTGACATTGATCAAGCCAGAGAGGCGATCTTCGCTATACTCGGCGCCAGACGTGTCAGCGCCGCATCGATAATATCGGGGCTTAGGGGCTTCAGGATCACGTCATTCATGCCGGCCGAATAGCAGCCTTCACGATCACGCTCGAAAGCCTGGCTCAGCACGCCGATGATCGGTGTCGTGATCAGGGCCGTATTCTCCAGCTGGCGGATACGGCGGGCGGCGTCGAAGCCGTTGATATCAGGCAGGGTGACATCCATCAGGATGATTGCCGGAGCGAGTTCCTGCCAAAGCCGCACCACTTCTTCGCCGGTTGCGGCAATGCGATAGGCATAGCCCAGTCCTTCGAGGATCTGGGCGAATACGATCTGATTGATCTCATTGTCTTCCGCCACCAGAACCAGCGACGGCGATATTGGAGGCCTGGCCGTCTCGACGCTGTCTTCGGTGCTGATCTCCCAATCATCGACCGGGGACGGCGCCGCCTGCAGGGCCGTCAGGCGATCGAGGACCGTAAACGTCAGTTCGGTCGATAGCTGATAGCCGTCCATGGTGATGTAGTCGACATCCACGGACTGGATCAGCTCAAGGCAACGGACATCCATCTGAACGTCGACGATGGCAAGATCGATGGAGACGCCGACGGACAGGGCGACATTGAGAAAGGCATCCAGCTCGTCCTCATTGCGCACGCAGCAGCTGTCGAGGCCAAGAACCTCAAGCGTGAAAAGCGCGGCGGCCTCGAACTCCCGGTCGCTTGTGACAAGCAGCGCCTTGCGGCCGCGAAGCCGCTGATCGAGCTTTGGATCCACAACCGGCGACAGATTGCTCGACGCTCCACCAGTCTGGCCGACGTCGATATCGACGGTCGTTGTCATCGAGCCAATCTCGCCCAGGCTGGCGACAACGAAGTAGCGGCCGGGTTTCCCGACACGCTGGACATGGGTCAGTATCGGCCGGGACGGGTCGCCATAAAGTCGCATGTTCAGCGTGACTGACGAGCTTATGCCGGTGTCCAACACATGCCGGCTGACGCTGGTCAGCGTCGTGGCGAGCTCTGCCTCGAAAATAGCGTTCAGGCTGCCACCGAGTGCATTGTCCGCTCCGACCGCCATTGCCGCGCAGAAGACCTTGTTGACGGCGACGAGCTGGAGACTGCGGTCCTGGACGAAGACCGGATGCGCCAGGTTATCGAGGATTTCCTCTGTCAATTGCACCCGTTCCAGGTCGGCGCGCCACTGGTCTTCGCGCTTCTTCTGCTCGGTGATATCGGTAATGACGCAAATGCCGTAGCCGGAGGGCAGACGACGCTTGGAATAGCGGGTCCAGCGCCTGGAATCGTCGCAGAGCTGCTGTTCGGAGCGCTCCTTCCAGTGGGCGGATATCTGCCGGCTCAGCCATTCATCGCGGCTCTGGGCGGCGTTTTCCCCCTGGTCGCGCCAACCGTTGTCGTAGGCGGCGGCGAGGAAATCGCGCAGGCGCGTCCCGGGCTCAAAGAAACTCGACGGTGCGGGCACAAAGTTGCGCACGGCGCGACTGGCGAAGATCAGCTGGTCATTGCGATCGTAGACGAGAAAGGCAGCCGACAGCGCTTCCGACACGGCGTCGAGCATCGCAGCCTGGAGAAAGCTGTCTGACGTCTCGCCCGATATTCCGTTATGTCCCCTGTTTTCGCCGGGGACCGGTGGAAACTCGCTCACAATGCTGCCTCAAAGAACCTGATCACTGAACGCAACAGGTTTGGAATCGGAATCGTGCCTGCAATGAACATTCCGGCAATCACTTGAGGCGGGTGGGAGTATGTGAAGAGCGATCCGGCCATCCGCTCTTCCTCCATCGGCTCGCAAGCCCACCGTGGAAAACATTTCAAGTTGTCTCGAAAACTAGAGCCTTTCCGTTAAGGCGCGCTTAATGATGCAAGCGAAATCAGGGCGCTGCATTTAGACCTTTCCCCGGCAGCCCGAATCCCGGAAAATGACGGCATGATGATCAAGCAACTCTCCGAAACCCTGATCAACCAGATTGCCGCTGGCGAGGTCATCGAACGACCCGCCAGTGCTGCCAAGGAGCTGATCGAAAACGCGATCGATGCGGGGGCGACCCGGATCGAAGTGGCGACGGCCGGTGGCGGCAAGACCTTGCTGCGCATCGTCGACAATGGCTGCGGCATGGGGCCGGAGGATCTCGAACTGTCGATCCGCCGGCACTGCACCTCGAAGATCAGCCAGACCCTGTTCGACATCCGCTCGCTGGGCTTTCGCGGCGAGGCCCTGCCTTCGATCGGCTCGGTTGCCAAGCTGACGATCACCAGCCGGCCGGCCGGGGCCTCTGCGGGTGCCGAAATCTCGGTGCAGGGCGGCAAGGTCGGCGCGGTCCGGCCAGCCGCGGCCAATCCCGGCACGACGGTCGAGGTCCGCGACCTGTTCTTTGCCACCCCTGCCCGGCTGAAATTCCTGAAGACGGAAAAGGCGGAGGCCGGCGCGATCACCGAAATCGTCAAGCGCATGGCGATCGCCTTTCCCGCCATCCGCTTTGTATTGTCAGGCACCGACCGGTCGACGCTGGAGTTTCCCTCCACCGGCGACGATCATCTGGCCCGGATCGCCCAGATCCTCGGCTCCGACTTCCGCGACAACGCGATTGCGCTCGACGCAGAGCGCGAGGATGTGCGCCTGACCGGATTTGCCGGCGTTCCGACCTTCAATCGCGGCAACTCGGCCCATCAATACGCCTTCGTCAACGGTCGTCCGGTGCAGGACAAGCAGATCCTGTCGGCTATTCGCGGCGCCTATGCCGAGACCATTCCGCATGGGCGCTATCCGGTTGCCGTTCTGTCCCTGACGCTTGATCCGGCCCTTGTCGACGTCAATGTGCATCCGGCGAAATCGGATGTGCGCTTCCGCGATCCAGGCCTCGTCCGCGGGCTGATTGTCGGCGCGGTGCGCCAGGCGCTGCAGCGCGAGGGCGACCGGTCCTCGACCACCGGTGCCGGCGGTATGTTGCGGGCGTTTCGCCCCGGCTTCAGCCCGCAGCCATCCGCAAACTGGTCAGCCGGGACATCGCCCTATCGCCCGATCAGTGATGACGCAATTCCGATGCCCGCCACCTACCCTTCGTCGAGTAGCAGCTCGGGCTTTGCATTTGCCGAAGCGGGACAGGCGGCATTCGAAGCCCTGAGCCAGCCGACGGCACGCAGCGAGGCGCCGGCAATTGTGTCGGCGGCGGAGCCCGCCGGTCATTTTCCGCTCGGCGCCGCCAGGGCGCAGGTCCATGCCAATTACATCGTGGCCCAGACCGGAGACGGCCTGGTGATCGTCGACCAGCATGCCGCGCATGAGCGCCTGGTGTTCGAGCAGATGCGCAAGGCGCTGACCGGGCGGCGCCTTCCCTCGCAAGGGCTGCTGATCCCGGAGATCATCGACCTGCCAGAGGAGGACTGCGACCGGCTGATGATGCATGCGCAAGCGCTGGAGCAATTGGGGCTTGCCGTCGAGCGCTTCGGGCCGGGCGCCATTGCGGTGCGCGAGACGCCGGCGATGCTGGGCGAAATGGATGTGACCGGACTGATCAAGGATCTGGCCGACGAGATTGCCGAGTGGGATACGGCCGACAGGCTCTCGGCCCGGCTCGAACATGTGGCGGCGACCATGGCCTGCCATGGCTCGGTACGTTCCGGCCGGCAACTCCGCGTCGAGGAAATGAACGCGCTGCTGCGCCAGATGGAGCAGACGCCCGGCTCTGGTCAATGCAATCACGGCCGGCCAACCTATGTCGAGCTCAAGCTGTCGGATATCGAACGCTTGTTTGGCCGCAGTTGAGAATGGTCATTGCAGCGTGGCTGGCGCGTCTCTGCACCCGTATTTGCCGTGGAAAAGCAGGCGCGCTGTTTTCCGCCGACGGCTCTAGAAATCGTCCGGAGGGCGCTGTATTGCAGTACCGTGACAGGCGCAGGAGACAACAGATGAACCGTTTCGAAGGCAGCGGCAACCGCGAGGCCAAGATCCGCTATCTCGACGCGGACTTCCAGATTCTGACACCCGGCAGCCATGTGGTCTGCGCCATGACCGGCCGGCCGATCCTGATCGACGAACTGAAATACTGGAGCGTGGCGCGGCAGGAAGCCTATGTGGATGCAGCGGCTTCGCTTGATGCGGAAAAACGCGCCGGCGCACTGCCGAACCAGTCTCGCTGATCGTCAGGCTTTCGCAGCAAGCCTGCGCGCCCGGCAGGCGACGAATGCCTTGTCGATAATCTGATCCGGGGCTTTAGGATCGTCAAAGGCCATGTCGATTTCGACCACGACCGATCTTTCGGCAAGCATTGCTGCCTGGCCATGGCCGCCGACGAGGCGCACCTGGTCCTTGGCCGTGGTCACGAGCCGCAATCCCTGCTTGTCCGCACGCTCAAGAAGATCGGCGATTTCGTCATCGGCGAGATGATGATGGTCGGGGAAACCCTGGCGATCGGCGATCACGGCCCCGACCTCCTCCAGCGTGCGATAGAACTTGCCCGGATCGGCAATGCCGGCGTAGGCGAGGACGGGCTTGCCCTTCAGGTCATGCGCATCGCGCGGTTTCACATTGGCGACCAGAACCGGCTTTCCCGCGCGCGACGCCTGGCGCACCAGCGCGTCGGCCGCACTGCCTGATCCGACCTTCAAAATGGCATCGAGATGGCGCATCTGGGTGCGGATGGGCGCGCGCACGGGCCCGGCCGGAACGGTGCAGCCATTGCCGATGCCGCGGACAGTGTCGATGACAATAAGGGCAAAATCGACCTTCAACCGCGCACTCTGGAAGCCGTCATCCATGATGATCAGATCGACGCCCTCCGCCACCAGGCGTTCGGCACCCGCCACGCGGCGACGGGAAATCACGGTGAGCGCCTCGCGGGCGAGCAGCAGGGGTTCATCACCCACGGCCGACGAGCGGTGATGCTGCGGATCGACCACGGTCGTCACGTCGAGCGAGCCGCCATATCCGCGGCTGAGAAAACCCGGCTTCAGCCCTTTTGTCTTGGCGGCACGGGCGATGGCAATCGCTGTCGGGGTCTTGCCGGCGCCGCCGACGGTGAAATTGCCGACGCAGATGACCGGCACGGCCAGCGCATGACGACGGCGACGGTTCATCAGGCTTGCTACAATCCGCCCATAAACGAAGCCGACCGGCCGCAGGCAGCGCGCTCGCCAGTCCATCTTGGTCCACCAGAAAGGCGGTGCTTCCGAAACCATGCTGCCCTTGCCCCCGACGCGGTTCCCCAGCCGGGATGCACGGCTCCTCCCGCCACTCCAGCGAGCAACAAGAAGCCCTGAGCGCGTCAGAAGGTCAAGCATCGGTGTATCAAATGGAAACAAAACGGGTCAGCCGAGCACCGCTTCGAGTTCGGTGATGTCGGACAGAACCATGTCGGAGGCTGGCGTCAGCGTCTCGCGCGACCCCGTGCCGGACAGGACGCCGATCTTCAGGCCCGCGCCGGCATTCTGGCCCATGTGCAGATCGTGATTGTTGTCCCCGACCACGGCGACCTGCGCGGGAGACAGACCGGTTGCGGCGCAAAAGCCGAGCACCATGCCGGCTTCCGGCTTGGCGCCATGGCCGCTGTCGTAACCGGCAACAAAATCGACATACTGAGTTATGCCAAATCGGTCTGCAGCCACCCGGATCGAGCGTTCGTTGTCGCTCGAGGCAATGCCGAGGCGCAGACCGCGCCCGTGCAGCCGGGCAAACAGCGGCTGAAGCTCGGTGATCGGCACCGAAAGCTGGGCCGCTTCGGCAAAGCAGTCATCGATGCGCGGCACGAGATCCGACAGCGCCAGCGGTGAACCGGCGACAATCATGCCCTCGGCGATCTCGCGGGTGTTGCCGGAGGCAAACAGGCTGTCGGGCACGATATCGCCCGAAACGGGATGCATGCCGCAGGCTGCCAGAAGCCGATCGGCCAAGGCCTGATCGCCATCGGCCGCCATCAGCGCCACCATGCGATTGACCGGACCCCAGCTCGCGTCGAAATCGAGCAACGTGCCGTCCTTGTCGAAAAGGATACCGGCAATCTCTGGCTTGGTGTTCATGTCGGCATCCCTCAAAGGCAGTGGTGATCAGCTCTGGCTGGCAGTGCGAGGCTCAAGCTTTGCCTTGACCGAAAGCGGGCTGATATAGGGTTCCAGCGCCTTCAGCGTCGCGGTCAGCGCGCCGCGCATTTCCTGCATGCTCTCGGTGCCGGCTTCCATCATCTTGGTGCGGGCGAGATCATTGGTCATAAGGAAATGCACAGCCTTGGCCAGCATTTCGGCGTCGCGGACGATCCGGGCGGAACCGTTGCGCACCAGGCGCTGGTAACTCTCGCGGAAATTGCTGACCTGCGGACCGGACAGAACCGCACAGCCGAGCATGGCCGGCTCCAGCGGGTTCTGGCCACCATCGGCAGACAGGGAGCGGCCAACGAAGGCGATATCGGTCATGCGCAGATAGAGGCCCATTTCGCCGATCGTATCGCCGAGAAAGACATCGGTTTCCGGCGTGATCACGTCGCCGCGCGTGCGGCGTGCGACCTTCAGGCCCTTTTCCACCAGCATCGCCTCGATCTCATCGGAGCGTTCGGGATGGCGGGGCACAATGATCGACAGGAGGCCGGTATGCGCTTTCAGGGCGCGATGCACCATGGCAGCTATCTTTTCCTCGCCCTCGAATGTGGAGATGGAAGCCCATGTCTTGCGGGTGCCGATCTGCTGCATATAGCGCGCCAGCACCGCCTCATCGCAGGGCGGGGCGTCACTATCGACCTTGATATTGCCGGAAATCCCGACCGGCCAGGCACCAAGATCGCGGAAACGCTCGGCATCGACGTCGGACTGGGCGATGACCAGTGCGAGCTTGCCGAACAGCGCTTCGGCGACCGACTTGTAGCGCAGCCAGCGGTCGATGGAACGGTCAGACATGCGGGCGTTGACGAGGATCTGCGGGATCTGGCGGCGGTGAAGCTCCATCAGCGTCGCTGGCCAGATTTCGGATTCGACGCCAATCGCTACGTCCGGCTGCCAGTAGTCGAGAAAGCGGCGTACGGCCGGCAGGAGATCGAGCGGCACATATTGATGCAGCACCGTATCGCCCAAGCGATTGCGGGCCACTTCCGCCGATGTGACTGTACCAGTGGTCAGCAACACATGGACATCGCGACGGCGAAGCTCGCGCATCAGGGGGACGACGGCAACGGTCTCGCCCACACTTGCGGCATGAATCCACACCATGGGTCCTGCCGGGCGATCCAGACTGGCGTAGCCGAAACGCTCGTTGCGGCGCGCACGATCTTCCTTGCCCTTGGCTGCGCGATAGGCGAGCAGAGGCCGCGACAGCGGATAGGCAACCAGCCCCAGCCAACCGTAGGAGGCGACAGCGATCTTTGCCAAACCGTCGCTTAGCGCCATGGACCAAACCTGCTCATCTTCATCGACAATGCCAATATGCCCTTTCAAAAGGTGGGCCATGCAAAAAGCAACAGATGCACAAAGACTGAGTTAAAAACGTGACCCTCGATGCGGGTCGATCAAAGCGGCGAAGGCTGGGAGCACGTTCGCTACGCTGAAATTCACTTACTCGGACGGATTCAACAGACGATGCATGTGGACAATGAAATAGCGCATATGTGCGTTGTCGACGGTCGCCTGTGCCTTGGACTTCCATGCCACCAGAGCGCTGGCGTAGTCCGGAAAGATGCCGACGATATCGAGGTCGTTCAGATTCCGAAACTGAACCTGTTCGAGGTTCGACAACTCACCGCCAAAAACGAGATGGAGAAGCTGCTTCTTGTCGCTGGACTCTGTCATTTTATCCGTTTCATCCCATAGAATTTCTGCAGACATTTCATCTGCGCGATTTCATTTGAAAGGTCAACTCCGGGCAATTGGGGTAAGGCTTTGCAAAAGCGCCGGCAAGACCTGATTGGTGGCAGCAAGAAGCACAGAATGGGTGACATCCGGCCTGTTGTAGACCAGCGGCTCGCCGGCCAGATCGGTCAGGCTTCCACCGGCACATGACAGGATCAGATCGGCCGCGGCGAGGTCCCAGTCATGCGAATTGCGTTTGACCAGCGTCGCGTCGATCCGGCCATCGGCGACCAGCGCCAGACGATAGGCGAGCGACGGCACATGCTCGACGCGTTCGATGCGCGACCGGATTGCCGGTTGAAAACCTGCGATCATGTCCTGCGCGCAGGCGATCTTCAAAGGCCCGTCGCTTGGAGCCAGTGAGACGCGGATCGCCGCGCCATTTCGTGAGGCTTGCCCATCCAGGACCGCTGCAAATTCCTCATCCAGTGCCGGCGCGACGAGAACTCCGGCAACAGGACGTCCCTTGTGGACGACAGCGACGCTGACACACCAGGTGTTCTTGCCGGCGATGAAGGCGCGGGTGCCGTCGATCGGATCGATGACAAACAGCGTGTCGCAGTCGAGGCGCGACGGATCATCGTCGGTCTCCTCCGACAGCCAGCCATAACTCGGGCGAGCCCTCCGCAGCACGGTCTCGAGCGACAGATTGGCGGCGTAGTCGGCAGCGCTGACCGGCGACTGACCTTCGTTCTTCCACCAGACTTCCGGCGACTGGCCGAAGAAGGACAGCGCCACACGGCCGGCCTCGCGGGCGGCTGTGGTGATCAACTCCAGATCGGCCTGCCAGTCGAAACCGACCAAAGCCGTTGGAATTGGCGCTTTGCTGTTGTCAGAGCCCGGCAAGGGTCATGCCCTCGATTGCAAGCGTGGGAGCCGCGACACCGTATTTGCGATCGATGTCATTGGCAGGGGTGACGCGCATGAACATATCCTTGAGGTTCGAGGCAATGGTCACCTCGGACACCGGATAGGTCAGCTCGCCATTCTCGATCCAGAAGCCGGAAGCGCCGCGGCTGTATTCGCCGGTGATCATGTCGACACCCTGGCCGATCATGTCGGTGATATAGAGGCCGGTGCCGACATTGCGGATCAGGTCTTCGGGCGAGATATCGCCCGGCTCCAGCGCCAGATTGGTCGACGACGGCGAAACGGCCGTGCCGCCGCGGGCGCCGCGGCCATTGGTGCGCAGGCCCAGTTCGCGCGCTGCCGACGACGACAGGAACCAGTGCTGCAAAACACCGTCCTCGATCATCGTCAGGCGCTCGCCACTGACGCCTTCGCCATCGAAGGGGCGCGAGGACGAACCGCGAACCTTCAAGGGGTCGTCGGTTACGTTGAGACCGGCCTTCAGGACCTGCTGGCCCATCTTGTCGCGCAGGAACGAGGTCTTGCGGGCAACGGATGCGCCATTGATGGCGCCGGCAATCGTGCCGACGAAGCCGCGCGCGACACGCGGGTCGAAAATGACTGTCAGATTGGAGGCGGTTGGGACCTGGCGTGGGTTCAGGCGCTTGATCGCCCGTTCTGCGGCACGTCGGCCGATCACTTCGGCGTCATCGAGATCGGCGTAATAGAGGCGGCTGTCAAAATCGTGGTCGCGCTCCATCTTGGTCCCCTCGCCGGCAATGACGCCAACGGAACGGGAAAAACGCGAGGCGGCATAGCTGCCGGAGAAACCATGCGAGGTGACCAGAACCAGGCCACCCATGCCGGCAGAGGCGCCGGCGCCAAGCGAATTGCTGACGCCACTGACGCTACGGGCGACCTCTTCCATGGCGAGCGCGCTCTCGCGCAGGCTGTCGCTGGAGACTTCCGTCGGATCGTACAGCTCCAGATCGGCTATATTCCGGGCCAGATCCTGTTCATCGGCAAGACCCGAATAGGGATCTTCCGGCGAAACCCTGGCCATGGCGACCGCACGCTCGGCAAGCGCCGTCAGGTCGAAGCCGGGATTGGCGGAAACGCTGGCGACCTGGTTGCCGATGAAAACACGCAGGGAGAAATCATCGCTCTCGGAGGCTTCGGTCGATTCGACCTTGCCCATGCGAACGCTGACACTCTTGGAGCGAGATCGCACGACGACCGCATCGGCGCGGTCCGCTCCGGCCTTGCGGGCCAGATCGACGAGCTGTTCGGCGCGTTGGAGAAGATTGACGGAATCAATTTCATTGGGCATGGCTTGGCCTTTCCTTCCCGCTCCATTTATTGTGCATTCCAGAGGGCATCAAGGGCGGTTCGGGCTTTTCCCGTTCACGAGCCCGGCATGCCACAAAGGAGACCGTGTTTGTCCACTGCAACCGAAGCGCTTTTCACCCAACCCCTGCTGTTGCTCGGCGGTGCCGTTGTCGCTGCCCCGCTGTTTCGAAAACTCGGGCTGGGAACGGTTCTCGGCTATCTGGCCGCCGGCGTGGTGATCGGACCCGTGCTACATATGATCGCCGGATCGGGCGACATTCTGGCCGTGGCGGAGCTTGGCGTCGTCTTGCTGCTGTTCGTCATCGGTCTCGAACTCAAACCCAGCCGGCTCTGGCACATGCGCCGCGACATTTTCGGCCTGGGGGCCGCACAGGTCGTCCTGACCGGCCTCGCCATGACCGGGATAATCCTGCTTACGGATTTGCTCGACTGGCGCGCCGCCGTAGTCGCGGGTTTCGGCCTGGCACTGTCATCGACGGCATTCGCCCTGCAGATCCTCAATGACAATGGCGAACTGAACAGCCGTCACGGGCAGCGCTCGTTCTCGATCCTGCTGTTCCAGGACCTCGCCATCGTGCCGCTTCTGGCGATGATCTCGATCCTTGACGGCAATGGTGGCGAACAGGGCTCTTCAGCCTTCACCGAGATCGCCATGGCTGTCGGTGCGGTCGTCGCCATGATTCTGGCCGGACGCTATCTCCTGACGCCGCTGTTCCAGGTGATTGCAAGGACGGGTGCGCGCGAGGTGATGATCGCGGCTGCCCTGTTCGTCGTGCTCGGTTCTGCCTATCTGATGCAGGTCAGCGGTCTCTCCATGGCGATGGGTGCCTTTCTCGCCGGCGTGATGCTGGCCGAATCCTCCTACCGCCACGAACTGGAAGCCGATATCGAGCCGTTTCGTGGATTGCTGCTGGCGCTGTTCTTCATGGCCGTCGGTCTGTCGATGGACATCCAGGTGATCGTCGACAACCTGCTGCTGATCACGCTCGCCGTGCCGGTGCTGATGATGGTGAAGGCGGCGGTGCTTTACAGCATCTGCCGGATCGCGGGATCGCCGCACAATGACGCCATCCGCATCGCCATGCTTCTGCCGCAGGGCGGCGAATTCGGCTTCGTGCTGTTCACCACGGCAGCCGCCAGCGGCATTCTGTCCGGCGCGACGTCGTCGCTGCTGATCTCGACCGTCACCCTGTCGATGGCGCTCACCCCGCTTGCCACCTTGTTGGCCAAGAGGCTTGTCTCCGAAGACAGTGGCGAACGCGAACAGATGGAAGAGGATTTTGAAGGCGCGGGCGCCGATGTGCTGATGGTCGGCTTCTCCCGTTTCGGCCAGATCGCCGCGCAGATCCTGCTCGCCAGCGGCCGCGACGTGACGATCATCGACGACAGTGCCGACCGCGTCCGCCAGGCAGCGCAATTCGGTTTCCGTATCTATTTCGGCGATGGCAAACGGCTCGACGTGCTGCGCGCCGCCGGCATCGAGAAGGCCAAGATCGTCGCGGTCTGCACGCAGAAAAAAGAAGTGACTGACGCAATCGTTGACCTGATCCGCGCCGAGTACCCCGATGTCCGCCTGTATGTGCGCTCCTATGACCGCATTCACAGCCTGTCGCTTCGCGCCCGCGACGTCGATTACGAGCTGCGCGAAACGCTGGAATCCGGCCTGCTGTTCGGACGCCGGACGCTCGAAGGTCTCGGCGTCTCGGAAGACGAAGCCTATGATATCGGCGAGGATATCCGCCGCCGCGACGAGGAGCGGCTGCGGATCCAGGCACAGGAAGGCATCCAGGCCGGGCGCGACATGCTGCACAACCGGCCGGTCAAGCCGGAACCGCTGATCAAGCCGAAGCGCCCGGTGGCGCCAATGGTCGGAGAAGAGGCCGGTCCGCACAGCTGAACAGCCATTGGGGCCGATCAGCGGCGGACGAAGTCTTCCATGCGGGCGGAAATCTCGCGCTTCAATCCCTCCTTCAGGCCTTCCGAGGCCTCGAAGATCTGGCGGGCTTTCAGAAAATCGAGCACGCGGAAGGAATTGACCTCCGGGCGCAGATAAATGTCGGGCTGGCAGATCTTCATCTTCAGCGCGACATTCGACTGCATCATCAGTTGTGAGGCCCCAAAGAGGCTGTCGATGCGGTTGGGCATCAGCGAGCCGTCGCCTTCCGGCGCGCCGACGACATCGACGCCGATGGTGATATCGGCCTCACCGATCAGCAGGTCATACGGCACCGGATTGAAGATGCCGCCATCGATCATCAGCCGGCCCTTGATGGTGACCGGCGCAAACAGCGCCGGAATGGCGGCCGAGGCGGCGAGCGCCTCATAGAGATCGCCATGGTCGCAGATCTGCTCGCACTGGCCGTAATAATCCGTCGCCATCACCTTCAGGGGAATGCCAAGGCCGGCAAAATGCGTCGGGATTTCCGGCGGTAGGAAGGCTTGCAGCACACGCTGCAGGTTGAACTGGCCGAGGCGAAAACCGCCGAGCGCATCGCGCATGCTGGCCGGGCGCAGGCCCCAGAGACGGTTCAGAACCTGGGCGCGATTGTCGGCCAGATGCAGTGCATAGTCGCGGATGTCGCGGCCGCTCATGCCCGCGGCATAGGCCGCGCCGATCAAGGCACCCATGGAAGACCCGGCAATGATCGACGGCTTCAGGCCGAGTTCGTCAAAGACTTCCAGCACGGGCACATGGGCAAAGCCACGCGCACCGCCGGCGCCAAGCGCCAGGCCTATGGTGGGTTGAGAATGGGAGCCCAGGGACGGAAGCGCGGTTTCGACAATGCTATCCATGGCACCTTTTCTCGTGAACGATATCAGGCAGGCCTATAGGAAAAGAAGTACATTTTCGTGTCACCGAAGGTGCGTTCCTCGGTGAACGCAAAAACCGGGTCCACCGTCACCTGGACATCGCCGCGCTCCTCGAGAATGACCAGCGCGCCGGGTGCCAGCCAGCCGCCCTTGTGGGCCGAGAGCATCGCCTTTTCGCCCAGGCCCTTGCCATAGGGCGGATCGGCAAACAGCAGGTCGAACGGCTCTATGTTGTTGGAGGGACCGAGATCCGTCGCATCACGGCGCAGGATCCGCGCGCGACCATGCAGTCCGAATGCGTCGATATTTTCCCATAGCAGGCTGCGGCCTTCGACGCTGTTTTCGACAAACAGCGCCGATTTGCAGCCGCGCGACAGGGCCTCGATGCCGACAGCACCGGTGCCGGCAAAGAGATCCAGAACGCGCGTTCCGTCCAGGAGACCCGGATGGGCATGGGCGAGAATGTTGAACAGGCTCTCGCGCGTCCGGTCGATGGTCGGCCGGATATCATTGGACTTGGGCGTGGCCAAAGCACGGCCACGGAATTCCCCACCGACAACCCGCATGCCGGCTTACCTCTTGCCCTTCGGCGGGCCACCACGGCCAGCGCCGGAAGGCTTGCCGCCTGCGCCGCGCGGGCCACCGTCGGCCCGTGTGCTTGCCGGGCGTCCGCCGGGCTTGCCAAACGACTTGCCAGCGGGCTTTCCACCCGGCTTGCCGCCGAAGGATTTACCGGCCGGCTTGTCGCCAAACGGTTTTGCACCTCGTGGCTTGTCACCAAAGGGTTTTGCGCCGAACGGCTTGTCGCCGCGCGGTCTGTCATCACGGGGACGATCCGAGCCCGGGCGGTCCGAACGAGGACGGTCACCAGCCGGACGATCGCCGCGCGGGCGATCTGCGCCGAAACGTTCACCACGTGGCGCATCGCTGCGTGCGCTGTCGCCGCGGGGACGATCGGTACGGGCCGGACGGTCGCCACGATCGGGCCGGTCGCCGAAATCACGGCGCGGGCCTGCATCGCTGCGGGGTCCACGGTCGCCCGTTTCGCGGCGCGGGCCGCGGTCACCGAAACCACCACGCTTGTCGCCGTCGCGGCTGCCACCACGACCACCATCGCGACCACCGGGCTTGGTGTCCGGGCCATCGGCGCGGATCCAGTCGCCTTCCTCGTCGCGGGCACGGCTCACGACAACGCGTGGACCGGTGTCACGGTCGGCGAAATCATTGCGGCCTTTGCTGTCCGGGTTGAAGCGTGTCGAACCCTTGGTCGGCTTGCCATCCTTGCCACGGCCGTAACGCTTGCTTTCCGGCAGACCTTCGCGGCGGGCGCGCGGTGCCTTGGCCTCTTCGCCCTCGACGGCGGCCTTCTTTTCGGCCACCGGACGGGCGCCAGGGGCCATCCAGACATTGGCGGTGCGGCTTTTCGGCGCCATCGGCGCACGCTTCGGCTTGTCACCGAAACGGCTGCCTTCGTCACGGGCACCAAAGCCACGCTTGTCGCCGTCACGCTTGCCGGCCGGCTTGGTGCGGCTGTCGTCGCGACGGGTGTCCAGGCGGTCGAGCGCACGTTCGCGCTTGTCGCCGGGCTTCTCGCTGAAGCGCGACTTGGCGGGACGTTCTTCGCGACGCTCTTCGCGCGCCCATTCCGCCTTGGCGGGCTTGGCCTTGGCCGGAGCATCCTCGTCTTCATCGTCAACTGCACCGCCATGGGCGAAGATCGGCGCATCAAAATTCGCCTTGGCGTCTTCGATCAGGCGCGGACCCAGCTGGTCACGCAGCATGCGGCCGCGGACTTCCTGGACATCGCCTTCCGGCAGGTCGCCGAGCTGGAACGGACCGTAGGAAATGCGGATCAGGCGGTTGACCTCGAGACCGAGCGCGCCGAGCACGTTCTTGATTTCGCGGTTCTTGCCTTCGCGAAGCCCCATGGTGATCCAGACGTTATGGCCCTGCTTGCGGTCGAGCGTTGCGTCGATCGCACCATAGAGCACGCCATCGACGGCCATGCCTTCCTTGAGCTTGTCGAGTGCCGGCTGATCGACCTCGCCAAAGGCGCGGACGCGGTAGCGGCGCAGCCAGCCGGTGGTCGGCAGTTCGAGAACGCGCGCCAGGCCACCATCATTGGTGAGCAGCAGCAGGCCCTCGGTATTGATGTCGAGACGGCCGATCGACATGACGCGCGGAAGCTCTTCCGGCAGATTGTCGAACACGGTCGAGCGACCTTCCGGATCGGAATTGGTGGTCACAAGGCCGGCCGGCTTGTGGTAGAGCCAGAGCCTTGTGCGCTCGATGCCGCGGATCGGCTGGTCATCGACCTCGATCTTGTCAGACAGCGTCACGTTGACGACGGGCGTGTCGAGCACGGTGCCGTTCAGCTTGACCCGGCCTTCCATGATCATGCGCTCGATGTCGCGGCGCGAGGCCACGCCAACGCGCGCAAGCAGCTTGGAGATGCGCTCGGGCTTCATCCCGTCGTCGCCGGCCGGTGCGCCTGACCGGGCTGCGCGTGCGGGGTTGATTTCGGTTTTGGCGGCCGGCTTGCGAGAGAGCGGCTTTGCGCCGCGATCAGAGGGCTTGCCCGCCGGTCGCTTGGACTTGTCTTTGAATGTCATTTGCTATTTGCCTGTGGTTTGGGCTGTCGTATCAGGTCGCGCGGCTCTGGTTAAGTGGAAAGTTCACGCATGACTAAGACAAACGGCTTCATGGAGGCGGCTTTTGCCGAGGCGCGTGCTGCCGGAGCGCGTGGCGAGGTGCCGATCGGTGCCGTCGTCGTGCATGACGGAGAGATCATCGGGCGGGCCGGCAACGAGACGCGGGCGCAGAACGATGTCAGCGCGCATGCCGAAATCCTGGCGATCCGTCGGGCCGGGGCATTCATCTGCGACGAACGCCTGGTCGATGCCGATCTGTATGTGACGCTGGAACCGTGCACGATGTGTGCGGCAGCCATATCCTTTGCCCGCATCCGGCGGCTTTATTATGCTGCCGCCGACCCTAAGGGTGGCGCGGTCGACAATGGCGTGCGGTTTTATGCGCAGACCACCTGCCACCACCAGCCGGAGGTCTATTCCGGCTTTCGCGAAACCGAAGCTGCGGACATGCTCAGGACATTCTTCCAGGAGAAGCGTGAGAGCTAGGCGCCGCTCAACCGGCGGCGAAAGCCTTCAACTCGTCACCGGACAGGCGGTAGCGGATCCACTCGGTCTGCGGCTCGGCGCCGATCGCATCATAGACGCGGATTGCCGGCTCGTTCCAGTCAAGCACGCTCCATTCGAAACGGCCACAGCCCTTGTCGACCGCGATCTGCGCAAGATGCCGCAACAACAGCTTGCCGGCACCGCCGCCGCGATGGTCCGGCGAGACATAGAGGTCTTCGAGATAGAGGCCGTTGCGCGCCAGCCAAGTCGAATAGCTGTAAAACCAGACGGCAAAGCCGGCCGGCTTGCCATCCGCCTCGAGGATGGCGGCTTCGGTGACAGAACCTTGGCCAAAGATCGACTGGCGAATACTGTCTTCGGTCGCGGCCACTTCGTGGCCGGCCTTTTCATAGACGGCGAGTTCGGTGATGAAGCCTAGAATGGTTGCAGCGTCGTCAGGCGTTGCCGGGCGGATGGTGAATGTCATTGTGCTCTATCCATAAGAAAAGGGCGGGCCATACGAAAAAGGCAGGGCGTTGCCGCCCTGCCCTGATCGAAGTCATCTTTGTAAATCTTATTGGAAGGGCATCCACCAGGAGCTGTTGCTCTGCTGGGCGGCCTTGGCTTCCTTCTTGCGGCGCTTCTGCTTCTTCAATTCCGGCTCGCCGAGATCGGCCAGCTCGGTTTCCTCGGTCTTGCGATACTCCGTCGGCGGATCCGACAGCAGGCGGCGCTGGTCGAGATAGGCACCCTTCTGCAGCTTGCGGGCTTCGCGGAAGGCCTGCCATTTCTGGGTTTCCGTCATCGTGCCGGCGGTGCCGTAACCGGCGAGCAGCGGAGAACGGTAATTCGGGTTGTCCGCATTGGCATCGGCCTCGGCGACAAGGCGCTCACGCGTCTGTTCGGGGGCTTCGACCCATTCCGGGTTTTCCTTGCTGGCCAGCGACTGCTGCGGTGCGACCAGCGTGGCCTGGGCGACAGACGGCGGCATGACCAGCTCCGGACGCGGATTGTATTTGGTGCCCTTGTTAGCGGGTTCCTTGCCAGCGATCGAGACGGCAGAGCCGACGTCATCGGCCAGCTGCTCGATCGCAGTCTTGTCGGTGCCATAGGTCGGGCTGCCGAGGCAGCCGGTCAGGCCGAGCGTCGCGCCGAGAAGGCCCGCTACACCAAAGCCAACTCTGAACAGATATGCCGATTTCATGAATGCCTACCAGCCTCGCCGCATTTCGTTCTGTCTTGTCGAAATTCCCAGCGTGTCCGCTGACAGTAAATTTCGGCCATTTTCAGGCAGTTTTACCGGATGACCCGCCAAAGCGCAAACCATCCGGCAATATTTCGTCAGAGCGCTGCCGCCAGCTCGCGCAGGGCCTTGGCATCGCGGGCCGAGACATCGGGATAGTCGGCGTCGCTGCCGACGTCCTTGGTGATCCTCCACGAGCGGGCGCATTTCACGCCCTCGGCAAGCTTCGGCTCGACCGAGACCCTGGTGCCGTCGTCCAGACGGAAAGCGTCCTGCGGGCCTTCGCCACCGACAACGGTGATATCCGACGTGATGCAGATCTCGGCAAAGTCGAGGCCTTCGAGCGCCGCCAGCAGGTCCGGATCGGCGACATGCACGACCGGGGCTGCCTCCAGCGACGAACCGATGCGCTTGTCCTTGCGCTCGAGTTCCAGCGCGCCGGTGACGGCACGGCGGACGGTGCGAACCTTCTTCCACTTCTCTGCCACGGGCTCGTTCGACCATTCGGCCGGGATCACCGGGAACTGTTCCAGATGCACCGAAACGGCATTCGGATCGCGCGACAGCCAGGCCTCTTCCGTAGTGAACGGCATCATCGGCGCAAACCACAGCACGAGGCTATCGAACAGCTTGCGGATGACGAACAGGGCCGAGCGGCGCTTCAGGCTCGATGGCGCATCGCAGTAGAGCGTATCCTTGCGGATGTCGAAATAGAAGGCCGACAGCTCGACATTGGCGAAATCGGTGAGCGCACGGGTGATGCGCTTGAAGTCGAATTCGTCGTAAGCCTTGCGGACCAGCTGGTCGAGCTCGGCCAGGCGATGCAACATCAGCTTTTCGAGTTCCGGCAGGTCGGCATAGGAAATCTCCTCGCCCTTGTCGTGGGCGAGCGTGCCGAGCATCCAGCGGATCGTATTGCGGATCTTGCGATAGGCGTCGATATTGGTCTGGATGATCGTCTTGCCGACGCGCAGGTCCTCGGCATAGTCGGACGACATGACCCAGAGGCGCAGGATATCGGCGCCCGCGTCCTTCATGATGCTCTGCGGGGCGGTGACATTGCCCTTCGACTTCGACATCTTCTCGCCCTTCTCATCCATGATGAAACCATGGGTGACGACGGCGTTGTAGGGCGCGCGGCCGCGCGTCGCGCAGCTTTCGAGCAGCGACGAATGGAACCAGCCACGATGCTGGTCTGAGCCTTCGAGATAGACATCCGCCGGCCATTTCAGGTCCGGGCGGTCTTCCAGCGTAAAGGTATGGGTCGAGCCTGAATCGAACCAGACATCGAGGATGTCGGTGACCATCTGCCACTTTTCGCCGTCGTGCCCATTGCCGAGGAAGCGCTCCTTTGCGCCCTCGGCAAACCAGGCGTCCGCACCTTCCTTCTCGAAGGCTTCGAGAATGCGGGCATTGACCTCTTCATCCTTCAACACATTGCCTTCGGCATCGGCGAAGACGCAGATCGGCACGCCCCAGGCGCGCTGGCGCGACAGCACCCAGTCCGGTCGGCCCTCGATCATGGCGCGCAGGCGGTTCTGGCCGGCTGATGGCACGAAGCGAGTGTCGTCGATGGCCGATAAGGCACGCGAACGCAGCGTCGTGCCGTCGCCGAGTTCCTTGTCCATATAGACGAACCATTGCGGCGTGTTGCGGAAGATGATCGGCTTCTTCGAGCGCCAGGAATGCGGGTATTCATGCTTGATGCGGCCACGGGCAAACAGGTTTCCGGCAGCGATCAGCGAATCCATGACCCGCTTGTTGGCGTCGCCCTTCTTGCCGTTGTCATCCATGACGCGGGCAGCGCCGCCTTCGGCAGACGGGCCGAAACCGGGGGCTTCGTCGGTGTAGAAGCCGGCATCATCAACCGGGAACGGGATCTTTGTGTCGATGCCGCGCTCGGCGAGCATCTTGGCGTGACCCGTCCAGGCCTCAAAGTCCTCGCGGCCGTGCGACGGGGCGGTGTGGACGAAACCGGTACCGGCATCATCGGTGACGTGATCACCATCGATGAGGGGAACGGCGAAGTCGTAACCGAGATCCTTCAGCGGATGGTCGCAGGTGATCGCACCGAGTTCTGCGGCGGTCACATCGCGAACCAGCTTGAACGCAACCTTCGCCTTGGCGGCGGCATCTTCGGCCAGACGCTTGGCAAAGATCAGCTTCTCGCCCGGCTGCGGGCCAAAATCGTTCGTGGCTTCGGTGATCTCGTAGAGGCCGTATTCGATCTTCGAGGAGTAGGAGATAGCGCGGTTGCCCGGGATGGTCCACGGGGTGGTGGTCCAGATGACGACCGAGGCTTTCCCAAGCTGATATTCAGCTTCCGTGCGGCCCGCTTCAAACCGTCCATCTTCACCTTTTCCAACGATTGGCGACTTACCAACCACCGGGAACTTCACCCAGATCGTATCGCTCTCGACCTCGTGATATTCCACTTCCGCTTCCGCCAGTGCCGTGCGCTCGACCACCGACCACATGATCGGCTTCGACCCACGGTAAAGCTGGCCGGACATGGCGATCTTCAGCAGTTCGCCGGCGATGCGGCTTTCGGCGTGGAAATTCATCGTCGTATAAGGACGGTCGAAATCACCCTCGATGCCGAGGCGGCGGAATTCTTCCGACTGGATGTCGATCCAGCCCTGCGCAAATTCGCGGCATTCCTTGCGGAATTCGTTGACCGGGACCTCGTTCTTGTCCTTGCCCTTTTCGCGATACTTTTCCTCGATCTTCCACTCGATCGGCAGGCCGTGGCAATCCCAGCCCGGCACATAGTTGGCATCATAGCCACGCATCTGGAACGAGCGGGTGATGACGTCCTTCAGCACCTTGTTCAGCGCGTGTCCGATATGGATGTTGCCGTTGGCATAGGGCGGGCCGTCATGCAGGACGAACTTTTCGCGGCCGGCAGCCGACGAGCGCAGCTTCTTGTAGAGGTCCATCTGGCGCCATTTGGCGGCCATTTCCGGTTCCTTCTGCGGCAGGCCTGCGCGCATCGGGAATTCGGTTTCCGGCAGATAGAGGGTCTTGGAATAATCGAGCTTTTCAGGGGTATCGGTCATGATCTAGCCATTGAATGCGCGCCGGGAGGGCAGCGCTAAAAAATCGGGAACTGTCGTTTAGGACGGAGAAGCGCTGTGCAAGCGCTGAAAACCCGGACCCTCCGGCAGCTCAAAGCGCGCGGAAGGCCGGGCCTATAATTCGGAGGGATATCTGCGTCCGTGCCCTGGTCATCGGGCGTTTGTCTATGTGTTTTTGCGGGAAAATGAAAGGGGGCCGGCAGAGGAATATACGGGGCCGGCACGGGACGTGATCGATGCCGTGGCAATATACAGGCCCCGGCGTCGTCGCTTGGTCGGCGCCGGCTCTGCAGGCAGCCAACGGCCGAGGATCAGTGGCGTGGCGCGCCGCCGTCCCCAGCGCTCCAGCGATCGCTGGTGAAGGAACCCAGTTCGACGACGTCGCTTTCGGGCGCCCGGCAGATCGCGCCCGGTTTCCTGTCGCATTCGATGGCGGCAAAATGCAGGGCAGCATCCTCGCTGGCAAACAGTCCGCCGACCCTGCCTTCACGATCATGCACGACCCACCAGCCATGGTGATCGCGGCCGACGGTAAAGCGCGGGGCGGACTTGGCGTTCCAGGTTTGATGATCGAAGTAACCCATGACAGTGAATTCCTGTTGTTTCATGATATCGGCGTGGTGATTGCGTTTCAGGCCGGTCTGTGCAGGCTTGGATCGCCGCTGACCAAGCCTTTGGCCGGGACTGCCAGCAAGGACAGAGCCTGCCTGATTTCGGCGACCACCGGCTGCTCGACTTCGGTGAGCGGCAGGCGGACATCGGGAGCAAGGCCGAGCACGAAGGCCAGCGCCTGCTTGGTGGCGGCAACCGCCTGTTCGGCATCGATCGCGATGAAAAGCGGATAGAGCGTCTGCTGCAGCGTGCGGGCGGCGCTGACGTTTCCGCCATGGAAGGCATGATGCATCGCGACGACCAGGCGCGGCGCGACGTTGGCGGCCAGCGAAAAAGTGCCTTGCGCACCCATCAGGCCGAGCGCAAGCGCGGTGCGATCATCCCCCGAATACACCGGCAGGCCGCCATGGGGCATACCATTGCGGGGTATGCGACGCCGGTCCTGCTCACGCAGCACCAAGGGCCGACTGATGTCGCCGGCGTAGTCGGCAAAGCCGACGATGCCGGACAGACCGGCGAACCGCTCGAGCAAGGCCGGCGAGACGTCAATCGCCGTATGGCGTGGCCGGTTGACGATGATCAGTGGCAGGTCTACCGCGCTGGCCACGGCCTCGACATGGCGAAACAGCCCCTCCTGGGTCGGCTTGCTGTAGTAGGGCACAACCACCACGGCCGCATCTGCACCCAATGCCCGCGCCTCGCGGGTCAGCGCGATGGTACGTTCCGTCGCATTGGTGCCGGTGCCAACCAGCACCGGGACCGTTCCGGCCGTAACCTCGAGCGTGGTCGAAATCACGGCAACGCGCTCGGCATCATTCAGAACAGGTGCCTCACCGCCCTCGCCGCACACGACAAGTCCGGACACACCGGAGCGAACCTGCCATTCCACCAGCGTCTTCAAACCGATGAGATCGAGCGCTCCGTGACGGAAAGGCGTGACGAGATCGGTGAAGACCCCGGTCATGCGTTGGGGCGCCAGTGTCATCGGGCCGTGCTCCAGGCGGGACTTGCGGCAATGAGGATTGCCAGAAGCATGGCGGCAGGCGCATCGGAATGCACAGCGCGGAAGCACCGCTGGGTCCGTTCGCCCGTCGTGCCCTTGCAGACCACCTGGGCCCGGCACAGCCAGACGCCGTGCGACCGGACAAGCCTGGACAAGGCGATATTCGGCGCCAGTCGGCTTGCCAGAAGCAGCAGCGCCTCGACATGAGCCTCCCGCTCCATCAGCCCGCTAAAGGCACGAAAATCAGACGGGGCATCGCGCAGGCCGGTCATCGGCTCCAGCAGCGGAACTGCTGCCCAGATCAGGTGCTCGCGCAGGACCGGCGACACCGAGATGCGCTTGGCGAGATCGTCCAGCCCGCCGACATTGTGCAGCGGTTCGTATCCGCCGGGTCCGGGGTGGTCCGTGTTGGCTGCTGTGCGGACCGCACCCGAAGATGGCGATTTTAAAGGTTCGTCAGCCTTGCCTTCAAGAGTTTTGCCATCACGATCATCACGCATGCTGCGCAACGGGGCCAGAAACTCCAGGCCCGACCATGCACCGTTTCCGCCTGCTACTCTCATCGCTTCGTTCCTCATCAACCGCCGTCATCGACGGCCAATGAGAATTTAAGGCGATGGAGATAAAGTCTCGATTTGGAAATTGGGGGGCGGACGTAAAGAAATCATAAGGAACAGCGCGCGGTGCGCCGCCTGCCGGCAAGAGATCCAGCGCCAGCACGCATGGTCAAGGATGCGCCGAAAGCATCTCAGAAGCTGATCTTTTCATCCAGTTCGCCGATCGGCCGGACGCCCGCGAGCAGCGCCCTCGCCTCCTGCTCGTCCTTCCTGATCTGGGCGACCAGCGGATCGAGGCCATCGAACTTCCATTCGTCGCGCAGGTGACCGAAGAAGGAGACCGAACAGGTCTCGCCATAGAGATCGCCGGAAAAATCAAAAACGAAGGTTTCCAGCCAGGCGGCGCCGTTGTCGGTAACGGTCGGGCGATAGCCGAAGCTTGCAACGCCATCGCGGATCACGCCATCCGCCCGGCGAAAGCGCACGGCGTAGATGCCGGCGCGCAACGTCGCTTCCGGCGCAAGCTTCATGTTGGCGGTCGGAAAGCCGAGCGTGCGGCCAAGTTGGTTGCCCTTGACCACTTCCGCCTCGACGGTGAAGCGGTAGCCGAGCAGGCCGGCCGCCTCGGACACATTGCCATCGGCGAGAAGATTGCGGATGCGGCTGGACGACACCACGTCGGCGCCTTCGTCACGGAAGGCATCGACCAGCGTCACGCCAAAGCCATGGCGGCTGCCTGCTTCCATCAGGAAGGCCGGACCGCCCTCGCGGCCCTTGCCGAAATGGAAATCGAAACCGGTGACAACCTCGCGGGCGCCGAGCCATTCGACCAGGATGGAGCGGACGAAATCCTCGGCCGAGCGCTGGGAAAAATCGACGTCGAACGGATATTCGATGACCGACTGGAAACCCATGGCCTCGAGGATGCGGGCGCGCAGCGGGGCCGGTGTCAGGCGAAAAACCGGTTTTTGCGGATTGAAGACCGAGCGCGGATGGGGCTCGAAGGTCAGGACAAGGGCCGGGACGCCCAAGGCTTCGGCGCGTTCCAATGCACGACTGAGCACCGCCTGATGGCCGCGATGCACGCCATCAAAATTGCCGATCGCCACGACACCGCCGGTCAGGAGCGAAGGCAGCGCTTCTTTCTTCTCGTTGCGATGGAATACGGTCATGCCTGTCTGCCTTATGCCAACCGCTGCATCCAGAATTTCGGCGCGGCGTTCTCGCGCTTGAGGAAATCGTGCAGCGCCGGTTCATCCGTGGTGCCGGTCGGCGAATACTCGGCCGCATGGATGCCGCCCGAGATATAGAGAAGGTCGAGGCCGGCATCGATGGCACCGCGCACATCGGTCGGCATGCCGTCGCCGATCGCCAGAACGCGGGCCGTGTCGATCGCGCTGCCGCGCGCCTCGCCGGCTGCGGCAAGCGTTGCCGCATAGATCGGCGCATGCGGCTTGCCGGCAATGCGGGTCTCGCCGCCGAGCGTGTTGTAATAGGCAGCTACGGCACCGGCGCAGGGGATCAGCCGATGGCCGCGCTCGACGACCAGATCGGGATTGGCGCAGATCAACGGAACCTTGCGGGCGGCGAATTCGGTCAGCATCGCGGTATAGTCTTCCGGCACCTCGGTCTCGTCATCGAAGAAGCCGGTGCAGACGATGCAATCGGCCTGATCGGCGGCAACGGCCTCGACATCCAGCCCTTCGAGCAGCGGCATGTCGCGCTCGGGACCCAGCAGGAAGACCTTCTTCGGACCGGCCGCGATCAACGTGCGCGTGACGTCGCCGGAGGTGATGATCCTGTCATAGGCGGTATCGGCGACACCGATGGCGCGGAGCTGGGTGATGACGCCCGGCGCCGGACGCGGTGAATTGGTGATCAGGACAACCGTGACACCCACCTTACGGGCTGCCGTCAGGGCTTCCGAGGCGGCCGGAAAGGCATCGATGCCGTTATGCAGCACGCCCCAGACATCGCAGAGGATGACATCATAGTTCGCGGTGACGTCGCCTAGGGTGGAAATGCCGAGTGCCATGTTCATTCCTGACTTCAAGATCGTGTGGGCTGACATGGCAAAGGAAAGCCGGCAAGGCAAGAGCCTTGCCGGTTTCTTCGAGAAAATGACTGCCCGCATCGCGGCTCAGGCGAGCATGCGCAGCGCCAGGCCGAGCAGCGCCGCAAGGACCAGCGTCCGTCCTATGCCCTGATGGAAGCGGAAGATCATCACGGCCGCGATGACGGCCACGGCCAGGGCCGCCAGATCGAGCGAGGTCCAGTCCGGCACGGGCAGCGACACATTCAGCCATGGGGCGAGAGGACCGACCAATGGTCGTTCGAAGACGCCGACGCGGGCGAAGACGACATGCAGGGCAAACCAGATGGCCAGGTTGAGGATGACGCCGACAACCGCGGCGGTGATCGCCGACAGGGCGGCATTCATCAGGCGATTGCCGCGCAGGCGCTCGATATAGGGCGCGCCAGCGAAGATCCAGATGAAGCTCGGAATGAAAGTGGCCCAGGCGGTGAGCAGTGCGCCAAGCAGGCCGGCCAACAGCGGATCCAGCCCACCGCCATGGCGGAAACCGGCAAGGAAACCGACATAGGAGAGTACCAAGACCAGCGGACCCGGCGTGGTTTCGGCAAGCGCCAGACCATCGAGCATCTCGCCGGGCTTCAACCATTGATACTGCTCGACTGCCACCTGTGCGACATAGGCCAAAACGGCATAGGCGCCGCCGAAGGTGACCAGCGCCATCTTGGAAAAGAAGGCGTAGAGATCCGGCAAGGCGGTATCGGCCGCCAGCAGCCAAAGGATCGGCAGAGGCGCCAGCCAGACGGCAACCCAGAACAGCAGCGTCAGCAGCTGACGCAGCGCCGGCGGGCGGGCCTTCAGGTTCGTGGGGGCAGGAACATCTTCTGTCGGGGTGATCCGGGCGCGAACGAGGCCCGCGACCGCCGCCAGCAGGATGACCAGCGGAAACGGCAGCGACAGGGCAAACAGGGCGAGAAAGGCGAGTGCTGCGAGGATCCGGTGAAACCGAGTTTTCAACGCCCGCTTGCCGATGCGGATCACCGCTTCGATGACGACGGCGAGCACGGCCGCCTTCAGACCGAAGAAGAGGCCTGCAACGAGATCGGCCTGCTGATAGAGCGCATATAGCGTTGAGAGGCCCATGATGACGGCGAGCCCCGGCAGGACGAAGAGCAGGCCGGCAACGATGCCGCCGCGCACGCCATGCAGAAGCCAACCGATATAGGTGGCAAGCTGCTGCGCCTCCGGCCCAGGCAAAAGCATGCAATAATTCAACGCATGCAGATAACGATCCTCGTCGATCCAGCGCTTCTCGTCGACACAGACGCGATGCATCAGCGCGATCTGGGCGGCAGGACCGCCGAAGCTGAGGACGCCGATGCGGGCAAAGGCGGCGGTCAGTTCGGCAAAGCTCGGCGGCTGCCCGGCAGGCAGCGCTAGGTGTCCAGCGGCAGCGTTTGTCATTTCACTCCATCGCGCCCACCGCGCGTCACCCAATCGTGTTTTTCATCCATCGCATCGCGCGCCCATCTGTAATAGGCGTCATAGAGAAGCAAGCCCTGCTCCAGTTGCTGGAGATCCGAGGAATAGAGCCGCGACAGGCCGAGCGACACCGCCAGCAGACCGGCGACCTGCGGCGCAAGATCGAGCCGGTTGGTATCGGCACCGCGCACGATCTCCGCCAGGGTCAGCAATGCCGGCGTTTCCAGCTGGAATTCCGACAGCATGGTGTCGAAGGTGCAGAGATCGCCGCGATGACTCCAGAAGACGCCTTCCATGTCAAAGGGCACGGCATTGAACCTGTCGGCAACGCCTTCGACCTCGGATGAGGCCACGAAGAGGAAGCGGGCGAAGGGATCGATGAAACGCCGGATAAGCCAGGGACAGGCAATGCGGTCGATCTTCGGCCGGTTGCGCGTGACCCAGAGTGACGAGCCGGCGCCCTGGCCATCACCGAGCCGGTCGATTGGCACCTGCGGCAGGCCAGCCGCGGCCCAGGCAGAATTGCCGCCTTCCAGAACTTCGGCCGATATGCCGAGAAGGCGCAAATGGGCCGCGACGCCTTCGCTCAGCTTGCGCCCCTGGTGACAGACGACGACAACGGATGTGGGAGTGGAGGCGACTTGCGCCGCCCATTCACCGATCTGCCGGTGATCACGGCGGAAGGCGCCGGGAATGAGGAAGGGATGCGCCGCGACATCGTCGGCAATGCGGACGTCGACAATCAGAGGAGACTGGGATGAACCGAGCAAGCGAAAGAGCTTGTCGGCGGAAATTGCGCCATAGGGTGCCATGATTTGCTCCGTAATTTTGATCCGGACGGATGCGAAATTGCGGCATGGCGCCTCATGGAGCTTTCGCGCACTCCACGGCTGAAACCTCTCAAATTTGCAGGACGCTGTCAAACACACTGATGCGGCATCCCGACATCGCAAGCCGAGGGGCATCGCGAGGGGGCTCACCATTATCGCAACAGCTGCGGTCCGGCTCCGGATCGGCCGAGCCGATCATCCGGATTGCGCAGCGGACAAGCATCGAGCGACAGGCAACCGCAGCCGATGCAGCCATCGAGCTGGTCGCGCAGAGCGGTCATCGTAGCAATGCGACTATCAAGATCGGCGCGCCAGGAGGCTGATAGCCTACGCCAATCTGCAGCGGTCGGCGGGCGGTCGGAAGGCAAATGCCTCAGCGCTTCGGCGATCTGCGACAGAGGCAGTCCCAGGCGCTGCGCGGTCTTGATCAACGCCGCCCGGCGCAGGATTCCGCGCGGATAGCGCCTCTGGTTGCCACCATTGCGCCAGCTCTGGATCAGGCCCTCGCGTTCGTAGAAATGAAGCGCAGACACGGCCACGCCTGCGCGTTCGGCCACCTCGCCGACGCTGAGCGACTGGGGCACATTCGAAGTGGCTTTCGGGGCGGTTTGCGCCGCTTCGGCAGGCCTTCGATTATTTCGCTTGATCTCAACCATGGTTGAGGTTTTAGCGTAGCGGGCGTGCAGGGGCAATCAGCAAAGGAAGACCCGATGAACGCAAAGACTCTGCTTCAGGACACCACGCCGGCCGCAGTCGCCGCTGGTGACAGCGCTGCACAAGCAGCGCGCCCATCCGGCGTGATGCGCATCGATCACTTCACCTGCCCGGTTGCCCATCTCTCCGTGTTCACCGAGAGGCTGGCCATCATTCACGGCTATCTGGAAACGCTGGAAGGCTGCCTCTACAGCCGGGTCGGCGTCAGCCACGCCGATGGCAATGCGACAATCGTCACCGTCGCCGTCGCCGAATGGCGTGACCGCGAGGCCCTTGTTGAGGCCAAGGCCGCCGTTAACCGTTTCTACGAAAAGCTGGGGTTCGATCCGGCCGCGTTCATGGCCGGGCACAGCATCAAGGGCACGTTCGGCACCTATGACGCGTTGACGCTCTGACAAAGGATTGCCGCGAAAAAGGCGGATCGGCGCCGGCACTGCCGCCACATTCGCGTGCAGAATAGTCAAGCGGGAACATGCCGGTCACGGCAACAATTTTTTGGCCCCGTGCTTGACTCATCAGGGGCCTCTCCTTATCTCAACCTCGCTGGCACTCACCAAGAGCGAGTGCTAACAGTATCGATGCGGACCCGTTCTGCGGTCCGCGAATGTCATTTGATCGAGGGATTAGACAATGGCAAGCACAACTTTCCGTCCGCTTCACGACCGCGTTGTAGTCAAGCGCGTTGAATCTGAAGAAAAGACCAAGGGCGGCATCATCATTCCTGACACTGCCAAGGAAAAGCCGGCTGAAGGCGAAATCATCGCTATCGGCTCCGGCGTTCGCGACGACAAGGGCAACCTGGTCGCGCTCGACGTCAAGGTTGGTGACCGCGTCCTGTTCGGCAAGTGGTCGGGCACCGAAGTCAAGCTCGACGGCGTAGACCTTCTGATCATGAAGGAAGCCGACATCATGGGCGTTATCGGCTGATCAGCCGTTTCACCCTTCCCTTCTAAACAATTCACCAATGGGCTGATGCCCGGGAGTTTTGAAAATGGCTGCTAAAGAAATTAAATTCGGCCGCACTGCGCGCGAAAAGATGCTGCGCGGCGTCGATATCCTCGCTGACGCCGTCAAGGTAACGCTCGGTCCTAAGGGCCGTAACGTCATCATCGACAAGTCCTTCGGCGCACCGCGCATCACCAAGGACGGCGTATCGGTTGCCAAGGAAATCGAACTTGAAGACAAGTTCGAAAACATGGGCGCCCAGATGGTCCGCGAAGTTGCTTCGAAGACCAACGACATCGCCGGCGACGGCACCACGACCGCTACCGTTCTGGCCCAGGCGATCGTGCGCGAAGGCAACAAGGCTGTTGCTGCCGGCATGAACCCGATGGACCTGAAGCGCGGCATCGATCTGGCTGTTTCGGAAGTCGTCAAGGATCTCCAGGCCAAGGCCAAGAAGATCTCGACCTCTGAAGAAGTCGCACAGGTCGGCACGATCTCGGCAAACGGCGACAGCCAGGTTGGCCGCGATATCGCTGAAGCCATGCAGAAGGTCGGCAACGAAGGCGTCATCACCGTCGAAGAAGCCAAGACCGCTGAAACCGAACTCGAAGTCGTCGAAGGCATGCAGTTCGACCGCGGCTACCTGTCGCCTTACTTCGTGACCAACCCGGAAAAGATGATCGCCGACCTCGACGACGCGTACATCCTCCTGCACGAAAAGAAGCTCTCGAACCTCCAGGCCATGCTGCCGGTTCTCGAAGCCGTCGTTCAGACCGGCAAGCCGCTCGTCATCATCGCTGAAGACGTCGAAGGCGAAGCTCTTGCAACGCTCGTCGTCAACAAGCTGCGTGGCGGCCTGAAGATCGCTGCCGTCAAGGCTCCTGGCTTCGGCGATCGTCGCAAGGCCATGCTGGAAGACATCGCCATCCTGTCGGGCGGCACTGTCATCTCGGAAGACCTCGGCATCAAGCTCGAAACTGTCACGCTCGACATGCTCGGCCGCGCCAAGAAGATCTCGATCACCAAGGAAAACACCACCATCGTTGATGGTGCTGGCCAGAAGTCGGACATCGAAGGCCGCGTTGCCCAGATCAAGGCGCAGATCGAAGAAACCACGTCGGATTACGACAAGGAAAAGCTGCAGGAACGTCTTGCCAAGCTCGCTGGCGGCGTTGCCGTGATCCGCGTTGGCGGCTCGACGGAAATCGAAGTCAAGGAACGCAAGGATCGCATCGACGACGCGCTGAACGCGACCCGCGCCGCTGTTCAGGAAGGTATCGTTCCGGGCGGTGGTACCGCTCTGCTGCGCTCTTCGACCAAGATCTCTGTCAAGGGTGCAAACGACGATCAGGAAGCCGGTATCAACATCGTCCGCAAGGCGCTGCAGTCGCTGGTTCGCCAGATCGCCGACAACGCCGGTGACGAAGCTTCGATCATCGTCGGCAAGATCCTCGACAAGGACAACGACAACTACGGCTACAATGCCCAGACCGGCGAATTTGGCGATATGATCGCCATGGGTATCGTCGACCCGGTCAAGGTTGTTCGTACTGCCCTGCAGAACGCAGCTTCGGTTGCCTCGCTGCTGATCACCACCGAAGCCATGATCGCCGAACTTCCAAAGAAGGAAGCTGCTGGCGGCATGCCAGGCGGCATGGGCGGCATGGGCGGCATGGACATGATGTAAGACCTTCGGGTCTTTACATCTGGCCATACAAGTCGCCCATCACTTCAAGTGGTTCAGCGCGTCAAGCGCGCTGAACAGGCGGCATGGACATGATGTGACAGGCGAAAAGCCTTCACATCGGTGCCAACCGGTCAGAATACGGAAAGGGCGGTCTTCGGATCGCCCTTTTTCGTTACCTAGCGTCGCATAACTGCGACACTCCCCAGAATGACGATTCTTGCTGGTTTAGAAAACCAAAAAGGGATCTTGCCGGATCAGACCTTGATCCGTTAACCATTTCCCCTTTAATTCCGCGGGCGCGCCGTTACATGTTTTGCACGATCGGGGAACAAACCCAAAATAAGCACACAACTTTTCGGAGCTGGAATTGACAAAGCTTATCCGAATATAAAAGATAGCTTACTAAATCCAAGATTACATTTTCGGTTTTCAACTAAAGCCGTCTCGTCGATTTTCTGCGGTCATTAAATTATATTATCCTAATATTGCATATCTGAAAATCAGCCGAAAAGGGAGATGATTTCTCCTTTGGGAAGAACATGAGGCGTTTTCATGTGCTGTGAAACATGATATCCACCAGCCTATTCCTCCTGTCCCAAAATGAGACATACGAGGATCGGCTGCGGCCGGCAGGGGAAGAGGCAGATAAGAAGAAGTCCGCCTTGGTTTAGCGGACGCAGCTTCAGTTACAACTCTTGCGTTATTGCAAGAAATCGATCACTCGGCGCGCTTCACCGGATCATTCGCATGTGAAATCGGGATGACGCAGGTGAGGATCGGAATTGTAACCTGAGGGCGAGTTGCATGGCGCGTAGCGCGTCGAGGTGAAATGCGTTTCAACCGGAACGCTGGGGAATGAAGATCGGCAAGCATCATGCTTGTCGGGTCCGGCCATATAGCCGGAAGGGCCTTACGGGGAAGTTTGGCTCTGGAACAGACATTTGATCCGAGACTTATAGGGCCATGTACCGGCTTTCGACTTGGGGACTACCTTGTTTAAGATTGCAAACGCAGATCTCGCCGCAAATTTCTCGTCACCCCTGCTCGAGGGCGAAAGCCCTCTGGGCGAACATGCGTCCCGTTTCGGTGTATCGGAAGACTGGACAGGTGACCTGACCAACGGGCTGTTGAAGCTCGGCGAAAAGGCGGCCCAGCTACACGGGCTGGAAGGCGCTGAATGCGGCCTGCTGACCATGATGCGCTGCTACGACCAGAGCGATCGTGGGCATATCCTGCGCCTGTTCGAACAGGCCGCCACCGCGCCGTCGCGGTTCTGCTACTCCACCACCATCCTGTCCGGCAGCGCCCAGCGTCAACCGGTGTTCTGTATCGGTGAGTCCGGCGGCTTCGACGGCAATGACGGCGGCACAATCGTCGGCCTGTTCATTTTTCCCCGTTTCCGACTGTCAGCGGCAAACAGCGCCTGAAGCAGATCCGTTCCCAGCCTGATCGGCTGCGCCCGTCATCCGCACGGCAACTGCGTCATTTCTGGTGTATGGTCGGGAGGCGAAGAGCGCCCAAAGGGCGGACGCACAGGCCAATCGTTTCGTTTTTGTGAACGATCAGTCAATTATCGTCAACCTATCGCATGACGATAAAAACAGGCATCTAGAGGACAGCTTTCTGAAGCCCACCTCGCCCGGGTTTCAGCATCATCCATTCAAAGGAGTTCCCTCATGTCCAGCACCAACAACACCCTTCTTGTTGTCGCCCGCATCCTTCTGTCCTTCATCTTCATCCTGTCCGGCTTCGGCAAGCTGACCGATCCGTCTGGCACTGCCGGCATGATCACCGGCGCCGGCCTGCCGGCTGCGACCCTGCTCGCCTATGCCGCCGGCCTGTTCGAACTGGTCGCCGGCCTCTTCGTTCTCGTCGGCTTCCAGACCAAGCTGACCGCCTGGGCACTCGCTCTGTTCTGCGTATTCACCGGTCTCGTCTTCCACAGCGGCACCGTTGCCATCGAAGGCTGGCCGGAAGGCGCACTCGGCTGGATCAACACGCTGAACCAGATCATGCTGATGAAGAACATCACGCTGGCCGGCGGCTACATCCTGCTCGCCATCATCGGTGCAGGCGCCTACTCGATCGACGCCCGCCGCGGTTCGGCTGCCGTCGCCGCCTGAGACTGACCTTATCGGTTACAGAAAAGCCCGCCAGAGCGATCCGGCGGGCTTTTTCGTTTGAGCTTGTTACTGCCCCTCATCCGCCTGCCGGCACCTTCTCCCCGCAAGCGGGGAGAAGGAAGAGGGCCGCAGCGTCTCCGTCCCCTCGCCCCGCTTGCGGGGAGAGGGTCAGGGTGAGGGGCAAAGACGATTGCAGCTGGCTAAAGCACCCCGCGCACAGCCTCGATAATCCTTGCCACGGTCGGGTTGCCATCATGCTCGGCTTTGCGCGCCCGCACCAGGCAGGCTTGCGATTTGAGGATGACGCCATCAGAGAGGATCTTCAGGTGGTTGGCCTTCAGCGTCGAGCCGGTCGAGGTGATATCGACGATGATATCGGCCTGGCCGGCAGCGGGCGCGCCTTCGGTCGCGCCGAGGCTTTCGACGATGCGATAGAGCTGGATTCCGTGACTGCCGGAGAAATGCTGCTGGGTCAGGCGCCAGTATTTCGTGGCGATCGCCAGACGCCGGCCGTGGCGGGCGCGAAATTCGGCAGCGACATCACCAAGGTCGGCCATGGTATCGACATCGAGCCAGATCTCCGGCACGGCGACGATCACGTCGGCATGGCCGAAACCGAGACGGGCGGCGATCTCGACGCGGCTGTCTGCGTCCGCCAGGCCTTCGCGGATCAGGTCTTCGCCGGTCACGCCGAAATCAACCGTGCCATTGCCGATCTCGCGGGAGATCTCGGAAGCCGACAGATAGGCGATCTCGACATCGTCAAAGCCCTCGACGCGGCCGCGATAGGAGCGGTCATTACCGACGGCGACGATCTTCATGCCGGCGCGCTCGAAGACGGCGGACGAATCGTCCTTCATCCGGCCCTTGGAGGGAAGTCCGATGGTAATCGTCATGGCTTTCTCGCTTGCTGGCGCGGCGATTCCGCCCGAAAATCGGCATCCACTTCTCGGATCGCCGCGTCGCCCCTCTCGGTTTCGATGCGATCCAGCCAGAGCGAGAAGCCGACGGCCGGGATATGGGTTTCGGCGCCGAGCAGCGTCAGCAGCCGGTCGAAACGGCCGCCACCGGCAAGCACCGCCGGGCGGTTCTCGGCCACCACCTCGAAAACGAGGCCAGTATAATAATCGAGCGGACGACCGAAGGCGGCGCGGTAGGTGATCGCCGACAGATCGATGCCGGTATCGGCAAGGGCGGCCACCCGTTCATCGAAGCGCGAGACGGCAGCGCCCAGCTTCAGGCCGGCGGCATCGGCGAAGCCGGCCAGTGCGGCGGAGGCTTCCGCCAGCGGCAGCTCGAGCGAGAGGAATTCGCGCAGCAGCAGCAAAGCCGCGCCGTCGAGGCGGGTTTCGGCCAGCGCCAGCTTTTCCTTCAGCCGGCGGGCGATTTCGACCGGCGTACGGCTGGCATTGGTCAGATAACCGGTCGCCTGCATGGTCTCGTCGATATGGGCGACAAGGGCCGCCTCATTGCCCTTCGACAGCAGGTCGGACACTTCCGCGGCGAGACCCGGCACCGGCGACGGCGTGGCGAGACGGCGCAACAATTGGTCGATCTGGGCCGGATTGCCGAAAGCCTGGATCAAGCGCTTCTGCCAGCCCGCCGGCAGGCCGAGCGCCTGGACCACCGCCTCGAAGACCGACTGGTCGCCGAGCATCACCGACAGGCGCTTGCCGGGCAGCAGGCGTGTGAGGATCTGGACGCTGTCGGCGACAGCCCTTGCATCGGCGGCAGCCACACCGGTATTGCCGAGATCCTCGATGCCGGCCTGGTAGAATTCCTGCGCGCCTTCACGGCGCTGGCGGAAGACCTCGCCGAGATAGGCATAACGCTTCGGCGTTCCGGTCGCGGTTTCGATATGGCGCAGGCAGACGGGAATGGTGAATTCCGGCCGCAGGCACAGGCTTTCGCCGCGCTCGTTCTCGGTCAGGAAGATACGCCGACGCAGGTCCTCGCCGGCCATGTCGAGAAAGGGAGCGGCCGGCTGGATCACCGGCGTGTCGACGCGGGTGGTGGCACGGGCGGAGAATTCGTCGAGAAGGGTGGCGGCAAAGTCGGGCATGTCGATCAGGGGCATGGGATGGCTCCTGCAATTGCGTTGGATTGCCCTTCATCCGCCTGCCGGCACCTTCTCCCCGCAAGCGGGGAGAAGACGAAACCCGCAGCGGTTCGGCCAAGCGCCTTTGGCGCTTGGGGCACGTCCC
>NZ_AHZC01000034.1 GCF_000247475.1 Rhizobium sp. PDO1-076 | reverse complement strand
TTGCGATGAAACTTCAACAGACAGAAACTGGCTTCACGCTCTCCTTCGCAGGCCGGACAATTCTCGATCATAGCGCGGCGGCGCCCGCGATCTTTATAGGTCACGGCGAGGAGCGCATGGACATGTATCGCGGCAATTTCGAAATCGAGGACTATGTCGTCGAGCGCCGCTCGCTCGCCCATGCCGAGATCGAAGGTAACCGGGTATTCCTGTCGGATGCACCGGGCCGGCCGGTGCGTCTTGTGCTGATTGTGGACGAGGGCACCATCGGCTTCGAGGCGCTCGACACGTCGTTGAACCGGCTCTGGATTCGCGTCGTGGCAGATCAGGACGAACATGTCTGGGGTGGCGGCGAGCAGATGTCCTATCTCGACATGCGCGGCCGGCGTTTCCCGATGTGGACCTCCGAACCCGGCGTCGGACGCGACCGGACCAGCGAGATCACCTTTAAATCCAACGTTAAGGACCGGGCGGGCGGCGATTATTTCAACACCAATTATCCGCAGCCGACCTATGTTTCCTCGGCGCTCTACGCGCTGCATGTGGAGACATCGGCCTATTCGGTCTTCGATTTCCGCCGCAAGACCTTTCACGAGATCGAGATCTGGGCGATCCCGGAGCGGATCGAGCTTTTTGCCGCTCCGGCCTTCGTTGAACTGGTCGAGATGCTGTCTGACCGCTTCGGCCGCCAGCCGCCGCTCCCCGATTGGGTATATAACGGCGCGATCATCGGCCTCAAGGATGGGGAGAATTCCTTTTCGCGTCTCCAGACGATGCGCGATGCCGGTGTTGCGGTGTCCGCACTCTGGTGCGAGGACTGGGTTGGCCTGCGCCAGACTTCCTTCGGCGCACGTCTTTTCTGGGATTGGCAGGCCAACGAGGATCGTTATCCCGGTCTGCGCCAGCGGATTGCCGAGCTTGACGACGAGGGCATCCGGTTCCTGGGTTACGTGAACCCTTATCTCTGCGTCGATGGCCCACTGTTTGAGATCGCCGAAGCGGCGGGTTACTTCGCGACGGATGCAGCCGGCAAGACTGCGCTCGTGGATTTCGGCGAGTTCGATTGCGGCGTCGTAGATTTCACCAATGCGGCTGCGGCCGAATGGTTTGCCGAAGACATCATCGGCAAGAAGATGCTGGACTATGGCCTTTCCGGATGGATGGCCGATTTCGGCGAATATCTGCCGATCGACGTGCATCTTTCGAACGGCATCGATGCGAAGCTGATGCACAACCAGTGGCCGACGCTCTGGGCTGAGGTCAATGCGAAGGCGGTTGCAAGCCGTGGCCAGACCGGTGAGGCGCTGTTTTTCATGCGAGCCGGCTTCACCGGCGTCCAGAAACATTGCCCGTTATTGTGGGGCGGCGACCAGTCGGTCGATTTCTCCCGTCACGACGGTCTCGTCACCGTTATCTCTGCAGCCCTGTCTTCCGGCCTGCTCGGCAATGCCTATCACCATTCGGATATTGGAGGCTATACCAGCCTCTTCGGCAATGTCCGCACACCGGAGCTTTTGATGCGCTGGGCCGAGATGGCGGCGTTTACGCCCGTCATGCGCAGCCACGAGGGAAATCGCCCGCGTGAAAACGTGCAGATCGATCAGGATCCGCAGGTGCTGTCGCACTTTGCCCGCATGACGCGGATCTACAGGCATCTTGCTCCCTATCTCAAATCCCTGTCCGATGAGGCGGTTGCGCGGGGTCTGCCGGTGCAGCGGCCGCTCTTCCTGCATCACCAGGACGATCGCGAGACCTATGCGATCCAGGACACCTACCTCTACGGCGCCGACATGCTGGTCGCGCCGGTCTGGGAGGCCGCACAGGCGGATCGTGTCGTCTATCTGCCGCGAGGCGAGCGCTGGGTTCACGCCTGGACGGGCGAAACCTTTGTCGGCGGTGAAAAGCTGCGCATAGAAGCACCGCTCGGGCAGCCACCCGTCTTCTACCGGGCCGGTTGCACTCAAGATGCGCTGTTTGCCGGTCTTCGGGACCTGTGACGGTGAGCGCTGCCGGTCTTGCGGGGCTTCTGGCGCTGGCGGGCGTTGCCGCGTACATGCAGACGCTGACCGGTTTTGCCCTCGGCCTGATCATGATGGGCGGCATCGGGCTTTGCGGGTTGATGCCGTTGCCGGAGGCCGCCGTGCTCGTCGGCTGCATGGTGCTTGTCAACGCCACGCAGGTTCTCGCACGTGGCTGGCGTGATATCGCTTGGGCCGAGTTCTGGCCTATCATCATATCCAGCCTTGTTGCTCTGACGGGCGGATACTGGCTGCTGGGCGTGATGGTTTGGGTGTCCATCGACTGGGTGAAGCTTGTACTTGGCGCCGTCATCGTCGCCTCCAGTCTGCAGCTTGCGCTGAATCCTCGGCGACTGGCCGTGCGGTCATCGAGCGCTTCCTTCGCCTTTTTCGGTGCGGTTGCCGGCCTGATGGGCGGCTTGTTCTCCACCGCCGGTCCGCCGCTGGTCTTCCACCTCTACCGGCAGCCTCTGCCGGCAGTCAGCATCCGCGAAACGCTTGTGGCGGTGTTTGCCGTCAATGCCGTCATCAGGCTGGCGATCGTCGTGGCGGCTGGCGAGGTGCCGCATAGCGGTTTCTGGTGGGGCCTGCTCTGTATTCCGGTCGTGATGATCCTGACTTTTGTTGCCAAAAAGTGGCCGCCACCCCTGTCTGCTCTGTCCATCCGCCGCACGGCCTTCGGCCTGCTTCTCATATCTGGCCTGTCGCTGGCCGTTCCCGCCCTTTTGAACATCATAGGAGATCACGCATCATGACCGAGCGCCGCACGCTTGCCCTCAAGGACCCCGCCCTTCTCACCAACAAGGCATTTGTCGCCGGCGCATGGGTCACCGCACCCGACGGGAAGTCATTTGCGGTGACCGACCCTTTCGACGGCGCGCTGATCGCCAATGTGCCGAATCTCGGCCAGGCGGTTGTCGCACAGGCAATTGATGCTGCGGCGGACGCGCAGAAGCTCTGGGCAAAGCGCACAGGCAAGGAGCGGGCGCAGGTCCTGAAGCGCTGGTACGAACTGATCATCGAAAACGCTGACGATCTGGCGCTGATCCTGACGACTGAGCAGGGCAAGCCGCTGGCGGAGGCGAGGGGGGAGGTCGTTTCCAATGCCGCCTATCTCGAATGGTTCGCCGAGGAAGCAAAGCGCATCGACGGTGATATCATTCCTGGCCCCAATGCCAGCCAGCGCATCCTGGTGCTGAAGCAACCGGTCGGCGTCTGCGCGGCGATCACGCCATGGAATTTCCCGAACGGCATGATCACCCGCAAGGCAGGCCCGGCCCTTGCCGCTGGCTGCAGCATGATCCTGAAGCCCGCTTCGCAGACGCCGCTATCGGCGCTGGCGCTGGCCGTTCTGGCTGAGCGCGCCGGCGTGCCGAAGGGCGTGTTTTCTGTCGTGACCGGCGAGGCTAGGCCAATCGGTCTTGAGTTCTGCCACAATCCGAAGATTGCCAAGATCACCTTCACCGGTTCCACCGGCGTCGGGCGCTGGCTGATGAAGGAAGCGGCCGACGGGATTAAGCGCCTCTCGCTGGAACTGGGTGGCAACGCGCCGTTCATCGTTTTCGACGACGCCGATCTGGATGCCGCCGTCGAAGGCGCGATGATCTCCAAGTTTCGCAATGCTGGCCAGACATGCGTCTGCGCCAACCGCATCTATGTGCAGGAGAGTGTCGCGCGCGCCTTCACGGAAAAGCTGCTTGCCAAGGTTTCGGGTCTTGCGCTCGGTCGCGGCACCGAAGCCGGTGTCAGCCAAGGGCCGCTAATCGACGAGAAAGCTGTGGCGAAAATGGAAGAGCATGTCGCCGATGTGGTCGCGATGGGCGGGACCGTGCTTTCCGGCGGCAAACGCAGTGCGCTCGGGGGCACGTTCTTCGAACCGACGGTCGTAACCGGGGTGACGCAGGCAATGAAGGTGGCCAAGGAGGAAACCTTCGCGCCGTTGGCGCCGATCATCTCGTTCAAGGACGAGGACGACGTCATCGCCATGGCCAATGATAGCGAATTCGGCCTTGCCTCCTATTTTTACGCAAAGGACATGGCGCGCATCTGGCGCGTTGCTGAAGCGCTCGAGGCTGGCATGGTCGGTGTCAACACCGGCATGATCGCCAACGAAATGGCGCCCTTTGGCGGTGTCAAGCAATCCGGCATGGGGCGCGAGGGCTCGAAATACGGAATCGAGGGCTTTCTAGAATTAAAGTATGTGGCCCTCGGGGGGCTCTGAGGGTCGCGATTGTTACACGGGCATTGGTTTCAAGTCCTATACCGGATTGGCTAGGTGTTTGATGCGGGGGCATGTCTTCAAAAAGATCGGTCTATCGCTCGGAGATAACCGGCGCTTTTTGGTAGAGGCTCCGGTCATTAAAGCTGTCGACCAAGAACTTGGCGACCTGTCGCCGGCCAACGAACATCGCCGGCTTGGGAGCATTGGCGTAACTAATGACCAGCTTCTTTTCCTTCTCCGAGTTGGACAGGGCCGCAAGTCGCGCCAGCGTCCAGTCAGTGTCGGTCGTGCGGATGTAAGCATCGACGCGATCGTGATCGGCGGAAGAAATGCCAAGATTGGTCTTGCGGATCATGACGCGCGTCAACCACATTGCTTGCGCAATGCTTTCGCCAATGCCCCTAAAAGCTTTTCAAAAGTTCCACAATTATGCTTGCCCCACAAAAGGCGAGTTTCAGCGCTGTTGACGCGGGTTTTATACAAGTCTCGGTGCAATCAGGCGACTTCGAGACTGATCCAACGAGTCCTGGTGAAAACCGTACGCTCATCCGATCAACTGCTGAGCAAATTCTGTTGTGTGGCGCAGTTGGGTGGGGACGATTCGATCCCGATCCCGATGTTGGAAGCCCTTAAGGCAAAGCGCTCAGTGCATGTGCTGCAAATTGATGCGCACATAGATTGGCGCGATGAAGTTGCTGGTGAGAAATACGGACTTTCTTCGGTGACGCGGCGCGCGTCTGAAATGCCTTGGATCAAGGGCATCGATCAGGTTGGTGCGAGAGGCCTGAGTTCTGCAGGCTATGAAGAGATACAGACTGCAAGGACGGTGGGGGGCTGAGATTTTCACCGCCAGGGATATAATTGAACACGGCATAGATGAAGTTGTCAGACGTATCCCAAGGGGTGCGGCTGTCCATGTAATTCTCGACCTGGACGCGTTGGATCCCTCGATCATGCCTGCCGTGTTCGTTCACGCCCCGGGCGGGCTTCTCTACTGGCATGTGGCGAAGCTGGTGATGGCTGTCGCCGACCGTGCGGACATTTGTAGCGTGGCGACTGTGGAGTTCGCGCCTGAAAGGGATGTCAATGGGATTGGCGCGCTCACTGCAGCACGTATTTCATCGCTCATCATGGGGTCGATTCTTCGCTCTAAGTACGTCCGGAAAGAGAGTGGAGTGCACCCCCTTTCACCGGATATGTCGGCTAGTTTAATTTAGCTCTGATGAACTGCCGAGGGGAGGCAATCTTGAGCGCGGAATGGGGAATAATTTCGTTGTAGTCCTCGATCCATCCACCTATGAGCCGGAGGGTGATGTCACGTTGTTTCCACGGAACCCAGACTAGGCGTCTGCCAGCGAACTTATGCAGTTGCGCCGGTCACAGCTTTCCACTGCGCCATTGCGAGGATCCAATGAATGTGGGTGGCGAGGGCGGTGCGTTTCTGATGCGGTGGCACGAAGAGATTTCTGATTGCTGAAAAGACCGAGATGAAACGTTGCAAGCCGCCGACTGATCGGAAGCCATGCATCACCCGTTCTCGTTTTCGCAGCGACAGGTGAGAATTTTCCGCGGGATTGTTCAGGCCCTTGTGCGATCGGTGTTCGAGGCCGGGCATCACATCCCGTCTTGCCGCTCCGTATGAGCGCAACTTGTCTGGGATGATGCGCCTTGGCGTCTGGCCTTGCTTCTTCAACAGCCTGACGAGCACTCGCTTGGCAGCCTTGGTATCGCGGCGGCCCTAGACGATCTCGTCGAGAACGTAACCGTTCTGGTCAACAGGACGCCAAGGCTAATGCTTCCGGCCGCCGATGGAAATCACCACCTCGTCCAGATGCCAGATATCCTTGCGCGACGGCTTCTTTCTGCGTAACTGCCTGGCGTAAGTTGCCCCGAATTTACAGCCCCATCGCCGTATAGTTTCGTAAACACGACGATATCGTGCTTCAGAAGCATTTCCTCGACCAGCCGCAGGCTTAAAGGAAACCGGAAATACAACCACACCCTATGGGCGATGATCTGCTGCTTAAATCGGTGGCTGCAATTGATCGGCGAGCTCATCCCCGCCCAATTATCCGTCAACCGTTAAGGCACCAACAACGTGACATCACCGCTTAGGACGCTGCCAGAATAGGACTGATGCGAGGGTCCCTGGTTAGATTTGGTTCAAGACCAAATATTGCTGAGCGGTCCTGTGTTGTTGTTCTAAAGTGAGGCTTGCGCATGCAGATGAAGCGCCGCACCAACTTTTTGTGCTGCGGCCACCAGGCGCTTATCTCTTGTCCACAAGCTTGACCGCTGGTCGAGTAGTATTGAAGTCAACAAGTGAGCGTCCGTGTAACCGATCCCCATGCTGAATATCGATTGGCGATCAATTATCGTCATTACCTCTGCATGGGTCGCGATCATTGCTTCGCGTTGAGCTGCCAGGAAAACTAGCACTGCATCCCGTTCTCGCAGGCTACCAAGCGCCAGTTCGCCGATAACGAAAGGGTGGCAGAGCAGCCGGTCATCATTGATAATTTTTCGTAGCTCTGCGTCACCGTACCGAAAATGATCTATCCAGATTGAGGTATCTACCAGAATCACTTGGCTACGTCGCTCCGTCGGCGAGGCGACGCCTCAGCCTCGGGCATAGAGCCGCCAAGCGCGATCAGCCTTTTGCCGGATTCCACACGCACAAGCGTCTCCAGCGCTTGTCGAACAAGGGCTGCCGTCTCCTTCGTGCCTGTGAGGGACTTGGCCCGTTCCATGAGATTGTCGTCGAGATTTATGGTAGACCGCATATCTAGCTCCCGTAAATAAGCAGAAAATCTAGCACCATTTGGTGCGAAAATCTACGACTCATTGAGTGCGGCTCATATCTCCATGTTTTGCGGGTCGTGGGTTCAAATTGGTTCAAGGCGGAGAACTGCCACAAAGTCTCAGCGATTTCCGGACATAGTGTCCTTACAGTCGCCGCCCTGGATCGGATGGCGTGCGAGCTGAATATTCTCGGTGTCCGCAAATCAGTCGTTTTCCGGACAAAGCTTCATAACAACACGGACATCAAATTATGTTGGTGTGCAGCGACGATGTCGACGAGACCTGACTAACTTGCCGGACGATTATCGATTGGCAAATTCTCGCGCAGCCTGAATGAATGCACTAAAGGCGGCCGTTGGGTTTTTTCTGCCGGGGTAGTACAGCGCTAACGGCGCCAACGAGGGCGTCCAGTCTTCAAGAACGCGCACCAAGCGACCGGTCGCTATGTCATCGCGCACATCCGCTTCCATGACATATCCGAGCCCGACGCCATTTTGAGCCGCTATCCTGACCAGGCTTGACTCGTCGAGGGTGATCGAGCCTTGCACATCGATCTGGATAGCATTCCCGTCCTTTTCAAATTTCCACCGAAACAAGGCGTTGTTGGGCAGACGGGCACGAATGCAGCGAAACCGATCCAGGTCGGCCGGTTCGGTTGGCTTGCCATGAATGCGCAGGAAGTCTGGTGATGCGACAACGGCATTGCTGCGCTTCAAACCGAGTGGCACGGCGATCATGTCAGTTGGCACCAGGTCGGCTGGCCTCAAGCCCAGGTCGAAGCCCGCCGCAACGATGTCAACGATCCGTCCCTCCGTGACCAGATCGATATGGACCTGAGGGTAGCGTTGCATGAACGACAAGATTAGCGGTTCCATCACCTCTCGGGCTGCCGTCGCGAAAGCATTGATGCGCAATGTGCCTGCCGGGGTTTGCTGGAGAGACTGGACCGTGAGCATAGCATCGTGAATGTCCATCATTGCTGGTCCAACCCGCTCGGCAAAGGTTTTTCCCGCGTCGGTGAGCGAGACGCTACGCGTTGTCCGGTTGAACAGGCGAACGCCGAGACGCTGCTCAAGTTTTGCAACGGCATTGCTTAATGCGGTGGTGGACATGCCGAGCTCGAGCGCGGCAGCCCTGAACGAGCCGAGGCGCGCGATGCTGAGGACGGCGTCCAGATCGACAAGAACAGAACGAGTCATTATCCCTCTTTTCGCAATTCCTCATCCTCTTTTATCCTAGTTATCGTGTCAACCAACTCATCATAGATTGCCTTCATCGTCCTCCAAAGGGGGCGGCGTCCTCAGCTGACAGAGGCTGGAACCAGGATTGGTGGAACCAATGACAATCAAGTTAACCAAGGCCATCGAAGCGTACTTCGAGGCCGACCGGACAGGCAGCCCGGATGCGATCGCTGCCACATTCACCGAGAACGGCATTGTGAAAGACAAGGGCAAGACCCACAGGGGCCGTGATGCCATCCGCGCATGGATGGCTGATGAAGCTCAGCAATACAGCTACACGGTGGAGCCCTTCTTCATGACCACCGAAAACGGAAAAACCCAGGTAACGGCCCATGCCGTCGGCGACTTCCCGGGCAGCCCCATTGATCTGCGCTTCTTCTTCGTCCTCGCGAACGACAAGGTCGCCGAACTGGAGATCACCGTATGACACAGTTCCTCACCTTGCAGGGCCGTCGCGCCCTGATCACCGGCGGCACTTCGGGGGCCGGCGCTGCAACCGTAGCGCTGTTCAAGGAGTGCGGTGCCAGCGTAATGGCCACGGCTCGTAAGAAGCCTGCTGATTTCGCAGGAGCAGCGTTCGTCGAAGCCGACCTGACCACCAAGGCGGGGGTAAAGACCGTCGTCGACGCGGTGCAGCGAGAACTCGGCGGCCTCGATATCCTTGTGAACGTGCTGGGCGGCTCTTCTGCCCCTTCAGGCGGCTTCGCCGCGCTTACCGACGAGGAATGGGAAAAAGAGTTCAACCTCAATTTCTTTCCGGCCGTCAGACTGGATCGCGCACTTATCCCCGGGATGATCGCTCAGGGAAGCGGTGTCGTCATCCACGTTACGTCGATCCAGAGAAACCTTCCGCTGCCTGAGGCCACGACCGGTTATGCTTCGGCCAAGGGAGCCCTCAACACCTACAGCAAAAGCATCTCCAAAGAGGTTTCTCCGAAGGGTGTGCGGGTGGTACGGGTCTCTCCCGGCTGGATCGCCGATCCCGGAGCCAACGGACTGGCTCTGCGCATCGCCGCGGAAGCCGGCATCGAGTACGATGCCGCAGTGCAGGTGATCATGAACGCCCTCGGCGGCATACCGCTCGGCCGACCGGCCAAGCCGGAAGAGGTTGCCGACCTGATTGCATTCCTTGCCTCGGATCGGGCCGCATCGATTACGGGAACCGAGCATGTGATCGATGGTGGGACGGTTCCGACCGCTTGAGCTGGCCATAGACTGCTCCTGCAGGTCAGGCGGGTGCGTCCCACACGCCGATCTGCGAGTAGATCGCGTCACGCAGGTGTCGCACGTTTTGGTTCAAGGCAGCGAGTTCCGCTGGTGTCTGCGTCGAGGCTGCCAGCAAAGTATCGCTGAGGCAGCCTGCCTTGTGCTGCAAGGCACGGCCCTGATCTGTCAGCGCCACCAGAACCTGACGCTCGTTCTTAGCGTTGCGCGTCCGGCGCAGGTGCCCGGCGGCTTCCAGGCGTTTCAATAGAGGCGTCAACGTGCTGGATTCGAGAGCGAGCCGATCCGCAATGGAAACGACAGTCTGCTCATCTTCCGCCCAGAGAACGTTCAGGACGAGATATTGCGGATAGGTCAGTCCAAGCTCGTCAAGCGGCGGCTTGTATGCGCGCTGGATCGCGATGCCGGCGCTGTAAATCGCATAGCACAGCTGGTCGTGCAGGGGCGGGGGATCGTTATGGCGTTTGGTCATTCTGAACTCCTGTAAGCATCCATATAAATGAACTTATCACAAAAACCAATATCGCGATAATAATTATGTTGACGCGTAGATTGGGATGTGAAACTTTACAGATATCGCGATAACAGTTATCGCAAAAAGCCAAAGGAGAACACCATGACACGCAAGCCCATCACAACACTTTCCGCAATCGCTGCTGCGGCATCACTGTCGGTTGCTTTGCCGGCGGCGAATGCAGCCGACGCCATTCCCAAAGATCAAACGGTGAAAAACGTCGTTCTGGTTCATGGCGCCTTTGCTGATGGTTCCGGCTGGAAGGGTGTCTACGACAATCTCATGAAACGAGGCTATCGCGTCACGATCGTGCAGAACCCTCTGACTTCTCTGGCAGACGATGTCGCCGCCACCAAACGTGCGCTGGAACGGCAGGATGGCCCGGTCATCCTGGTCGGACATTCCTGGGGTGGCACGGTCATCACGGAAGCGGGCATCGATCCAAAGGTTGCGGGCCTCGTCTATGTCTCTGCGCTCTCCCCGGATGCCGGCGAGACAACGGCGCAGCAATATGAAGGATTTGCTCCCGCATCGGAATTTGTCATCGAAACGACAAAAGATGGGTTTGGATATGTCAGCCCGGCCAAGTTCAAGGCCGGTTTCGCACATGACGTCAGCGATGCCGAAGCTGCGTTCATGAGCGCTTCGCAGGTGCCGATCAACATGTCGGCGTTCGGCACCAAGCTCGAGAATGCTGCTTGGCGGACCAAGCCGAGCTGGGCCGTCATCGCCACAGAAGATAAGGCATTCGATCAGGCTATGCTGATCCATATGGCAGAGCGCATCAAGGCGAAGATCACCAAAGTGTCGGCGAGCCATGCCCTGTTCATGACACAACCGACTGTGGTTGCCGATACCGTCGATCAGGCTGCCAAGACAGTGTCGGCAAAGAAGCAGTGATCGACTTCGCGCTATCGGGACGGTCAAGGACTCTCCCGATAGCGCTGATAGAGTTATCTTAAATCGTATGCACGGCAGAAGAGAGATCGGTGGCACGCTGGATCGCTGATCCGTGCGGCTACGAGCATCATCCCGTCCGCCTACCTCTGACGACACCTTCTCGCTGATCTCGCTTGTCTCATCAGGTCGTCGGGTCGGCCTTGCCCCTGCTGAACTCCCGGGCAGGGGTGTCGTGTTAAAGGCGGAACGCCATGCGGGTGTCGAGCTCGCCGGACGCAACGTCATCGTGACCGGAGGAGCAGGGGGCATCGGGCTGGAGACCAGCCGCGCTCTCGCCGCCGTGGGCGCGGCCGTGACGATCGCGACTCGCCGGCCGGACGAGGCCGAGAGAGCTGTCGCCGAGTTGAAGCGGGCGATGCCCGAGGCTCGCTTGCGCGTACGTCGGCTGGATCTCGCCGATTTGTCGTCGGTACGAGAATTCGTCGAGAGCTGGAACGACCCTCTGCACGTCCTCGTCAACAACGCGGGTGTCATGGCCATTCCGGAACTGCATAGGACAGCGGAAGGCCGGGAGATGCAGTTCGCTACGAACTACCTCGGACACTTCGCGCTAGCGCTGGGCCTGCGGCCGCATCTGGCGAAGGCGAACGGCGCGCGTGTTGTCACCGTCGCTTCGACCGGGAGCCTGTTTGCGCCGGTGTTCTGGGACGATCCGGACTTCCGCTTCATTCCATACGATCCGCTGCTGTCCTACGGGCAGTCGAAGACCGCATGCATCCTGATGTCGGTCGGTATCACGCAGGCATGGGCGTGCGATGGTATCACCTCGAACGCTCTCAACCCCGGAGCGATCGCCACCGGGCTTCAGAAACACACCGGCGGCCTTCGCACACCCGAGCATCTGCGCAAGACAATAGAGCAGGGGGCGGCGACGTCGGCGCTGCTTGCAGGCTCGCCGCTCGTGGAGGGCGTGTCTGGCAAGTATTTCGACGACTGCCAGGAGGCTCCGGTTGTTGAAGAGCGAGGATCGGGTCCCTTCAAGGGCGTCGCGAGATACGCCGTCGATCCTAATAACGCCTTCCGTCTCTGGGAGATGGCCACGCGGATGTTGGCCTCGCTGGTATGAACCATCCGGGGTGGACAGAATGCAGGCCTTACGGGAAAATTCCGCGGTTGAAGCGGTACTTGTCTTAGTCCTCATTGCTGCCGATTGTCCTGCGCTGCCTGGTAGATCCAGTGAGCGTGCTGAGTGTCCTACGGCGTGAATGGCCGAAGGACCTTGAGGTCAAGCAGTGTACGGCTCCTTCCCTGACAATGCTGGAGCCCTTGGCGGCCTTTACAGGCTGGATCAGAGACACCTGGCAGGACATCGAAGCCTCTCGGTGCGCCTTCGATGCTGCTGAGCGCAATCACGACCGCGATAGTCGGCGAACGAGTTCCAAAGATGAATGCTGACGCCGGGCGAGGTTTTCAACAAGGCTCATGACAGAGCAATCTTCAACGCTGGCATGGACGATGACCGCTGGAATATGTGTCTGGCCGAGCACAACGAAGACCTCCAGTAGTAATCGGGGCCAAAGTTGGATGCCGATCCACACGCACGGTTCTTGCCGCGTATTCGCGGATCGATGGCAACGGCTGATTTCAGCCGGTCTTAACGCTTCAGCTGCTGTTCCAGCAGGTCGCGCAGATCACCTATATCGGCGGCAATCCGGTTTTCACCGCGGCTTTGCGCGCCATGGAAAATACCGTCGAGATGCAGCCCGACGATACGGGCGAGCTTAACGGTATCGACTGCAGCATAACGACCGCTGTCGATGCCGGCCTGCAGGGTGTTGATGATCAGTTCGCGCTCGAAACAATAGAAGCTCTGCACCACCGCGTCGAGCTGCGGGTCCTTCTTGGTCTGCGCTGCATAGTCGGCCATCAGCTTGACCATGCGCGTCATCATCGTCGGTGCCATCAGGGCATGGGTTTCGAACCATATGCCGATCTCACCGAGGAAATCATCGCCGGGCCGCGCACGGCGCATTTCGAAATCGGCGATGATCTGGCCGATTGCCTGGGCAAGCACGCTCTGGATCAGGTGATCCTTGCTTTTGAAATAGTGGTATAGGAGGGCGACATTGACGTCGCAGGCAACCGCGATGTCGCGCATGGTGACGATGCTGAAATGCGAGGTGCCGAACAGGCCGAGCGCAGCATCAAGGATCAGCTCGGCGCGTTTTGCCGGGTCCAGTCTTTGCCGCGCAACTTTGGTTTCCATTCCCTGATTTCCTTCTGCGGATCAACCGCCGCCGGGCTCTCGTGGCGGTGCTGTGTGCTTATCGACCGAAGGCGATGCGCTTTAGGAGTGAAATTGCTGATCAGCGAATGTGCATTGCAGCAAAATCTTAGCCTAAAAAACCAACATCAATCTAATCTCTG
>NZ_AHZC01000035.1 GCF_000247475.1 Rhizobium sp. PDO1-076 | reverse complement strand
CCGGCTCGGTCTCGTTCGGGTTGACCGAGGTGACGCCGGCATTGACGTCGAGCATGGTGGCACCGGCGGCGACCTGTTCCAGCGCGTCCTTGATGACCGTGTCGAAATTGCCTTCGATCATTTCTGCCGCCAGTTTCTTGCGGCCGGTCGGATTGATGCGTTCACCGATGACGCAGAACGGCTGATCGAAGCCGATGATGATTTCCCTGGTGGCAGACGCGACGATGGTACGGGTCATGTGGATCTCCGGTGTGGCCTCTGGGCACTGTTTGCCAGACGGTCGATGGATGCAAGGTGTCTGATGCGGGCGGATGAACTCCTCCCGTATTCTACTTGTCAGTGCGGCAGGTGGGCGGCCTTGTCGACCAGTGCCTGCTGGTCCTGAACGGGCTCGGAGCCGATTTCGTGAAGGCGTTCGGCGACCATGGCATCACTGCGCCCGGTTTCGCGCTTCCATGGCTGGCGGCCCTTCAGGATGCCGGATTCATGGACGATTTCAGCGACATATTCCTCCTGGCGATAAGCCATGACATGCACGCCCGACACGCCCTCGATCTCTTTCACCTCGTTGATGATGTCGATGCAGAGCTGCTTGCCTTCCTTCTTCTGATCCTGTGCGCCTTCGAGGCGGGCAATGACCGAGTCGGGAATATGGATGCCCGGCACGTTGGAGCGGATCCATTTGGCGGTCTTGGCAGACGCCAGCGGGCCGACGCCGACGAGGATGTAGCATTTCTCGTGGAAGCCGAGATCGCGGACCTTCGCCATGTAGTCGCGGAACATCGGTACGTCGAAACAATACTGGCTCTGGACGAACTGTGCGCCGGCCTCGATCTTCTTGCCGAGGCGGTAGGGGCGGAAATCATAAGGCGGTGCAAACGGGTTAATCGCCGCGCCGAGAAAGACCTTCGGCGGCGTTGACAGCTTGCGGCCGGAGAGAAATTTCGCCTCGTCGCGCATGGTGCGCACGGTTTCGAGCAGCGACATGCAGTCGAGGTCAAAGACCGGCTTTGCGCCCGGCTGGTCGCCGGCCTGCACGCCGTCGCCGGTCAGGCACATGATGTTCTGCACACCCATGGCGGCAGCACCGAGCACGTCTCCCTGGATGGCAATGCGGTTCTTGTCGCGGCAGGCGATCTGCATGATCGGGGCGTAGCCCATGCGCGTCAGCAGGGCGCAGATGCCGACGGAGGACATGTGGCAATTGGCGCCGGAGGCATCGACCGCGTTGATACCGTCGACCCAGCCGTCGAAGACCTTGGCGCGTTCATAGACGTCCTGTGGATCGGCGCTGTCGGGCGGGTTCAGTTCGGCGGTGACGGCAAATTCGCCGCGACGCAGGACACGTTCCAGCCGACCGAGAGAGGAATGGCCGGGCAGCGGATCGAGCGGCAGATGGGCGCCAAGCGGGTTTTCGTCGATATGGGCCATGGGTCAGGCTTCCTTGTCGCCGGTTTTCGGGCCAACGGATGTCGGGCCAGCCGATGTCGGGATAGCGGCTTCGCGGCTGGCTGCGGCTTCGGCCGTCACGCGCAGCCAGGACGAGGTTTCGCGCAGCGACTGGTTGACCGGTTTCTGCACGTTCAAGATGGCATCGCCTTTCGCCATGTTGCGCGACCCGTTCCAGGCCTGGACCCAGACGCAGGGCATGTCGGGTTCGACTTCGCAGTTGCCATTGGCCCGCACTCCGCCGCAGGGACCGTTGCGCAACTGCTTGGGACAGTTCATCGGGCAGGACATGCCGGTCGACGACAGCGCGCACTGGCCGCACATGCGACAGTCGAACAACAGGCCCTTGACGTTGCGCTCGACAAAGGTGATCGGCCGCTCGACGCGGGCATAGCCGATGGCTTTCCACAGGGGATGCAGCAACAGGAACATATGGGCGAAGCGGTTGTAGAACCATTCGAGGAAGCGCGAATGGCGCACGGCCCAGAGACGAATGGTGTAGGAGCGGCGGGCGCGGCGGTTCGGCGAGACGCCGGCGGGCGTGTAGGCACCGGTGGCTGCCTTCTTCGCCGGGGCAGCATTGCCCTTGACTATGTTGGGCATCGGAGCCGGATTGGCGTCAGCCATTGTCGCGGCCTCCGGCATGGACCAGGGCGACGAGGCGGGCCTTGTCGTAAGCGGCTTCGATTTCCGTCAGGGCCTTGTCCGCCTCGGCTTCGAGATCGTCACCGACGGGGATCGAATCGGCCTTGCGCCATTCGGCCAGATAATCCTCGGTTTCGGCCGCGCCGGTGCGCATCGCGCACATGTCAATCGCCTCGGTAAAGCGCAGGGAAAGCTCACGCTTGGCGGCCTTGCGCCCCTGCTTGATGATCACCTGGGCCGGAATATCGCGCCAAAAGACGATGATCTTGTCTGCCATGCCACTCACTCCCCATTGTCTCCGCAGAATGCACGGCGTCAGGGTGCCAGACTGCGCTCTTCACGACGTCGCAGACAGCAAAAAACGACGCTATCGGGATTTACCAGATTCGCCGGGTGATGCCGTGGAATATCCACGACCAGAGCGTGGGTGGAAAGTGCAAGGCGGACGGGCCCTTTGGAGCAATAGGCTGCAAGTTGCTGGCCAGCGCATCGGCGACGGCGCGGCAGGTGATGTCGAGGGCGGCAACCGTCAGGACCAGCGGATAGGTCGAGATGAAATCGCCGGCAGCTGGGGTGGTGCGGACCTGGTAGAGCGTGCCGCCGGTGTCCGTACCGGCATCGACGAGATGCACGGTTGCGCCGAAATTGCAGGCATCGTTTAAGCGCCGCGACCAGTAGCCGCCCATCTGGCCGCGATAGGCGGGATTGATACCGGCATGCAGGTTGAGGACCGGGCAGGGCATGGCTGCGAGTTGTTTCCGCGCCATCAGCCGGGTCGAGACTAGCAGGATGGCGGCGGGGCGGATCTGCGCGATCAGGGCGCGGGTTTCCTGATCATTGATCGAGGTGACCTGATGCACGGCGACATTGCCCGGCATGGTGTCGGTCAGATTGTGCGCATCCAGAATTTGCCTAATTCGCTTATTGGCTAATTTCCTCAGGAGCCGCGCGGCGATCATGGTGGCGAGCTGGCCGATCGCCGCAACCCAGCCGAGACGACGGGCGCGGCGACGGGTGATGTCGAGCTTGCTTTCCGGCTGCTCGAGGATGACGTGGATATCGGCATTGCGGGCGGCCAGGGCCTGGATCACCAGCGTCGGATTGAGGCCGCCGGCGGTCATGACAACAACCGGCATAGCCGAGGCGGGGCCATTGGCGTTGTTGGTCGGAGTATCGGTCATCGCCGCCTTACCCGATCAGACGACGAGCATCAGCACGGCGCAGGCCGTGTAGACGACAAAGCCGGCGACAAGCAGGGAGACGACACCGAGCAGGCAGCCGAGCGTTACACCGACGCCATCACGCTGGGAATGGGTAAAGCCGATGATGGCAAGCGCCACGGCCGGCGGCCAATTGCCGAGCGGGATCGGCAGGAAGATGACGACCGCCAGAACCAAAGCGAGAAAGCCGATGACACGTTCAGCAATCCGGCTTTCGAGGAACCAGAAACGCGGCACGACCAGCTTTTCCGCCTTGCGCAGCCACGGCACCAGGCGATCGACAACCAGCTGGAAAGTACTGGCCTCGACGCCGTAGTCGCCGATGCGGCGGGGGAAATAGACGCGGCCCTGGGCCGAGGCAAACATCTGCCAGGCGATGAACACCAGCGGCAGGCCGAGCACGAAAGTCGCGCCGGGCGGCAGCGGCACCAGATTGGGAAGGGCAAAGACGAGCAGGAAGGCACCAAAGGAGCGATCCTGCAAAGCAATGGCGATGTCGCGGATTGTCACCTTGCCGTCACGGGAGCGCGCAAGCCGCGCCAGAAGGTCGGAGAGGTTTTCGGGATGCGCTGCAACAGCAACCGTGGCGCCGGAAATGCCGGCGATATGCGTGTCCACCCTGTCGGTCATGATCTCGCTTCATTGTTTTTTGTTGACCTGGGAGACAGGCTGACAGCGATTGCTTGCGGGACAATTAAGGCCGGAGCATCGGGGCAGATCAATATTGGGTGGATGGTAAAGGCAGGGTTACATTTTCAGCCATGCCGAGGTCAGCCTTGATTTTTCCCAAGAGCTTTGTCACCAACTGGTGGGTGATTTGTTCCATCGGAGAGACGAAGATGTCGGCTTTGACTGCCAAAGGCTTGATGCGACTGACGGTTCTGGGACTGGCGCTGGTGGCGTTGTCGTCCTGCGGCAATACGATCCGCGGTGTCGGCCGCGACATGGGCAATGTGGTCGATGCGACACAGGATGCCGGGCGCAGCGTGGCGAATTCGGTGAATTAAAGGGCTTTTTCGCTCAAAGACCTGAGGCGGTGACCGGTGGCTCTGCAGACGGTGCCGGTCTTGCCGCGAGCGTGAGTTCGCGGTCGAGATCGCCGTAGCCGGTGAAGCGGTATTCGTAGTCGAGCTTCAGGTAGTCGGCCGCCCATTTTGCCTTTTCCTGCAGGGCCTTGTCCTCGGTCTGGGCGAGATAGACGATCTTGGTATAATTGCCGAATACCATGTCGCGCAGTTCGGGATGACGGTCGAGCTTCAGCGGTTCGATGACAAAGGCCTCGAACTGGCGGGTGATCAGGTCGGTCAGGTAGAAGGCGGTGAATTCCGTCTCGCATTCGGCGAGGAACTTTTCCGTGCCGGAGAAGAAGGCGTAACAGTGCGGGCCGGAAATGCGCTCTATGCCCTCTGCGGCACAGATCTTGTCGATCTCGCCCTGGGTGCCGCATTCGGCATAACCAATGAAGATCTTTTCATGGCCATTGGCGCGGGCTTCGGCGATCTTTTCGCGAAGCGCCGGCGCTATCTTGCCGGGATAGACGTGCCAGATGGCCGGAAGACATTCCAGGGTCAGATAATCCAGGCGATTGGCGTCCTTGACGGCCAGAATTTCGCGGGCGATCGCGCCGCACGCAATCACGTGAACTTTTTCGCTTGTCGCGCGTTGTTCCATCGCAAATCGTTCCTCGTTGAATTCAAGAAGGATTACACACTCATGATGGCGAAAAAACTGACCACCGGCGCAGCTCTCATTCTCACCGTATTCGCGCTCAGCGCCTGCGGCAACACGATCCGCGGTGTTGGCAAGGACGCCGCCAGCACGGTCAATGCAACGCAGGCCGCCGGCCAGAGCGTCGAAAGCGCCGCGAACTAAGTTCTTCGGCGCAGGCGACATACAGGTGTCGCCTGCGCCGACTAAGCTTTGCCAAGAAGGAGAGGGGCAATGACACTTACATCGGTTGCAAAAGCGAGCGCCATCTACATGCTGGTGGCTGTGCTGTATTCCACCGGACATATGGCGATGAACTCCACGTCAACTGCAGATGGTCCGCAGCGCGGCGTCCAGATGTCGCTTTTGGCGGATGCCGGCCAATAAGCCCGGCATCCCTGTTTCGGGTCTTCAAACCCGGTTTTAGCGCTTCAGAGCTAAGGGCTCAGGCGCGGGCACCGAGGCTGTTGTGCTTGCGGGCGACAAATTCCTTCGCCGTTTCAACGGCCACGGCCGCATCACGACAATAGGCATCAGCGCCAACGGCCTTGCCGAATTCCTCGTTCAGCGGCGCACCACCGACCAGAACGACGTAATCGTCGCGGATGCCTTTTTCCTTCATCGTGTCGATGACAACCTTCATGTAAGGCATGGTGGTGGTCAAAAGCGCCGACATGCCGAGAATGTCCGGCTGTTCGCGTTCCAGGGCTTCCAGGTAGTTCTCGACCGGATTGTTGATGCCAAGGTCGATGACGTCGAAGCCGGCACCTTCCATCATCATGCCGACGAGGTTCTTGCCGATATCGTGGATGTCGCCCTTGACGGTGCCGATAACCATCTTGCCCTGTTTCGGGGCGCCGGTGGCGGCCAAAAGCGGGCGCAGGATGGTCATGCCGGCCTTCATCGCATTGGCCGACAGCAGAACTTCCGGAACGAACAGGATGCCGTCGCGGAAATCGATGCCGACGATGCGCATGCCTTCTACCAGTGCCTGGGTCAGGACGTCGTAAGGCACCCAGCCACGCGCGAGCAGGATGTTTGTCGCTTCCTCGATTTCTTCCTTCAAGCCGTCATAGAGGTCGTCGTGCATCTGCTGCACAAGCTCTTCGTCGGACAGGTCTTCGAGAATGATTTCGTCGTCTGACATTGGATGTTTCCCGCTCGCTGTTTTTTTGGCACTGTCGATGACAGTTCAAATCGAGACTGCCTGAGTTGCAGTTAAACCTCAAGTTCGTGAAAAACTCTTTTCGAAAGCGACGCGGCTTCGGTGAAAAGCGACGGGAATGGACAAGGCATGTCCGCAACGTGCCATTGGTTGGCGCAATAAGGAATGTTTCCCATGGAAATGCGAATAGCATAAAGGTGAGGAAGCAGCGCGGAATGCGCGAAGGACGAGGAAACACAGATGGACGATAGCACAGCACAATCGGGCGCCGGTCGGCGCGTGCGCGGAGAAGGCCGGGGCGCTGCCGCCAGGCGCGCCTCGCGGACGGGTGGAGGCCCGGGCGCGTCGCTTTCGTATATCGAGCGCCAGATTCCGGTCTATGAAGTGCTCAACGAGGAGGCTTTGCTGCTGATCGAGCGCAATGCCGACATCGTGCTGGAGGAAATCGGCATCGAATTCCGCGAAGACCCGGAAGCGCTGGAACTGTGGAAGCAGGCCGGCGCCGATGTGCGCGGCGAGCGGGTGCATTTTCCCAAGGGCCTGTGCCGCGAAATCCTGAAAACGGCACCGTCGGAATTCACCTGGCACGCGCGCAATCCGGAGCGCAATGTGCGAATCGGTGGCAATGCGACCGTGTTTGCGCCGGTCTATGGCCCTCCCTTCGTGCGCGACCTGGAAGGCGTGCGTCGTTATGCGACGATCGAGGATTTCCGCAATTTCGTGAAGCTCGCCTATATGGCGCCGTCGATCCATTCGTCGGGCGGCACGGTCTGCGAACCCGTCGATGTGCCGGTCAACAAGCGCCACCTCGACATGATCTACAGCCATATCAAATATTCCGACAAGCCGTTCATGGGCTCGGTGACCGCGCCGGAACGGGCCGAAGACACGATCGCCATGGCCAAGCTGGTGTTCGGCGACGATTTCGTCGAGAACAATTGCGTCACGCTCAACCTGATCAACGCCAATTCGCCGATGGTCTTCGACGAGACGATGGTTGGCGCGCTGAAGGTCTATGCCCGTCACAACCAGGCCTGTGTCGTATCGCCATTCATTCTGTCGGGTGCGATGAGCCCGGTCACGGTCGTCGGCACGCTGACGCAGATCCTCGCCGAAGTTCTGGCCGGGGCTGCATTTACCCAGCTGATCCGCAAGGGCGCGCCGGTGCTGTTCGGCACGTTTGCCGCCTCGATCTCGATGCAGTCCGGCGCACCGACCTTCGGCACGCCGGAGCCGTCGCTGGTCTCTTACGGTGCGGCCCAGCTGGCACGCCGTCTCGGCCTGCCGTTCCGTACCGGCGGCTCGCTGTGCGGCTCGAAGGTTCCCGATGCGCAGGCAGCGCACGAATCGGCCAATACACTGAACACGACGCTGCTGGCCGGCACCAATTTCGTGTTGCATGCGGCCGGCTGGCTCGAAGGCGGCCTGGTGTCGTCCTACGAGAAGTTCATGATCGACCAGGACCAGCTCGGCATGATGCAGAAGATGGCACAGGGCGTCGACACGTCGGAAAGCGGCCAGGCGATGGACGCTATCCGCGAAGTCGGTCCCGGCAGCCACTATCTCGGTTGCGCCCATACGCAGGCGAATTTCCAGACGGCCTTCTACCGCTCGGCGCTGATGGACAACAACTCGTTCGAACAGTGGGAAATCGAAGGCGAAAAGCGCATCGAACAGCGCGCCAATGCGCTCTGCCGCTCGTGGCTCGACAGCTATGAAGCACCGGCGCTTGATCCGGCGCTGGACGAGGCGCTGCTGGCCTTCATCAAGGGTCGCAAGGATTCGATGCCCGACGCCTTTACCTGAAAGGCTCCCGCAGCCAGGGAGCAAGGCGGTGCGGACAGGGTGGCGGACATGATCCAGGAAGAAGTCTGGCGTCCGCACTATAAATTCGAGGGGCCGCGATGAGCGGCCCTTCGGCCATTCTGGCGCGTCTGTCGGATGCTCTGGCAGCGCATGGACTGTTTACCCGCGGTGTCGTGCATCTTGACGCGACAGGTCCAGTGCCGGCACCAACGCCGGCACTGGCCGATGGTTCAGCCGCACGTACCATCGTGCTTGTCGGTCCCATCGGCGGCTCGCTGTGGCCGACCTTCAGCCAGTGGCGGACGGCGCAAACCGACAAAGGCGGTGCGCATCCGCTTGATGCCTGGTCAAAGGTAATCCTGACCGCGACCGCGCAGACATTTGGCGCCACCGCATATTTTCCGTCGGATCCGCCCTACCAGCCGTTTCAGGCATGGGCGATTGAGGCAGAGGGGATGAAAGCTTCACCGCTCGGCATCCTGATGCATCCGCAATTCGGTCTCTGGCACAGCTATCGTGGCGCGCTTGGCTTTTCACATGCGCTGGATGCGTCGGTCAGCGCGCATGAGGTGACGCATGCCTGCGATCGCTGTCTTGACAAGCCGTGCCTCAGCCAGTGTCCGGTGAACGCCATTAGTCCCGCAGGTTTTGATGTGCGCGCCTGCCGGTCCCATCTGGCAACAGAAGCCGGGCAGCCAGGATGCATGGCCCAGGGATGCCTAGCCCGCAATGCCTGCCCGGTGGGGCAGGCCTATCGGTATCCGGGGCCGCAGTTGCGCTTTCACATGGAAGCGCTCGGAGAGGCCCCGGAATAGACCAGATCAGGCTGCTTTCTTGAGCGGAGACTTGGCAACGACCTTTGGTGCAGCGTCCTTGCGGACGACAGGGCGGACGCTGCGCTGCGGCAGAAGCGCGATGACTTCATCGGCGAGACGGGCGGCATTCTCCAGCGCCCTGGGCAGGTTGGAGACTTCCAGCATATCCAGATTGTGCAGCAGACCACCGCGGTCGAAGACGTCGCGGTAGGCCGCACGCTCGGCAATGGCGGTGGTCAGGGTGCGGATGCCTTTTTCCGTGAGGAAATCCTTGGCGGCCTGCAACGCGCGGGTGGTCACGGCAGCGTTGACGCGGGTCAGGACGACGGAATGGGGGATCTTGACGTCGCACTTGCTGGCGAGTTCGGCCAGCAGATCGAGGACTTCGGCGCCGCCCTGGGCGTCCATGGCGCAGCCCTGCACCGGGATGATGACATGGTCTGCTAGGCCGACGGCGCGGGCAAGCAGCGCATCATGGGACGAGGGCAGGTCGATCAGGATATAGCCACCGCGCTTTTTTGCCTTCAGGGTTGCCGCCTCGATCGTCTCGTCACTGACCGGCACGACGGAGAGCAGCGCACCCGTTCCATTCTTGGCATGCCAGCGGCTCATCCAGCCACGCGGATCGGCATCGAGAATGGTGACGCGGTTGCCGCGGGAAACGAGTTCGCATGCGAGCATGAGGGCCGCCGTGGTCTTGCCGGCGCCGCCCTTGGTGTTGGCAAACGTTACAACTGGCATAATCTTTTCCTCTTAAAATAAGGGTCCGAGCCAAGTCATCGCTCTGGTAAAGCAGCCGTCTATATGCTGCGTGACGAGGATCATTGGTGCGCATGGTTAACCAATGGTAAATGCGACACTGGATTTGTTAACGACCTGCAAAAAGGCATGCGTGGCAAGGCTTTGCAGTCAGAGAAGGTATTTCATCTTGCTGTTGGGACGATTGATTTGTCTGACTTATCTGCTGCTCGCTGTGACATCCGGCACAGTCCTGGCCAAATGTGGGGAGATCGACGAAAACGGCACGCGTTACACCGCCTGCCGTTACAATCCGGGCGAGGTTGCGATCCGGACTCACCTGGCCGATCCCGACGGGCGGATCTACGGCGGATTCGATTCCCTCCGGCGACAGCTCTGGGCCGAGCGTCGCGTGCTGCTGTTTGCGATGAACGGCGGCATGTATCACGAAGACCGATCGCCCGTCGGCCTGTTCGTCGAATATGGCAGGACACCGAAATCCGCGGTGACCGGCGGCGGATGGGGCAATTTTCATCTGCTGCCGAATGGGATATTTGCTGTTCGGGACGGCAAGCCGATGGTGATTGAAACCAAGGCTTACATGGCCCAGGGCATCACGGCGGATTTTGCCACGCAGTCAGGGCCGATGCTGGTGATCGACGGCAAGCTGCATCCGCGTTTCCTTGCCGACAGCGACAGCCTGAAGGTGCGCAACGGCATTGGTATCGATGCCAAGGGGCAGGTGCATATGGTGATTTCGAACGGGCCTGTGCGATTCTACGACTTCGCCAGACTGTTTCGCGACCGGCTCGGCTGCGCCAATGCGCTCTATCTCGACGGGACGATTTCGAGCGTATTCATTGCGGACAGCAACAGGCGCGACCGGCTGTTTCCGGTCGGTCCGATCATCTCGGTCAGCGTTCCCTTACCGAACTGAGCGGGGTCTCAGACGGCCGCCTTCAGACGGCAGCCTTGGGATAGGCGCGCTCCAGTCCACCGGACGCCTGCAGTCCCTTGCGGAAGGCGGCAAAGGCCGGATGCTGGCTGGACTTGGCGGCCTCCATCAGGCGGATCTGCAGGCGGGCCGGGGCGTTGTTGCCGATCCACTCGCCACAACGCTCTAGCTTAAGCGAATTCAAGAACTTCGCCTCGGAGGCGCGATCCAGATAGAGATGCAGGCCTTCGAACAGGGCTTCGTCCTGCGCGGCATTTTCAAACAACAGGCGCAGGAAAGACTGATCCTGGTCCTGCAGGGTCGAAAACTTGTCGGCGACGGTCTGACGATCCGGGAAAACGGACATGGCGGATACTCCTTCACTCGGCTTACTGCAGCTTGCAGCCACAGACGGCCGCGCTTATTAGGTCAAGCTACACCACAACAAGATTGTCCGAAACTTGTCTGTGGCATTGGTACACAGGCTGCTCGAATTGCACGGTGCTTGCGGTACCGGCAAACGGAAAACGGCGGCCCGAGAGCCGCCGCTTGCAGATGTCTTCAGAGGAGCCGACCGCTGATCAGCCGCGACGACGGTTGCGGCGGCCGCTTTCCTGGCTGCTCGATTCGGTCGCCGTCTTGTTGCGCAGCGGGCCAATGCGCTCGACAATGACCTCGAGTGTCGGACGCGGGCCGGGCGTGTAGTCGTCGATGGCGGCGCGCATGGCGGCCAGGTGGCCGCAGGAGGTGCCGCAGCAGCCGCCGATGATCCGGGCGCCGGAATCACGGGCGAGGCGGGCATAGTCGGCCATCAGCGGCGGGGTGCCGGAATAAAAGATCTCGGTACCGCGGAATTCCGGGATGCCGCAATTGCCCTTTACGATGACGGTCGCATCCGGATTGGCTGCCGTCATGTCGAGCAGGCTTGCGAGAATATCCGAGGCGCCGACGCCGCAATTGGCGCCGACGGCAAGGGGGCCTGCGCCGATATCGCCGGCAACGCCGTGGATGTCCTTGGGGTCAAGGCCCATCATCGTCTTGCCGGCGGTGTCGAAGGAACCGGTAAATGTGTAAGGCAGACCGACTTTTACGGCGGCTTCGGCAGCAGCACGGATTTCCTCGGGCGACGACATGGTCTCGATCCAGGCGACGTCGGCGCCACCGGCTTTGAGGCCTTCCATCTGCTCGACAAAGGCCGCGACCGCCTCGTCGTAGGTCATCGCGCCGAGCGGCACCAGCAGTTCGCCTGTCGGGCCGACGGAGCCGGCGACGATCACCTTGCGCGGTGCCTTATCGGCGACGGCGCGGGCAATCTCGGCGGCCTTCCGGTTCAATTCGTGCACGCGGTCCTGGGCGTGGTGCAGCTTCAGCCGGTGGCGGGTGCCGCCGAAGGAATTGGTCAGGATGATGTCGGCGCCGGCATCGACGAAGTCCTGGTGCAGCTTGACGATCTTTTCCGGCTGCGCCTCGTTCCACAGTTCCGGCGCCTCGCCGGCTTCAAGCCCCTGGGCGAACAGATTGGTGCCGGTTGCGCCATCGGCGAGCAACACGCCTTTTTCAGCCAGCAGATCGGAGAGCGGATTGGAAAGGCTTGCCATGGTCGGTCCTTTGATGATGTTTGATCCATCATATAAAGAAGTCTTTATGTGACTTCAACGACTAAAAGAAAAACGGCCCCGATGGCGCATGCCAACGGGGCCGATCGTGACATGTCCCTAAGCCCCTAAGCGGCCACGAGCGGCTTTTCCTCGTGGTTCACCGGCGTGACCATAGACGAGATGATCTGCTGCAGATCGATCATGCCAATGGGGGCGCCATGATCGTCGACGATCTTGGCGCTGGCCTGGTTGAACTCGATCATCAGCTTGGCGGCGGTTTCCAGAACCGTGCTGCGCGGGATGGCGATGCCCTCGGCCACCCCGACAAAGGGCGACATGATGGTATCGACGCGGATGACGCGGCCGCGGTTGACCTCCTTGACGAAGGAGCTGATGTAGTCGTCGGCCGGTTTCAGCACGATTTCCTGGCCCGTGCCCTGCTGGATCACCTCACCATCGCGCAGGATGGCGATCTTGTCGCCGAGACGCAGTGCCTCATCGAGATCGTGGGTGATGAAGA
>NZ_AHZC01000036.1 GCF_000247475.1 Rhizobium sp. PDO1-076 | reverse complement strand
GGGTGAGGGGCAAAGCAGAGCTGGCCGCGATCTCACGCCCGCCCCCTGCTCCCAGCCCAGCATCGCCCGCTTGCGCGTCAGGCCCCAGTGATAGCCGGTGAGCGCCCCGCTTTTGCCCAGCGCCCGGTGACATGGCACGACGAAGGAAATCGGGTTGCGGCCGACGGCGGCACCCACCGCACGGCTGGCCGTCGGCTGGCCGATCTTGTTGGCGATGTCGGAATAGGTGACGGCCTTGCCGAGCGGGATGCTGAGCAGGCTTTCCCAGACCCGGACCTGGAAATCGGACCCGATCAGCACCACCCGCAGCGGTTCTTCCGACAACCAGCGCGCCGGATCGAAGACCCTCTCGGCATAAGGCGTCGTGGCAGCCTGGTCCTCGACAAACTGCGCATTCGGCCAGCGGCAGGCCATGTCGTCGAAACAGGCCTGTTCGCCCCCGAAATCGGCAAAGGCGAGCCCCGCCAGCCCGCGATCGGTTGCCATGACCAGCGCCACGCCGAACGGCGACGGGTGATAACCGTAGCGGATGACAAGGCCGGCACCCTTGGCCTTCCATTCGCCCGGGCTCATCGCCTCATGGGTGACGAACAGGTCGTGCAGGCGGCCGGGTCCCGACAGACCGAGCTCCAGCGAGGTTTCCAGCAAGGGCAGCTCTTCGCGACCAAGCAGCCGCTTGGCATGGTCGAGCGTCACCGCCTGTAAAAACGCTTTCGGCGAGAGCCCGGCCCAGCGGGTAAACGTCTTCTGCAACTGTGTCGGAGACTGACCGAGCCGTTCGGCAATCGTCTCCAGCGACGGCTGGCTCTGATAGTCGAGCGTCAGCATTTCGATCACCTGGCGCACGGTCTCGTAGTCGCCGCCATCCGGTGTGATGTCTGTGCTGCGGGAAAGATCGATGTGCTGCGCAAGTGTCATGGCCTGGTCCTCGTGTCGAACCCGACTTCACCACGACGGGGACCGCGATGCCACCCGTTTCTTGCGCTCAGATCCGCTGTTTTGCCGTTGCCAGCGCGCCGCGAAACGCCTTGGCGAAGCTCTCGCGATCATCGGGATTGAGGAAGGAGCCGATATCGGTGCGCCGTCCTTCGCCGGTCACCTGCATCGACACGATGCCGATTTCCTCGTGGCGGCGCACGAAGAACCGCGCCCAGAACGTATTGAACCGGTGCTCGGTCATGCCTCCTGCCGGGGTGAACTTGCGGATCGAAAGATTGCTGCGCGATACGACGATCTCCTCGCGCGCCCGGCCTGACCGGTAGTTCAACCGGAAGGCACCATAAAGCAGAAGGAAGTCCAGCCCGAAAAACAGGCCGATCGGCCAGGCCCCGGTCGACAGGAAGAAGAGGGAATGCACAAGGCAGATCCCGCCAGTGAGGACGAGAAGCACGCGAAAGCCCTTCGGCCCCAGGGATCGATAGGCCGTCAGTTCCGCTGCAAAAATCGGCGTCTCCGCCGCCTGCTTGACATTGCCTTCCATCCGCCTGCCCGAATATAGATTTCCGATGACCCTTGCGAAGCCGAAATCCAGCACCCAAAGCTTGAAAAAGTCAAATCAACCCGCGCGAAAATCGGCAGCGACAAGCCGTCGCACGGCCTATTCACGCGCCGAGCTCGAGGAGATCTTTCGCCGCTTCTCGGTCCAGCGTCCGGAACCGAAAGGCGAACTGGAGCACGTCAATCCGTTCACCCTGGTTGTCGCGGTCGCGCTGTCGGCCCAGGCGACCGATGCCGGTGTCAACAAGGCGACGCGGGCCCTGTTCAAGGTGGCCGACACGCCGGAAAAGATGCTGGCCCTCGGAGAAGAGAAGGTTCGTGACTACATCAAGACCATCGGGCTTTATCGCAACAAGGCGAAAAACGTCATTGCGCTCAGCCGCATGCTTGTCGACGATTTCGGCAGTGTCGTGCCGAAGACGCGGGAAGAACTCGTCAAGCTGCCCGGCGTCGGGCGCAAGACCGCCAACGTGGTCATGTCCATGGCCTTCGGCATCCCGACCATGGCGGTCGACACCCATATCCTGCGCATCGCCAACCGCATCAGACTCGCACCGGCCAAGACCCCGGACGCGATCGAAGACATCCTGATGAAGATCGTGCCGAAGCAATACCTGTTCCACGCCCATCACTGGCTGATCCTGCATGGGCGCTACTGTTGCAAGGCGCGCAAGCCCGAATGCGAGCGTTGCGTCATCGCCGATATCTGCAAGTCGGCGGAAAAGACCTGTGATATCTCGGCGCCGCTGGTCGAACTGCCGCAGCAGACAATCGGCGGCGTCGAGTAATTCTTTAAACCCTGAACTGCGGATCGCGGGCGCTCAGCAGCTTGTGCAGATGCACCATCAGGCCGGCGGCAAACAGCGGCGTAAGCAAGTTGAGGATCGGCACCGCGAGGAAGCCGGCAATCACCAGCCCGGCGAGAAAGATCGTGCCGCCATGTTTTGCGCGGAACTGCTTTGCTTCCGCAGGTGTGCGAAAGCGCATGGCGGCGAATTCGAAGAACTCCCGCCCGAGCAGATAGCCATTGACCAGAAAGAAGGCGATCAGATTGACGCCAGGAATGAACAGCAGCATCAGCGCCACGAGGTTGCCGAGCACGACGACGCAGAAGAATTTCAGCGAGGTTGCAATGCTGGACAACAGGGGCATGGCGAGACCGGCCGGATCGCCCGGATAGTCGCGTTTTTCGATCACCTCCGCCACATCGTCGAGAAACAGGCCGGCAATGATCGCCGTCACCGACGACATCAACAGCGCCACGCCGAGCGCAAGGCCGATGCTGGCGAGAATGCCGAAGACGAAACTCAGCCAGCCGGCCCAGGCCGGCAGATCGGGAATGAACCCGTCGATCAATGGCATGGCATAGGCGATGAAGGTCTCGCGCAGCGCCAGCCAGAGGGCGACCAGCACCAGCGCCGTCAGCCCCAGCACTTTCCAGAACACGGACCGTGTTTCCGGGGCAGACAGGTTACGGGCGGCAAGCGCTGCGGCATCAAGGATCATCACGGTCTCCTTCGGGATCGGTGCCTGATGTAGGAAAGGCAGGCCGCAACCGCAATGCACAAGTGTCAGCCAAGCCGGTAGAGCGAGGGTCGCCGGTCGGTCAGATAGGGGTTCTGCGCCTTGGCATCGTCATAGGCGCTCAGATCGATTTTCGCCACCAGCAGCGTTTCCCCCGTGCCGGCACGCGCCAGTTCGTCGCCATCCGGGGCAAGGATCACCGAGCGCCCGGTATAGGACAGTTCGCCCTCGTTCCCGCAGAGATCGGCATAGACGAGGAAAAGGCCGTTTTCGAAGGCGCGGGTCGGCACCACCATGTCGGCGACACGCCGGCTGATGATGCCGGCCGGCAACGCGGTGGGCACAAGCACCAGTTCGGCACCGGCCAGAGCCAGCGTCCGCACATATTCCGGAAACTCGACATCATAGCAGATCAGCATACCGGTCTTGATGCCGAAGAGGTCGAAGACATGCGGGCTGTCGGGACCGGCAACGAAGGCCGCGCGCTCGCCGTCGCCATAGAGATGGCCCTTGCGATAGAATTCCAGCGAACCGTCAGGCCGCACCACCACGGCCGAATTGAACACCTGGTCGCCATCGCGCTCGGGAAAGCCGGCGCAGATGGCAAGGCCGCAATCGGCGGCGATTTCAGTCAGCGCGCCGATGATCGACCCGTCGCGTGTTTCGGCGAGCTCTGCAAATCGCGGTCCGAGGCCATAGCCGCTGGTGCCAAGCTCCGGCGTGACCAGAACGTCCGCGCCCATTTCGGCCGCCGCGATCGCCGCCTGGGCGATTTTGCCGATATTGCCCGGCACGTCGCCGGAAATCGGCTGCATCTGGTAGAGCGAGATCAACATGACGGCACCTATGGATGGGAGTTAGAAAAACGTTGCGGACACGAGCAGGATGAACCCCTTCACGATCGCAAACAAGACGCCGGCGACCACCACGAGCGATACCACGAAGGTGACCAGTCCGAACAGGATGCAAAGCCCGTCGCGCTCCAGAATGCCGAACGAGAACAGACAAATGGCAATGGCCGGCAGGATATTGCCGAGCGGGATCGGCAGGGCCAGAATGATCGCCAGGATCAGGCAGAGCAGCCCCGTCAGATACTCCACCGGGGGATAGACGAGATAGGTCATGCGCGGACGCAGCATGCGCTCGCCCCGCGCCAGCCAGGGCGAAATGCGCCGGACGATCGCGGCAAAATCCTCGCGCGTCATCGAACGGTTGGCGATGATCTTCGGCAGCCAGGGCGACTGGCCGAGCATCAGTTGCGCTGCCAGAAAGACCAGCGGCGCGCCGGTGATCGCAGACGTTCCCGGCGGGGTCGGGACGACATTCGGTATCGCGAAGATGAGAAGCAGTGCGCCGAAGGCGCGGTCACCCATTGCGGTGAAAATATCGGCAACCGACACACGCGTCCGATCGCCGTCCTGCGCGATGTCGGACAGGATCTCCGAGAGACGTCGTCCACGCTTGCGATAACTGCCTTCCGGCAAAGGATCGTCGGCGAGCCCGCCATCCGCATCAATCATGCTTCATTCCTGCACTGTCCCGATTGCCTCGTGTACCCGAGACTTATCGCCAGACAATGACGGATGTTGGATTAACGGCGCAGAAAATCGTCAATCAAACCTTGGTGTTCACGGTCCACTACAGCTGCACCAGATGGCCGGCACCGACATCGCGGTATTGCCGCACCGGCGGCTGGAAGCCGAGCGACCGGATCGGGCTCTTGATTTCTTCGGTCGACAGGTTGCGCTTGACCCGCCGCCTTGACGGATCCGGCACCGGCACGGCCGCCATCAGCTTCTTGGTATAGGCATGTTGCGGATTTTCGAACACCGCCTGGCGCGGCCCGATCTCAACGATCTCGCCAAGATACATCACCGCCACCCGGTGGCTGACCCGCTCGACCACCGCCATGTCATGGCTGATGAACAGATATGCCAGATTGAAGCTCTGCTGCAGGTCGAGCAACAGATTGCAGACCTGCGCCTTGATCGACACATCGAGCGCCGAGACCGCCTCGTCGGCGACGATCACCTTCGGATCGAGCATCAGCGAGCGGGCAATGGCGATGCGCTGGCGCTGGCCACCGGAAAACTCGTGGGGATAGCGCGGCATCATGTCGGCGCCGAGACCGACACGCTCCAAAAGGTTGGCCGCCTTCTCACGCGCCTGCGCCTTGCTGCCAAGCTGGTGCTCGATGAACGGCTCCATCACCGCCTGGCCAACGCTCATGCGCGGATCGAGGCTGGCGAACGGATCCTGGAACACCATCTGGATGCTGCGCCGCATGCGCCGCAGCGCCATGCTGTCGAGGGACGCCACATTGTAGCCGTCCATCGAGATCTGCCCGGATGTCGGCTCGACCAGCCGGGTGATCGAACGACCGGTGGTCGACTTGCCACAGCCGGATTCGCCCACCAAGGCCAGGGTTTCGCCGGGACGCAAATCGAAGGAGACATTCTCGACCGCGTGTACGGCACCGCTCTTGCGGCCAAGCAGGCCGGAACGAATGTCGAAACGGGTCGTCATGTTCTTCACTTCGAGGATCGGCCGGTTGGCTTCATTGACGCCGGCAGCCTCGGTCTCGGGCACCAAAGTCTCACCGCTCCTGATATCGATGACCGGGAAACGCATCGGTCGATCCCGCCCGCCCATCGAGCCGAGCTTCGGTACGGCGGACAAAAGCGCCCGCGTATAGGGATGCGCGCCGCGATTGAAGATGGCATCGGTGGTTCCGGTCTCGACCGCCTCGCCGCGGAACATCACGATCGTCCGGTCGGACACTTCCGCCACCACGCCCATGTCATGGGTGATGAACAGCACGGCCATGTCTTCCTCGTCCTGCAGCATCTTGAGGAGATCGAGGATCTGCCCCTGGATCGTCACGTCGAGCGCCGTCGTCGGTTCGTCGGCGATCAGCAACTTCGGCTTCGAGGCGAGCGCCATCGCGATCATCACCCGCTGGCGCATGCCACCGGAAAACTGGTGCGGATAGTCGTCGAAACGGTTCTTGGAATTGGGGATGCGGACCTTGTCGAGCAGCCGCAGCACCTCCGCCTTGGCCTCTGCATTCGAGACATTCTGGTGGCAGGTGATCGCTTCGGCGATCTGTTTGCCGATCGGGAAGATCGGATTGAGGCTGGTCATCGGCTCCTGGAAGATCATCGCGATCTCGTTGCCGCGCACCCGGCGCATCGCCTCTGGCTCGAGCGTCAGCAGTTCGCGCCCAAGCAGTTTGACACTGCCCTCGATCCGGCTTGACGCCGTCGGCAGAAGCCGCATGACCGACAGAGACGTAACGCTCTTGCCCGAGCCCGATTCGCCGACGATCGCAACCGTCTCCTTCGGCGCGATATCGAAGCTCATGTTGCGCACGACCGAGCGCCATTCCGGACCGACCCGGAACGATGTCGTCAGATCGCGCACGGACAACACGGGCGCGATGGCACTGCCGGTTCCAGTTTCCATTTCAGCCATGTCCCGTTCCCCTGTTCTTATGTCGTCGAGATCTGCTGCGGATGGATCAGGTGGCGAGCGCCGTTTCGGCCAGCGTCACCCAGTAGCTGATGCCGTAGGGGATCGCCTCATCGTTGAAATCATAGGCCGAATTGTGCAGGTTCGCCGTATCGCCATTGCCGATGAACACGAAGGCGCCCGGACGCGCTTCCAGCATGTAGGAAAAATCTTCCGCGCCCATGGCCGGCGGGAATTCGTCGCTGACGGCCTGGGCGCCAGCCACTTTGCGCAACACATCGAGTGCGAAGTCTGTTTCGGCATGGTGGTTGAAGGTGACCGGATAGCCGCGGTGGTAACGCACCTCCGCCCTGGCGCCCATCGCCATGGCGATGCCGGTGGCGATCTCGCTAAGGCGTTTTTCCGCCATGTCGCGCAGTTCGGGAAGCAGGGTGCGAACCGTGCCCGAAAGCTTCACGCCGTCCGGAATGACGTTATAGGCGTCGCCGCCGTGGATCTTGGTGACGGTCACGACCACGGAATTCAGCGGATCGGTTTCGCGCGCGGCGATCGACTGCAGCGCGACGACGACCTGGGCTGCCGCCAGCACCGGATCGATGCTCTTGTGCGGCTGGGCGGCGTGGCCGCTGCGACCGTGGATCTCGATGTCGAACTGGTCGGCTGCCGCCATCACCGAGCCCCGGCGCGTGGCAAAGCTTCCAACCTTCATGCCCGGGTGATTGTGCATGCCGTAGACTTCCTTGATGCCGAACGTCTCCATCATGCCGTCGGCGACCATCTCGCGGCCTCCGCCGCCGCCCTCTTCGGCCGGCTGGAAGATAACCGCGATCGATCCGCGAAAATTGCGGGTCTCGGCCAGATATTTGGCCGCACCGAGGAGCATGGCCGTGTGGCCGTCATGGCCGCAGGCATGCATCTTGCCCGGCGTTTTCGACGCCCATTCCTTGCCACTCGCCTCGAGAATCGGCAGGGCGTCCATGTCGGCGCGAAAACCGATTGCCGGGCCCTCGCCGCGACTGCCTTTGATCAGGCCGACGACGCCGGTGCGGCCAATGCCCTTCTTGACGATATCACAGCCGAACTCCGTCAGCTTGTCGGCAACAAAGGCCGCGGTTCCATGCACATCGAACAGCAGTTCGGGATTTTCGTGCAGGTGCCGGCGCCATTCGGCCACCTCCGGCTGGAGTTCGCTGGCGCGGTTGAGAACTGGCATGAAAGACCTCTTTTTTTATCATCGCTCCCGGCAGGATTGCACCCATACTGGCCTGCGAATTTCCCCTTTTGCAAGCCGCAATTTTCGCTCTTGCATGGAAAATAGGCTTGTGTTTACATGGCCTAAATTTTCACCAATCGGACAAGGCCACGCCTTGCCCGCGGCAGCGTCCGTGACCCGTCACGCATCACAAATTGGCGATTTTTTCTATATAAGACAACAAGATAAGCGGTTGACATTTTCCAGCTGGACTGGCCACATCTCGTCCCGGCGCCCAAAGGTGCCGAAGCTCCAACAATAATAAATGGGGAACAGCTTATGAAGAAACTGCACCTTATCCTTGCGGCGTCGGCTGCCGCATTGACCATTTCCGGTGCCCCGGCCATGGCCGATCGCGGCACCGATGGCGACCTCAAGATCATCTTCTGGCAGGCCGTCTCGACGATGAATCCCTACCTGTCCGGCGGCACCAAGGAAGTCTATGGCGCTTCGATGGTCATCGAGCCGCTGGCCCGCTACGACGAGACCGGCGCGCTGGTGCCGATGCTCGCGACCGAGATCCCGACCGTCGAGAATGGCGGCGTCGCAGCCGACCTGAAGAGCATCACCTGGAAGCTGAAGCCGGACCTGAAATGGTCGGACGGCACGCCGGTGACCGCCGAGGACGCGATCTTCACCTGGAAATACTGCACCGCGCCTGACGGCGGCTGCGCCCAGGGCGCCTATTTCGAGGGTGTCAGCAATGTCGAGGCTGTCGACGCCTCCACCATCAAGATCTCCTTCACCGACCCCAAGCCCTATCCCTATAGCGCGCTGGTCGGTGGTCAGTCGCCGCTGATCCAGGCGGCCCAGTTCAAGGATTGCCTCGGTATCAAGGCGCCGGAATGCACGTCGGCCAATTTCGGCCCGATCGGCACCGGCCCGTTTGTCGTCAAGGAATTCAAGCCGAATGACGTGGTGACCTTCACCGCCAACCCGAACTACCGCGACGCCGCCAAGCCAGCCTTCGCAACGGCCACCCTCAAGGGCGGCGGTGATGCCGCCTCGGCTGCCCGCTCGGTTCTGGAAACCGGCGAGTTTGACTATGCCTGGAACATGCAGGTCGAGCCGGAAGTGCTGGCGACGATGATGCAGGCCGGCAAGGGCAAGATCGAGGTTGCCTTCGGCACCCAAGTGGAACGTATCGACCTCAACCCCTTCGGTGTCGATCCGTCGCTCGGCGACAAGCGCTCGACCAAGGAAGCAGGCCCGCATCCGGCCCTAAAGGACCCGGCCGTGCGCAAGGCGCTGTCGCTCGCCATCGACCGCGACATCATCGATGAAGCCGGCTACGGCGACAATGGCAAGCCGACCTGCGACATTCTGCCGGCACCGGATATCTATGTCTCGACGGCGGTCGACTGGTGCCTGAAACAGGATCTCGAAGCGGCCAACAAGCTGCTCGACGACGCCGGCTGGAAGATGGGCAGCGATGGCATTCGCGAAAAGGATGGCGTCAAGCTCTCCTTCCTCTACCAGACCTCGACCAATTCCGTCCGCCAGGCAACCCAGGCGCTGGTCAAGGACATGTGGAGCCAGATCGGCGTCACCGTCGAGCTGCGCAACGTCTCGGCCAACGTCTTCTTCGGCGGCGACCCGGCCTCTCCGGACACGTTCCAGAAGTTCATGGCCGACGTCCAGATGTACACCAACAACTTCGACGGCACCAATCCGGAAAAATACATGGCCGGCTGGATGTGCGACAAGATCCCGAGCCCGGCCAGCGGCTGGCAGGGTGAAAACATCGTCCGCTACTGCAACCCGGAATACGACGCCCTGGTCAAGGAACTCGGCAAGACCGGCAAGCTCGAGGACCGCGCCGTGATCGCCAAGAAGCTCAACGACATGCTGAGCAATGACGTGGCGCAGATCCCGCTGATCCATCGCGGTCAGCCGTCCGCCGTCTCCGCGACGCTGGAAGGCGTCAAGATGAATGCCTGGGACAGCGAACTGTGGAATGTCGCCGACTGGTCGCGCAAGAAATAATGCCGCCTCGCCGGGCCTTGGCAAGACGCCGGGCCCGGCGATCGCATGTCTCGTGACAGCCTGGAGACCATCCGATGTTCACCTTTACGATTCGGCGATTGCTGTTTGCAATCCCGACATTGCTGGCGATCAGCTTCATCATTTTTGCGCTGCTCGATCTTGCTCCCAGCGATCCGCTGAGCGACCTGCCGCTGACCATTCCGCCCGAGGTGCGCGAACAGATCCGCGCCGCCATGGGCCTCGATCAACCCTTCCTCATCCGCTACATGAAATGGCTGCAGCAGTTCTTCATCAATGAACCGCTCAACATCTTCGAACAGCTGACCGGGCTGACCATCGGCACCGGCGAGCGCATGCGCGTCCTCTCCTGGGCCACCCGCAGCCCCGTGGTCGACCTGATCGTCCAGCGCCTGCCGCAGACGCTCTGGGTCGTCGGCCTCTCCTATCTCTTCGGCGTTTTGCTAGCGATCCCGATCGGCGTCATCTCCGCCTATCGCCAGTATTCGATCTTCGACCAGATCGGCACCTTCATCGCGATGGTCGGCTATTCCGTTCCGACCTTCTTCACCGGCGTGCTGCTGATCGTCGTCTTCTCCTCCTGGCTGCAATGGTTCCCGTCGATCTACGACACCAATCTGGTCGTCGACAGCTGGTCGAGTTTTGTTATGCAGGTGAAGCAGATGTTCCTGCCGGTGCTGGTGTTGACGCTCTACAACACCTCGCAGATCAGCCGCTTCGTACGCGCCTCGATGCTCGACAACCTGCATATGGACTATGTGCGCACGGCCCGCGCCAAGGGCGTCAAGGAAAAGGTCGTGCTCCTGGTACACGTCCTGCGCAACAGCCTGATCCCGGTCGTCACCGTGATCGCACTTGGTGTTCCCACCATTTTTTCCGGTGCCATCATCACCGAACAGGTGTTCCGGGTGAACGGCCTTGGCCAGCTGCTGATCACCGCGATCCAGGGCGCCGACATCCCGCTCGTCCAGACGCTCACCTTCATCTTCGCGGTGCTGATCGTTCTCTTCAACCTGATTGCCGACGTTCTCTACGGCATCCTTGACCCGAGGATTCGCTATGACTGATGCGGCCATCCCGACAACGCTTGCGACACGGCCGAAGAGCGGCAATTTCTGGCTGCTGCTCTGGCGCCAGTTCCGCGCCCATCCCGGCGGCGTCGCCGGCCTGATCGTCTTTTCCTTCATCGTGGTGGCGGTCTATGTCGGCCCCCTGATCCACACGATCGACCCCAACAAGATCGACATCAAGGCGAAAAACCAGGGCCCGTCACTCGCCCATCCCTTCGGCACCGACAATCTCGGCCACGACATGCTGGCCCAGGTCATGGCCGGCGGGCAGATCTCGCTTGCCGTCGGCATGACCGCCATGTCGCTGGCACTTTTGGTCGGAACGCTGGTCGGCGTGCTCTCGGGTTACTCGAAGAAGCTCGACGGCCCGCTGATGCGCGTCACCGACCTCTTCCTGGCTTTGCCGCTGCTGCCGCTGCTGCTGGTGATCATCATGCTGTTTCGCGACACGCTGCGCGCGGCCTTCGGCCCGGAGACCGGCATCTTCATCCTGATCGTCTTCGTCATCGGCATCACCAGCTGGATGCACACCGCCCGCATCGTGCGCGGCGACGTGCTGGCGGTAAAAAGCCAGGAATTCATCTTGGCGGCCAAGTCGAGCGGCATGCGCGAATACCGGGTGATCCTCAAGCACATCCTGCCGAACGTCATGTCCTCGATCATGGTCTCGGCGACGCTCGGCATCGCGTCGGCCATCATCACCGAATCGGCCCTGTCCTTCCTCGGCCTCGGCTTCCCCTCGGACTTCCCGACCTGGGGCCGCCTGCTGTTCGACGGCGCCAACTTCCTGCAGATCAACCCGTCCCGCGTTCTCTGGCCGGGCCTGGCGATCTCGCTGACGGTGTTGAGCGTGAACTATATCGGCGACGCGATCCGGGATGCGCTGGATCCGCGGGCGCTGAAGCATTGATGGGGTGTTCGGTGCACAACGTCAAAAGGGGCGCTTCGGCGCCCCTTTTGACGTTTGGCAAAGTTGAAGTGGTCGCGGCAGCTTCATGCCAATCGGCGACCCCGCTCGACCACGCGACCGCCGGGAGCGGACCTCAGGTCTGCAAGGCCCAGTCCGCAACCTCCCAGCGCATCTGCCCACGGTCGGCGACGACACGACCGAGGCCCGGGAAGGGCATGTGCGTGGCGGCGATGAGCGCGCCCTCCGCAGCGGCTTGCGGGAAAAATCGGTCGCGCATCGCCTTGGCCGCTGCCTGGTCCTGCTCGAACAGGAAGAACACATTGGTTGCGGCGGGATGCACGACCGGAAAGATCATGTCCGAAACCATGATCAGGCTCTTGCCGTCATCTTCGATCCGCACGCCGATATGGCCGGGCGTATGGCCGGTCAGGTCAACGATCGAAACGCCCCTCACGATCTCGCGCTCGCCGTCGATCGCCTGGAGTTTTGGATAGAGGCGCACAACCTCATCCGCCATCGTGAAGCTGGTCTGGAGAAAATCGGGCGCGCCGCTGCGCTTGGCCGGATCGGTCCAATGCTTGACGTCGCGGCGATCGATATAGACTTCCGCATTGGGATAGTTGTTCTTGCCCCCAAGGATCAGTCCGCCCATGTGGTCCTGATGCATATGCGTCACGATCACCGCGTCGATCTGGTCGGGTTGGAGACCGAGCGTACCGAGCGCCATGGGCAGTGCACCGGTCTGCCCGATCGAGC
>NZ_AHZC01000037.1 GCF_000247475.1 Rhizobium sp. PDO1-076 | reverse complement strand
TCTCGGCTTCCGGTCCACAATAGATGATGGTGGCTTCACCCGGCGGTACTTCGAAATTGTCGCCGACATGCAGCACGCGGGTGACGACGCCGGTTTTCAGCAGACCGGAGCCACTGGTCACCGTTAGCATTCGGTGAGAGGTCAGGTCCTCCAGCATCGGCAGCATGCTGCCAGCTCGTAATGTCATCATGCGCAATTCATAGCCTGGGCCACTCTGCACGCGGCGGATCTCGCCCCAGGTCATCTGGTTGCGGGCATGCTCGGCCAGTTCACGACGTTTGATGGTTTCGAGCTTTTTCACGATCTGCTTCACCTGTTGTGCCTGGTCGCGGGTGGTGATCAGCAGGGCATCGTCGGTGTCGACGACGACCACGTCCTGCATGCCGATCACTGCCACGAGCTTGTTTGTCGAGCGGATGTAGGAGTTGCAGGTGTCGATGCTGATGACGTCACCGCTCAACACGTTGCCGTCTTCGTCCTTTTCCGCGATGTGATGAAGCGCATTCCAGGCGCCGACATCGCTCCACGCCACCTGCAGCGGCGCGATCACAGTGCGGGGCGAATGCTCGAAGACGATGGATTCCGTCGGGAGGTTCGCTGCAGAGAACAGTGCTTCGGCATTCAGATAGAGGGCATGTTCGGTCTGCAGGCCAAGCTTGATGGCGTTGCTGACCGCTTCATAGGTGGTGGGATCGAGGCGCTGGAATTCTGAGATCAGCACATCGGCGCGGAACAGGCTGATGCCAGACGCCCAATAGGCGTTGCCTGCCTTGATTAGGGATGTTGCAATTTCAACCGGAGGCTTTTCAATGAAGCTTGCAACTTTTCGGGCGCAGTCGAGCATATCCAGTGGCCCGCCATCAACGATGTAGCCATAACCGGTTTCCGGATATTCGGGCGTAACTCCGAATAGGACGATGTGACCGCTTTCGGCGGCTGCACGGGCGGCCAGAACATTGCCTGTCAGGTCGCCCTTGACGATGTGATCCGACGGGATAACGCAGATCAGCGCTGCCGGATCGGTTTCAGCAAGATCGAGTGCTGTGGCAAGGACTGCGGGGCCGGTGTTGCGGGAGATCGGTTCGGCGATAATGCGAGCCGGGCAATTCAGGTCGTTCAACTGTCGCATCACGGTTGCGACATGCGAACTGCTGACAGCGACGATGGGGTCTGCAAAGCCTGGCATGCGGTGGCGTTCAACCGTTGCGTGAAAAAAGGTGGTCTCCGAGTTGCCGTCGATACGCTGAAACTGTTTCGGGTGCTCGGTGCGGGAAAGGGGCCAAAGGCGTGTGCCGATGCCGCCGCACAGGATGAGGGGGTGGACGTTTTGCATGACTGCTCCTGTGAATCCTGTTTGTCGATTGCGCGGGATTGTCTGCCTTGCTGCGGTTCTCAGCCGGCCGTGCGGTTGGAGGACATCAGGCCGAATTGCTGGCCAATGGCGAAAATGCGGTTGCTGATGATGCGCACGGAGACCGGCGACCCGACGGCTTCCCCACCGAGAGTGGCATCCGGGGTGATGACGGCGCGCATCTCGCCTTGCGTGCCGACCGGTGTCAGGGCTTGTGCACCAGCGGTCAGTTTGCCGTAGGCCACCAGGCCATCGGGGAATTTGAGTTCGGCGATGTCGCCGCGAACAAGAAGCTTGGCCTGGTCGGCACTGACGGTCGCAACGACGACCGGTGCCGTTTCGCCGGAGACGACTTCGGCTACGGTGTCGCCGGCCATGACGGTTGAGCCTTCCATCGCGGCGCCAGGAAGGATCTTGCAGTCGCAGGGCATGTTGACGCTGAGCGTGTCGCCGGAGACGGCCTGCAGCGTGTAGAGGACTTCACCCTTCGCAGCGCCGAGGTTGAGATAGGAAATCTGGCCGCTTGCCACCGCACGCAGAGGCTGGCCGCCGGCGGAAAGCGTGGCGAGCTGGGTGACTTCCTTGGAGAATACCCGCTGGTAGATGAGGTTTGCAGCGACAGCGGCGAGCGCGAGGCTGAGCGCTGCGGTTGCCGCGACGCGTAGGCCGCGCCCGACATAGCCGCCGAATGTCGTCGCTGCCCCCTGGCTCTTGGTATTGCTCACACCAGCCTTTTCGCGGCGACTGATAATGCCGTCGATGGAGGTGATATCACCGGCGATATGGCTGTTGAGCAGATAACGCAGCGTCGGCAGGTGTTCGCCGGTCGGCTCGATGAAATCGAGACGCAGTTCACCGGTTTCGGATTGGATGCGGCTGATGCGGACATCGACCTGTAGCGCGATCGTGTAGCCGTCGAAATCGAAGCGTAGAACGGCAATCCGCTGCTTCCCTTCCAATTCCGGTCCGGAAAGACCGGCAACTGTTGCCGACACGAGGGACAGGCTCTGGCCGCTGAACTGTCGACCGTCGATGATTGCGGAAAACGGGATGTTGGTTTTTGGGTGCTCCGTGCCGTTGTCCAGGAGGACCGGGACGTTTGCGGCCTGGGTGGCCAAAGCCTGTGAAGCTGTGTCTCGTGCGGGCTTTTTCTCGATGTCCATTGTCACGGTCCTTCGCTGTTAGGGTGGGCGCGGTTAGATTAGGTTGCCGACATAAGCCACGCCGAGGATGAGCCATCCGAGGGCAAGGCCATGCATGTAGGTGGAACTGTGGGCCCTCAGCCGCTGGCCGAGAGGCAGGCTGAAACTCCCCGTTTTCGCCGAGGACTGGCGGGTCCAGCGCTGGCGGTCGAGGCGGAAGAGGATGAAGCTTTTGATCACCGCGCCGCCAACCTGGCTGAAGTAGAGCAGGAAGGGAAAGGTGACGGGAAAGCTGCGTTTGCGGAACGCCATGATGATCGTGCACATGCAGTAGCGGGTGAACATTACCCAGGCAAAATAGAGGGGCAGGATCCAGGGACTGACAAAGAAGGTCGCCAGCAGGATGCTGGCCGGACCGGCGAGTGTAGTCCAGATCGAGATTGCCTGGTCGAGGATCGACCACCAGGTGAAATAACCGATCTGCGAGGCGGGCAGGGCAAGCGCACGGGCGTTGGTGCGCAGCATGTTGCCGAACCAGCGGGTCATCAGGACGGTCGCGGAGTCCATGAAACCGGAATTGGGCTGGGTTTCGATCGAAACCGTGCACAGATCTGGCAGATAGAGCATCTTGTATCCACGCTGCAGCAGCCAGTACCAGGTGGACTTGTCGTCGCCGGTGAGGAAGTGAACGCGGCCAAGGCGCCAGTGGTCGATGAAGTCGTTGCGGACGAGATCGACGAAGCCGCCGTCGGTGGCGAGATTGGCACGGAAGATCGACATACGGCCGGTTAGGGTCAGGACCCTCTCCCCCAGAGACATCGACGACATCATCACGTGGCGCTGGCAAAAGCGCAGGTCGAACCAGTCGCGGAACAGGCGCCCGCCTTTGGTGTCACTGTACTCATCGGTGGTGACGGCGCCGACGGATGGGTCGGTGAAGAAGGGCAGGCTGCGGTCGATGACGTCGATCGGTACGCAGCTGTCACCATCGACGAAGATGACGATATCGTTGCGACCCGGATTGAGCCTGGCGATCGAACGCAGGGAAGTGGCGAGTGCGTCGCGCTTGCCGGTTCCGGCGATCTTGTCGATCTTCAGGGCAACCATCGCTTCGGAGCCGGGATCGCGGGAGGCGACCGAGGCCATGACCTGTCGGATCAGCCGTGCATCGGCTTCGTCGACGATTGAGGCGACGATGGTGGCGCCACCCTTGGCGTGATAGGCCGCCTCGAAGATCGAACGATAGACCCGGGTCGAGATATCCGGAGCGATCTTGTAGGTGGTTACGAGGAAAAAGGTGTGATCCTTCAAGCCGCGGGCCTGATAGGCCTCGACGGCGTTTTTGCGCCGGCGAGGATAGGCGAAGTTGAGGTAATAGGCGGCCCGCGCCAGGTTGATCCCCGCCCAGGCATAGCGCCAGCCGCCAATGAGGCCGACGGTGATCAGAGTGCCGGAGACGGTCTGAACCGCCGGATGCGGCACGCTGAGCGCCAAGATCGTCATGATGAGGAGATAGATGACGTGGGCCAACATATCGGTGCGCTCCTTACCAGCAAATGCCTTGGTAGGTTCCGGCGGAGCGAATGCCGGGGCGGATGCGGAGCAGGTCGACCATGGGGATCTTGTCGCTGGATGCATCAAGAACCGGCATGGCCTCGGCATAGTGATTGCCTACAAGGATGACGTCGGAATTGTCCACAAGGTCGTCGAGGTCGCTGACGAGCCTGTTTTTCAGGTCGATGGCGGTGTCATTGCCGCGCCCAGCGCCGCTCATGCCCTCCGCATATGCCTGATTCACGAAGGGGTCGTAGATCTTGAGGTCGTAGCCCCGGTCGATCAGGCGAGAGGCGAGGCTCGCGAGTGGGCTTTCGCGCAGATCGTCGGTACCAGTCTTGAAGCTGATGCCGACCATGCCGATCGTCTGCCCGCCCATCTGCGAGACCATGGTCTCAGCGCGGTCGATCTGCGCTTCGTTGGCTTCGAGGACCGCGTCGAGAAGGGCGGTCTCGACATGCTTCTCCTTGGCGAGATGACGCAGAGCGCGGACATCTTTCGGCAGGCAGGAGCCGCCAAAAGCGAAACCCGGGCGCATGAAATAGGGCGAGATGTTGACCTTGAGATCCGAGCACAGGATTTTCATCACCAACTGGCCGTCGACGCCGCTCGCCTTGGCGATGTTGCCGATTTCGTTGGCGAAGGTGACTTTCACGGCGCGCCAGGAGTTGCTGGTGTATTTGATCATCTCTGCTGTGGCGAGAGAAACCGAGTGGCACGGGCACGGAAGCGCGTCATTCAATTCGTGCAGGACCTTGTCGGTCTGCTCGTCGAGAGCACCAAAAACGATCAGGCCCGGATCGTAGTAGTCTTCGATCGCTGTGCTTTCACGCAGGAATTCCGGGTAGTAGCCGACGCCGAAATCCTTGCCGGCGATCAGGCCCGTGCTGCGCTCGAGCGCCGGGATGCAGACCTGTTCCATGCTGCCCGGCACGATGGTCGAGCGAACGACAACGGAGTGGAAACGCCCCTTGGCGGCAATTGCAGTGCCGATCGCCTCGCAGGCCTTGATCACATATGTCAGTCCAACCGAGCCGTCCGGTGCGCTCGGGGTGCCGACGCAGACGAAGGACACGTCGGTCGAAGCGATTGCATCCTGGATATCAAGCGTGGCGCGCAGCTTGCCGCTGGCGACAGTCTGCTCGATCAGGGGATCAAGGCCCTTCTCAACGATCGGTGCGCGTCCGTTGTTGATCGTGTCGACCTTTGCAGGGTCGATGTCGACAGCCACGACGTCGTGTCCATCTTTGGCCAGGCAGGCTGCTGCAACGACGCCGACGTAACCAATTCCAAATACGCTGATCCTAGCCATGTGCTGCCCTTGTTGTTGACCGCAGGCCTTCGAGGCCCGTCGGTAGTTAACAATCGTTTAAATCCGTCTTTAGGATTGGCAGCTATGTTTGGTTAGTAAAAGTCAGGAAAGACCCGACAAATGTCAGGTAAATTCCTAATAAATATTTAATAAAAGCATAATATTAGCAATTGAGATTTAAATAACGCAAAGTAGCACGATGGACGTACATCCATCGCGCTATCAATTTTTACCAAGTAATGTTAGTATTGAAGCCAGCCTACACTAATTGCGTAGTTGACTATGTCTGATCTTGTTCGAAGTGATAGTTTTTTTGTCGCGCGATATTTGTATGTTTCAACAGTTTTTGTGCTTAACTGAATATCTGCAGCGATTTCTTTCATCGCTTTTCCAAGCGCAACATACCGTAAGACAAGTTCTTCCTGCGTGGAGAGCTTTCCTTGTTCAGGTTCTGTGGTCGTGTTGTTGATGTTTCCGCTTTCGGACAATGCAATCACGGATTCATCTATGACGATGTCGCCGGCGTATATGCTCTTGATCGCACGCAATAGCTTCGGGCTTGCAACCGTTTTGGTGACCACGCCAGAATATCCCTTGGCGATATATGTTTCTCCCGGCAAGGTATCGCGCACATCGCAATAGGCGATGATGCGTGCCGTGGCCTGAAGTTCTTTCAAGTCCATCTCGGCGTCGCGCAGGGCCTGATCGAGGAAGCCTGGGTCGGCTACGATAACGTGCGGCGCCAGGCGCCTGATCGCTTCTGCCAGATTGATGTCTCTTTGCGTCAGCGAGAGTGATTTCAGCTGTCGTGTCGAATTTATCAGAAAGCTCAGGCCGTCCACCAGGACCGGGTTCTCGTCCAAAACAAGGACCCTTATCTTGCTAGTGTTTTCCATTGCAGCTCCAATCGATCGACTTTGCCACAAATTCTCCAAACTGACCGATGCGCTCGGGCGAACGTGTTCGCAAATGACAAGCTTTGGCCAGAACATGTTCGGAGAGAACGCAGGGGGTGTCAAGATGCTGCGACGCGGCAAGAATTGTGTCGATTATGTTGTTGTGCAACATAACTAAGTTGCTCGTCATTGTGCTGATACGGTAAATTCCTTTTTCTATCAATAAATTAGGCAAGTATCGCCCAAGGTGACGGGGATCACTATGTTCGGCTGGACTGCCACAGGTTGCTCTCTTTAGAGGTGAAACGGGCTTTTTGTTTCGAAAAAGCACATGGCCTATAAGGAATGACAGGTGACATTTCTCCAGCATTTCATGCCCGGAAGTTCCGTTGACGAATGCCAAGTCATGGCCAGCCAATTTCCTTCACGACGTCCAGAAATCGCGCGCGAAACCCTCTTCGCACGAATTTCCGTTGGGATCGCGAATTGCTCGCGAGTGATTTGCAGTGTCATATCGTCGCTATCAGGCGAAATTGCAGCAATGTGATTTTATGTGATCTACGGGTTGTAAAGGGGCGTCAATCGCGGGGCGTCCGAGTCGATGATCGTCAGCGCCTCTTGCCACGAGCCAACCGTATTCCCCTCGATAGAACGGCGGATTGCTGACGCAAATCCATTAACTGTAAAACCCATCACAAGTCGTATTGGCCGACTTTCGCAATTTGTTGCGCCCTGAATTTACTACTCTTTTCACAGTGTCGGTTACGTTAGCCTCTACAAAGTAGCGTAGGGTGTGTTGTGAAGCATAATTTCAAGCTTACGACAGTTGGTCCAGATTTGCGGACGGACTTGGTCTCAAAACTCAATCTGGCTCATTCGGCGATCGAGAAATCATTTCTCGACGCGGGCGCGGTTCTTGTTTCAGTGATGGAAATCCTGAACGGACTGGTCGATATCCTCGATCGCCTGACGAATACCCTCGACGGGGAGACCACGGCGTCGACGGTCAAGGGGCTGCGGAGCACCGTTTCCAATCTGGCGCTTCTGCCGAAGATCGCTGAAGCGCGGCACACGAAGTTTGTCGAGATTTCCGACATTTGCCATTCGAGCAGCCTTCACCTCGACGACATGCGCGAGACCATCCGCTATCTGCGTACCTTCGCCATTACGGTGAAGATCACCGGTGCTGGACTTGCCGAGTTCGCGGAATTTGCCGATGAAATTCGCGACCGGGTGCAGTTCGGCGCGGAAGAGGTGGACAAGTTCGTCGCGCAACTGAGCGTGATGCGGGCGCAGTTGCGGACCGCGCGTGATTTTGCCGAAGGCATCCGCAGCGATTTCGACACCACGGTTCCACGCATTGTCAGCAATCTCGATCAGAGCTCGAGCCGCATCGCACAGCAATATGCGCAGATGTCGGCGGTTGCCAGCGATGTCAAACAGGTGACCGGCCGGGTTCAGGGCAAGATAGCCAGCGTACTTTCGGGTTTGCAGATTGGCGACATCACCCGCCAGCGTATCGAGCATGTACAAAGCACGTTCGAACTGCTGGACGCGTTCCTCGCCTCGCCGGAAGGTGGCGCGCTTTCAGCGCAGGAAGCCGACGATCTGACTACGGTCATTCTGCATCTGTGCCATGCACAGCTGGATGAAACGCTGGTCGATTTCCGCCGGCAGTGCCGTGGCATTTCGACCAATATCGCAAGCTTCTCGGCCGATGCGTCGCAGATCCTGGTTCTGCGCGACAAGGTGACGTCGGAAGGTGCCGGCGAAGAGCACAATGCGCTGAAGTCGATGGAGGCGGATCTCAGGGTCGGTTGCGAGCTTGCCGAACGTGTGCGCGATCGCAGTGGCGAGTCTGATTCCGTTGTCGGTTCGGTGACTGCGACGGCCCAGCATCTGTTGAAGGGGATCGAGGTCATTCGTTCGATCAAGACCGATATCCACTACATGGCTCTCAACTCCAACCTGCGCTGTTCGCGCCTGGGAGATGCAGGCCGTTCGGTGAATGTGGTCAGCGGCGAGCTTCGGCTTTTCGCCGGCAAGCTCGAAACGCCGGCCGATGCGATCGTGGCCGATCTTCATGCGGTGGAAGCGGCGACGCAGTTCCTGTCGGGTGAAGCGACCGCTGACATCGGCAATCTCGGCGAGCCTTTGCGCAATGCGCTGGCAGCGGTCCAGACGGTCGGCGCGGAGATGGAAAAGGGACTGCAGGAATTCGCGGTCGAGGGGCAGGCGGTGTTTGCGCGCATTAGCGCAGCCGTGACCAAGCTTGATTTCGAAAGCGAGCTTGGCGGTGTTCTGGACCAATGCCTGGGGCTTGCAGCCCACATGGCCGCCGACGCTCTGCCGGATACGCTCGATCTCGCATCCCGGATCGAGCCGCTTTCATCGGGCATCTTCCGGATCTATACGATGGCGCAGGAAAGAGACATTCATCTGCGGTATCTGAACGTAAATTCCGGTGGCCCGGCTTCCCAGGCAGAAGCTGCCAAGACCGAGATCATGGACGACGACGATCTTTTTGCCGACGCCCTGTTCTGATCAGGCCGTTGCTAAGCGGCGTGCTCCAGCCGTCCGAGCATTCGGGCGGCGAGCAGCACCTGCTCGGTTGTCTGTGCCAGCGGCACGAGCTTCAACACTTCATCCGCATAACGTTCGGCGTTCAGGATTGCCTTGCCGAGATTGCTGACCTTGGCCGGATCCATGCGGTGCAGGTAGGCGTGGAAATCGAACATGTCGCGATAGGCTGAGCGCTCGATGATCGGCGTGTCGAGCACATGCACGCGCTGTTCGGTGAGAAGATGCTTGACTGCCTGAAGCGCGCGCGTGGTGACAAACGAATTTACCCGGGACAGGATTACCGAATGGGCGATGCGTATGCCGGCTTTCCGGTCGAGATAGCGCAGCAGATCGAGCACTTGCGCCCCACCCTGGGCATCCATGCTGCTGCCCTGCACAGGGATCATCACGTGATCGGACAAGCCGATGGCGGTTGCCAGCAGGGGTGACTGAATTCCGGGGAGATCGATAATCACGTAGTCCCAGTCGCGCTGGCTTTCGGTCACGGTCTTCTGGATCGTGGCCATGGAGACAAAAGTTTCGACGGTCAGGTTCGGTCGCTGCTCGGCGGTTTCAAACCATCTCGAGATCCAGCGCTGCGGATCGGTATCCAGGATGCAGACCCTGAAATTGCGCCGCACGAGTTCCGTTGCGAGGAGAAGGACGGCAGTTGTCTTGCCAGCGCCACCCTTGGAATTGGCGAATGTGATGACGGCCATGGTCTGCTCCTCGTCTGAACGCGTGAGCCAGAATCGCTCGCCAAGGCACAACCATCGTGCAGTCTTCACTCTTGCCAAACATGGTTAACAAAGAGGAAAGGTGCCGGGGCAGAAGCTTGCAGATGTCCCTGAAATAGCACAAAAATTCGCTGACCTACCGATGCTTGTCGGCGGTCAGGATTTCTCTTGCGATGAGCTCGAGCGAGACGACCTTGTCGACGCCGCCACGCGCAATCGCTTCCTTCGGCATGCCGAACACGATGGAACTTGCCTCATCCTGGGCGACAGTAAATGCGCCTGCCTGGTGCATCTCCTCCATGCCGCGCGCGCCATCGTCACCCATCCCGGTCATGATGACGCCCATGGCATTGGAGCCAGCAGCGCGTGCAGCCGAACGGAAGAGCACATCCACAGAGGGGCGATGGCGTGAAACGAGCGGGCCAGCGCGGACAGAAACATGGTAGCGGGCGCCTTGGCGCTCGAGGAGGATATGCTTGTCGCCGGGTGCAATCAGGACATGGCCGCGCAGGACCGGATCGCCATCGACAGCTTCCTTCACCTCGACTTCGCAGAGGCTGTTCAACCGCTTGGCAAAGGCGGCGGTGAAGCGTTCCGGCATGTGCTGGACAATAACAATTCCTGGTGCGTTGGCCGGCAGCCGCTCCAGCATTTCCCGCAAGGCTTCCGTGCCGCCGGTGGAGGCACCGACGCAGACGACCATTTCGGTCGTGCGGGCCATGGCCTTGCCCGTCGGTGGCGGCAGGACGGCGTCGGCGGTCAGCTTGGCGGTCGGGCCGCTGGCTGCGGCCGAACGCATGCGCCTCGTCGACCTCAGCCTCGCTTGGGCTGCACTCTTCACCACGTCGCAGATGCGGAGCGCCTGCTCGGAGAGATAGTCGGCTGCGCCGATCTTCGGCTTGAGAATGACATCCACGGCACCGGCTTCGAGCGCCTGAAGCAGGGTTTCGGAGCCGGATTCCGTCAGGGACGAGCACATCACCACCGGGATCGGCCGTTGCGACATCAGTTTGCGCAGGAAGGTGATGCCATCCATGCGCGGCATTTCGACATCCAGGGTGATAACGTCCGGTATCTCCTCCTGGATGCGTTTGGCTGCAATGAACGGATCCGAAGCGGCGCCGATCACTTCGATGGCAGGGTCCGACTGCAGGACTGCAGTCAGTGTCTGGCGAACAGACGCGGAATCATCGATGATCAGGACGCGGATCTTGTTGCTCATGAGGTCTTCAGATCCTTTTGAAGATCGTGTTCGCCACCTGGCGGACAGGGAGATCGAGGCCGGTCACGGATTCCGAATGGCCGATGAAGAGGTAACCGTCCGGAACGAGATTGGCGCAGAGTTGCGACAGAACGTGTTCCTGGGTCTTCTTGTCGAAGTAGATCAGGACGTTGCGGCAGAAGATCATGTGGAACGGATCGCCGACCGGGTAGGTCTTGTCCATGAAGTTCAACCGACCGAAGCCGATTTTCGATCGCAGCGCCGGCGTTATCCTGACGCTGGTTTGTCTTTTGTCCTTCGGCAGCATGACGTATTTCGCCATCATGTGTGGCGGAACCGGGTCCAGTTGGTCGGCGGGATAGATCCCGGCCTTTGCGGTCTTCAACACATCCGTGGAAAGGTCGGTTGCAAGGATGCTGAAATCGCAGCCGGTATTGTTCTGGGCCGCTTCAGCCATGACCATGGCCATCGTGTAGGGTTCGGCGCCGTTGGAGCAGGCGGCGCTCCAGGCTCGCATGCGGCGGACGCCCTGTTCCTTCAGTTCCGGTAGGACGACCTCTTCGAGATAGGCGAAATGGTTCGGTTCACGAAAGAAGTCGGTTTTGTTGGTGGTGACGGCATCGATCAGAAATATGCTCTCGTTCTGCAGGCCGCCTTGCTTGAAGAGGAAATCGCAATATTCGTTGAACGTCGAAAGGCCGGTGGCACGCAGCCGCCGGCGCAGTCTCCCCTCGAGCATGGTGACCTTGTTCGGCGGCATCTTGATGCCGCTATAGTCATAGATGAACTTTGCCAATTGTTGATAATTGCGAGGACCCAGCGTGTCCTCGCCCCGCACCTGGGCTAAGCTTGCATTCACCGAGTCACTCCTTAGCCAAAGGCCACTTGTTTTTCATTGCTGCCCGACACATTCACGTCTGAATGTGAAAACAAACGCGCCAGATCGATGATCACGACGAAATCCGTCTCGCGCCGGACAACACCGGCGATGTAGTCGGAGCCCCAGCGGACGCCGATATCCGGGGCAGCCTCGATCTGGTCACGCCGGAACGGCGTGACCTCGTAGACCTTGTCCGCGACCAGGCCGATTGCCAGCGTCTTGCCCTCGATCGGAATATCGAGGACCAGGATGCGGGTATCATTGGTGCGGATCGTCCTCGACATGCCAAGCCGGACCCTGAGATCGATGACCGGTACGCCCTGGCCACGCACATCGCGAAGCCCGAGCAGGTAGTCCGGCCCATGCGGGATCTTGAACGGATCCTCATGGTCCAGGATCTCCCGGACCACGGTGACGGGAACGGCGAAGATCTCCTCGCCGAGGCTGAATGTGACGAACTGGGATTCAGTTGAAGCTGTGCTCATGATCAT
>NZ_AHZC01000038.1 GCF_000247475.1 Rhizobium sp. PDO1-076 | reverse complement strand
TTGTTCGGGCTCGGTGGTTCGGGCTTGGCGACGGCGAAGTCGCTGGTTGCCGGCGGTGCCGAGGTTTTTGCCTGGGATGACAACCCCGACAGCGTCGCGAAAGCGGCGGGCGAGGGCGTCAATACCGTTGATCTGCATAGCGTCGATTGGACAACGATCTCGTCATTCGTGCTGTCGCCGGGCGTGCCATTGACCCATCCGAAGCCGCACTGGTCGGTCGCCTTGGCCAGGGCTGAAGGCGTAGAGATCATCGGGGATGTCGAGATCTTCGTGCGCGAACGTCGTGCTCTCGCTCCCGATTGCCCGTTCATCGCCATCACCGGCACCAATGGCAAATCCACGACCACGGCGCTGATCGCGCATATCCTGGCAGCCAGCGGCCGCGATACGCAACTGGGCGGCAATATCGGTCGTGCGGTGCTGACGCTCGATCCGCCGAAAGAAGGCCGCTTCTTTGTGGTCGAGTGCTCGTCCTACCAGATCGATCTCGCCCCGACGCTCAATCCGACCGCTGGCATTCTTCTCAACCTGACGCCCGACCATCTCGATCGGCACGGCACGATGCAGCACTATGCCGAGATCAAGGAGCGTTTGGTCGCCGGAGCGGAGACGGCGATCGTCGGTGTCGATGACAGCTACTGCGAATTGATTGCCGATCGTGTCGAGCGCGGTGGCCACAAGGTGATGCGGATCTCCAAGCGCCAGCCGCTGGCCGATGGCCTTTATGCCGAAGGTTCGCACATCATTCGCGCCGAAACCGGCGCAACATCATCGATCGCCGACCTTGACGGCATTCAGACGCTGCGCGGCGCGCACAATGCACAGAACGCGGCGGCAGCCATTGGCGCCTGCCTCGCCGTTGGCGTCTCGGTTGCCGAGATCCAGTCGGGGCTGAAGAGCTTTCCGGGGCTCAAGCACCGCATGCAGCCTGTCGGCCGCCGTCGGCAGGTGGTTTTCGTCAATGACAGCAAGGCGACCAATGCGGAAGCGGCCGCACCGGCCTTGTCGAGTTATCAGCGGATCTACTGGATTGCCGGTGGCTTGCCGAAAGAGGGCGGCATCACAAGCCTCGCGCCACTCTTCTCGCATATTGTGAAGGCCTATCTGATCGGTGAAGCGGCATCAAGCTTTGCCGCGACGCTGGGCGAGCAGGTGCCGTATGAGATTTCCGGCACGCTCGATCGCGCCCTGGCCCATGCAGCCGCTGATGCCGATCAAGATGGCGAAGCCTCTGCGGTCATGCTGTCACCGGCTTGTGCAAGCTTCGACCAGTACAAGAATTTCGAAGTTCGCGGTGATGCCTTTGTCGGTCACGTCGCGGGACTGGAAGACGTCACCATGCTGATCGACATGCCAACAGGAGGCAAATGATATGGTTAGCCGTGTGGAGAGAGGTCCGCTTGCGGACTGGTTCTGGACCATCGACCGCCTGTTCATGATCATCTTCATCATGTTGATGGGTATTGGGCTGATGCTCTCCTTTGCGGCTTCGCCGGCGGTTGCCGAGCGGCTTGGCCTCGACAGCTTCCACTTCGTCAAGCGCCATGCCGTGTTCATGCTGCCGGCGCTGAGCGTCATGATCGGCCTTTCCTTCCTGTCTCCACGACAGGTTCGCCGGACGGCGATGGCATTGCTCGCCGTCTCGCTGATCATGATGGTTCTGGTGCTGTTCATCGGGGTTGAGGTCAAGGGTGGCCGCCGCTGGCTATCGCTGGCGGGGCTGTCGATCCAGCCGTCCGAATTCATGAAGCCGGCTTTCGTGGTGATCTGTGCCTGGCTGTTCGCCGAACATGCGCGCCAGCCTGAAATCCCCGGAAACCTGTTTGCCATCCTGTTGTTCGGCATTGTCGCCGCCCTTTTGATTGCCCAGCCTGACCTTGGCCAGACGATTCTGACCGCCAGCGTGTGGGGCAGCATGTTCTTCATGGCCGGGGTGCCATGGTTCTGGATCGTCGTGCTGGGTGCTCTCGGTGTCAGCGGGTTTGTCGGCGCCTATATGACGCTGCCGCACGTGGCTGGCCGTGTCGACCGGTTCCTGACAGGCGAGGGCGATACATTTCAGGTGGATACGGCGCGCGAGGCGATCATCCGGGGCGACTGGTTCGGTCAGGGACCGGGCGAGGGGATCGTCAAGCGGATCATTCCCGACAGCCATACCGACTTCATCTTCTCGGTTGCCGCCGAAGAATTCGGCATCATCTTCTGCATGCTGCTGGTGGCGATTTTCGGCTTCCTGGTGCTGCGTGGCCTTAGCCACGCTTACCGTGAGCGCAACGACTTCAACCGTTTTGCGGTGGCCGGCCTTGTCTTGCTGCTCGGGATCCAGTCGATGATCAATATCGGCGTCAATCTCGAATTGCTGCCGGCCAAGGGCATGACGCTGCCGCTGATTTCCTATGGCGGTTCGTCGATGACGGCGATCTGCGTAACGGCCGGCTTCATCCTGGCATTGACGCGTCGGCGCCCGGAAAAGCGTGCGCAGGAGCGCAGCCTGTTCCGGTCGGTTGCCGGCGTTCCGGCGGAGTAAGACGATGTCCAAGGGGATCATATTGCTTGCCGCCGGCGGAACCGGCGGCCACCTGTTTCCGGCGGAAGCGCTGGCGCACGAACTGAAACAGCGCGGCTATGGTGTGCATCTGGTGACCGACCGTCGTGCCGAACGTTATGCTGGCAGTTTTCCGGCCGACGCCATTCATACCGTTGCCTCGGCGACGATCGGCTCGAAGAACCCGGTGGCGATCGTCAAGGCGCTGCTGGCGTTGTGGCAAGGATATCGCGAGGCACGCAAGCTTGTCTCTGCGCTGAAGCCGAAAGCGGTGATCGGGTTTGGCGGTTATCCGACCGTGCCGCCCCTGATGGCGGCGGCTGGACTTGGCGTGCCAACGGCCGTGCATGAGCAGAATGCCGTCATGGGTCGTGCCAATCGCATGCTCGCCTCGCGTGTCGATGCCATTGCAGGCGGGTTTCTGGCACCCTCCGGAAGCCATGCGTCGAAGATGGTCGTGACCGGCAATCCGGTTCGCCCGGCCGTGATTGCGGCGGCGGCCAAGGACTACATTCCGTCGTCCGCCGGTCAGCCATTCCGCCTGGTGGTATTTGGCGGAAGCCAGGGCGCCCAGTTCTTTTCAGATGCCATTCCGGCTGCGATCGCCCTCCTGCCGCTCGACTTGCGCCAGCGCCTCGTGGTGACGCAGCAGGCACGTCCCGAAGACCAGCAGAAGGTCATCGGCATCTATCAGGGGCTTGGACTTCGCGCCGATGTCGAGCCGTTCTTTAACGACATGGCAAAGCGTCTTGCCGCAGCCAATCTGGTGATCTGCCGGTCTGGCGCCTCGACGGTATCTGAACTTGCTGTCATTGGGCGGCCGAGCATCCTTGTGCCCTATCCGTATGCGCTCGATCACGATCAGGCCGCCAATGCCGCAGCACTTGCCGCCAACGGCGGCGCCCGGGTGATTGCACAGTTCGAACTGACGCCGCAACGGATCGCCGATCTGTTGAAAGAGGCGCTTGAAGGGCCGGAATTGCTCACGAAGACCGCTGCGGCGGCAAAAAGCACCGGGAAGCCTGACGCTGCCGGCTTGCTCGCCGATCTGGTTGAGGCTATTGCCGCTGGCAAGGGTGTTGCCCAGGTCAAGGGAGCCAAACAATGAAAATGCCGAAATCCATCGGGCTGGTCCATTTCATCGGGATCGGCGGTATCGGGATGAGCGGGATCGCGGAAGTTCTGCACAATCTCGGTCACAAGGTCCAGGGTTCCGACCAGGCCGATAGCGCCAATGTGCAGCGTCTGCGCGCAAAGGGTATTGAGGTATTTGTCGGTCACACGGCCGAAAATCTTGGCGAGGCTGAGGTCGTGGTCGTTTCTACGGCGATCAAGAAGAACAATGCGGAACTGATTGCGGCACGCGAGAAGCTGTTGCCGATTGTTCGACGCGCCGAAATGCTGGCGGAGCTGATGCGGTTCCGCAACGCGATCGCGATCGGCGGCACGCATGGCAAGACCACGACGACGTCGATGGTGGCAGCACTTCTCGATGCCGGCCAGATGGATCCGACGGTCATCAATGGCGGCATCATCAACGCCTATGGCACCAACGCCCGCATGGGCGAGGGCGAATGGATGGTGGTCGAGGCCGACGAGTCGGATGGCACCTTCCTGAAGCTGCCGGCCGATGTTGCGGTGATCACCAATATCGACCCCGAGCATCTGGATTATTACGGCACGTTCGACAATGCGCGGGCTGCCTTCCGCCAGTTCGTCGAGAATGTGCCGTTCTATGGTTTTGGCGTCCTGTGCCTCGATCATCCGGAAGTGCAGGCGCTGGTCGGCAAGATCGAAGACCGCAAGGTCATCACCTATGGGGAGAACCCGCAGGCCGACGTGCGGTTCTCCAATGTGCGCCTCGATGGCACACGTTCGATCTTCGATGTGGAAATCCGCCGTCGTCGCACGGGGCGCGTCTTCACGTTCAACGACCTCATCTTGCCGATGCCCGGCCGTCACAACATTTCCAATGCCTGCGCGGCGATCGCGGTTGCCAATCGGCTGGGGATTTCCGAGGATGCCATCCGCAAGGGTCTGGAGGGTTTCGGCGGCGTCAAGCGGCGTTTCACGCTGACTGGAACCTGGAACAACGTTCAGGTGTTCGACGACTACGGCCACCATCCGGTCGAGATCAAGGCTGTGGTGAAGGCCGCGCGCGAATCCTGCAAGGGCCGGATCATCGCGGTGCATCAGCCGCATCGCTATTCGCGTCTCGCAAGCCTGTTCGAAGACTTCGCCAATTGTTTCAACGATGCCGACACATTGTTCCTGGCGCCGGTATATGCTGCGGGCGAAGATCCGATCGAGGGGATCGATTCGGAAACGCTGGTCTCGCGGATCAAATCCGGCGGTCATCGCGATGCGCGTTATCTGCCGTCGCCTGATCAATTGGCTTCGCTGATCGCAGGCATTGCGCAACCGGGTGATTTTGTGGTCCTGTTGGGAGCGGGTAACATCACGCAATGGGCGGGGGTGCTGCCTGCGGAACTTGATGCAATTTCGGGAAAGTCTTGAATGAAACAGGTGGATGGGGAAAAGCTGCTGGCCTCGCTGGGCCTAGGTGTGAACGAGTTGAAGGGGCGTCTGACGCCGGATGCGCCGATGGATCGGGTCACCTGGTTTCAGGCCGGTGGCCTGGCAGAACTGATGTTCCAGCCACACGATACCGCTGATCTGGTGAGCTTCCTCAAGTTGCTGCCGGAAGAGGTTCCGCTGACTGTCGTCGGCGTCGGGTCGAACCTTCTGGTGCGTGATGGCGGTATCCCCGGCGTAGTCATTCGTCTGTCCGCCAAGGGCTTCGGCCAGGTGGAACTGGCCGGTGAAAACCTGATCCGAGCTGGCGCCATCTGCCCGGACAAGCACATTGCCGCCATGGCGATGGACAACAATATCGGCGGCTTTCATTTCTATTACGGCATTCCCGGTTCGATCGGCGGCGCGATCCGGATGAATGCCGGCGCCAACGGTGGCGATACCGCAAGCCGGCTGGTCGAGGTCGAGGCAGTCGATCGCAAGGGCAATATCCACGTCCTGTCAAATGCTGACATGGGCTATAGCTATCGCCATTCCTCCGCGCCGGACGGATTGATTTTCACCAGCGCGCTGTTTCAGGGCTTCACCGAGGATCGTGCCAAGATCAGGGCCGACATGGACGCGGTGCGCCATCACCGGGAAACGGTGCAGCCGGTCAAGGAAAAGACCGGGGGCTCGACATTCAAGAACCCGGAAGGTCACTCGGCCTGGGAACTGATCGACGAGGCGGGCTGCCGCGGCCTGATGATCGGTGGTGCGCAGATGTCGTCGCTGCACTGCAATTTCATGATCAATGTCGGCCATGCATCCGGCTACGACCTGGAATATCTCGGCGAAACCGTGCGCCAGCGGGTTTTCGAACATTCGGGCATCAAGCTGGAATGGGAAATCAAGCGTGTCGGCATTTTCATGCCAGGCCGCGAGGTGAAGCCCTTCATGGGGCTGGTGGCCGCGACCGCCTGATAGGCCGACTGAAGACCGGTCGCCAAACCGGTCTTGTCTCAGGCAAAAGTCTTGCTGAAGGCGGCGGTGAACCTGATGGCGCCGTCATTGCCCGTCGCCTCCGCCAGCACCACGTCCATTGTCCTGCCAGTTATCCGGATCAGGCCGAAACCGCCCATGAAGGCTGCTTTCGGCTTGATGATGTCGTAGCCCTCGGCCTGATAGAGCATCGGCGTCTCATGCTGGTGGCCATGGACGATGGCAAGGACATTATAGCCCTTGAGTGCGTCCAGAAAGACTGACCGCGCCTCATCGGACCACCAGTGCGGTGCGCCGGTTCCGTCGACATCAAGGGTGCTTTTCAGAGGATCCCAGCGCTCGCGCGAAAAGGCATCGAAGCCGTAATGCTGGAAAATGATGACGGGTCGGCCGTCGGCTGCATAGGTGGCCAAATCATTTTTCAGCCAGTCGATCGCGGTTGCTGCACCCTTGTTGGTGTCGCCGGCGAAACGTTGTGCCTGGATCAGATGCAGATCGTCCCAATTCCATGAATAGGTATCGGATAGGTCGTGGTAGTTGTCGACAGGCACCGTCGGCTTGAAGAAGACATTGGGGCGATGGTTCATCTGAACATATTCGCGCATTTCGCGCCGGTACCAGTCGCCCTGTGGCGCGATCCCGTCCTGGTCGAGGTCGTGGTTGCCCAGGCCGACATAGACAGGGTAGTGGACGCGGTCCGGACCGACGCCCTGCTGATAGCGGTGGGAAAACTGCAGCAGTTGCGATCCTTCGGCGGCAAGCGCCGTCTGGCCGCCGCCATCGTCGGTCATGTCGCCGCTGACGACGATACCGCGCGGAGTGGCGATCTTCTGTCCGGCGCTGGATAGGCCGCTGGGTTTGCCATCGATGTGGGTTGGCCAGCGCTCGTCTTCAATGCAGTTCAGTGCCGCTATGTGGCGCAGCAGGTTCTCATCGGTCTTGCCTTCCTCGGCACAGTTTGGGCTAAGCCCGCTGCCCATGTTGCAGGTGTGGATGTCGTTGATAACCAGGAATGTCACCTCTGTTGGCGGGATCGTGCTTTTGCGAACAGGCGTGTGGGGAGGAGCCACGGCAGGCAGACCGACAGTCCGCTACCGATCAACTGACGTCTTGAAATCATCGGCCGCTCCCAATCCTATTCTCAGCAGCCAAGGGTATGGCGCTTTGGCGCAGGTGGCAATCTGCCGGGTGGACATTGCAACCGGAACAAAGGGTACAAAACCAAACGGTTCTCGCTTTTCGCTGCCATTTTGATTCCGGTATCTCCACCAGTCGCGTGCACGCCCGCTTACATTGAACTGCCGAACATATCGCTCCCACGAATTTTTAACTTCGCTGAAATATGCTGCCCGGCGATTGGGGCGAATGATGATCAGCAAGGCGAACGAGTGGATAATCCGGCAGTTGAGCTTGGGCGAATTCGCATCGCGCAAGGCGGTGTTTTCCCGTTCTGTCCGGATGGCCGTCAAGATTGCGGCTTTTGCCTATCTGCTAAATGTGCTCTCGCATTTCGGGCTCGTTGCTTTTGGACTGCTGCCGTATGATCTCGGTCCGGCGCTGGTGATCGCCACCGTGCTGACACCGCCCGTTTCCTTCATCGTGGCTCTGCTTGCCTATTCGGTCGTCGGCTTTGCCGTTTACGATCTCGGCGTATCGCGCCAGCGGTTTGAAGAACTCAGCCGCACCGACATGCTCTCCGGCCTGATGAACCGGCGGGCCTTCCTTGATGAGTTTGAAAAGAGCCGGGGACCGGTCTCGCTGCTGCTTTTCGATATCGATCGGTTCAAGGCCGTCAATGACAGCCTCGGACACAAGGCCGGTGATGATGTGATAGTCACCGTCGCCGCTGTAATGGCTGCGGCCGTCAAGGGGCGTGGCGTGCTGTCGCGCATCGGTGGCGAGGAGTTTGCTGTGCTGCTCGCCGGCGTCACCCCACAGGATGCCATGCTGCTTGCCGAGGAGATCCGGGCGAGGGTGGCGGATGCGTCCATCGGAACGGTCGGAAGGGTGTTCAGTGTCACCGTGTCAGGCGGCATGACGGATGCCACGGCCGATCGCGGGTTCAGCGAAATCTTCTCGGATGCTGACATGGCGCTGTACCATGCCAAGGCCACCGGCCGGAATCGAATCGTGCATGCTGCTTCGCTGATTCCGGGTGCCGGGGACCGCAATCGTCAGCAGAAGGCCTCCGCCGATGCTTCGGCCGCTCGCCGCCGTGCCTGAGTGATTTCGTGGACTTATATATTTAGTTTCAATAACTTGTCTTGATGCCTGCGATTTTTGATTCAGCCGGATCGGATGTGGCCTATGGCGGCAAGTTAACGAAAGTAAACGCTTCATTAACCTTAATGTTGTTCTACTCATCCTGCAAAGGTCGCGGCGGCATGAGAGTTCGCAGGCCCAGGTTCTGGATTGGTTGAGAGGCGTTGATGAGTGGCAAGCATGTCGCGGTTCTGATGGGAGGGATTTCCTCCGAGCGTCCCGTCAGCCTGTCTTCCGGGACGGCGTGTGCTGCTGCGCTCGAAAGCGAAGGCTACCGTGTCACCCGGGTCGATGTCGGTCGTGATGTTGGTGAAGTTCTCTCTGCCCTGCGTCCCGATGTTGCCTTCAATGCGCTTCATGGTCCCTTCGGTGAAGATGGCACGATCCAGGGTGTGCTCGAATATCTCGGTATTCCATATACCCATTCCGGCGTCCTTGCCTCGGCTCTGGCTATGGACAAGCGCCAGGCAAAGCTGATCGCAGCGCTGGCCGGTGTTCCGGTTGCCGAAGCCATCATTATGAACCGTTTTGATATCGGCAACGAACATCCGATGGCGCCTCCCTATGTGGTGAAGCCGGTTCGCGAAGGTTCCAGCTTCGGTGTGGTCATCGTGCGTGAGGATATGGCTCATCCGCCGCAGATCCTCACTTCATCCGAATGGCGCTACGGCGATGTCGTCATGGTGGAGCGTTATGTGGCCGGTCGCGAGTTGACCTGTGGCGTGATGGACGGGCGCGCGCTGGCTGTGACCGAAGTCGTGCCGCTTGGACATGGCTTCTACGACTATGATGCAAAGTATGCGGAAGGCGGCTCCAAGCATGTGCTTCCGGCGGAAATTTCACCAAAAATTTACCAAAAAATACGATCATTGGCAGTCAAGGCACATCAGGCGATCGGTTGCCGCGGAGTGAGTCGCTCAGACTTCCGCTACGACGATCGGTTCTCCGAAGATGGTGATCTGATCTGGCTGGAACTCAACAATCAGCCGGGCATGACTCCCACCTCCCTGTTGCCGGAAATGGCGGCCCATGCGGGCCTTGGTTTTGGTGAATTCGTTCGTTGGATGGTGGAGGACGCCTCTTGTTTGCGCTAAGCGGCAACAAATCGGCTGAGATCAAAGGGGTGTATCCCGGCGCGCATGTTGCTGCCACGGATACGGTTGTCCTTCCGCGTCCTCTGCGTCGCGTCGTTCGCTTCGTGCTCAGCCTCTGCTCTGGCCGGATCGTTTTGCCGCGCCATGCTGGCAAGGTTGCCTTTGTCGGTTTCTATTCCGCTGTTGCCCTGCATGGGGTTGTTGTTGGTGGCCATGGTCCGGCGGTGCTTCAGTCTATGACCTCGACTGCAGGTTTTGCCATTGAGGATGTCCGTGTCTCGGGCAATCAGCACACGTCTGAAATCGATATTCTGCAATTGCTCGGCCTCGATGGCGCGACCAGTCTTCTTGGTCTCGATATTGCCGAAGCGCGCAAGTCGCTTGCCGATCTGCCGTGGATCGAATCGGTCGAGGTTCGCAAGGTCTATCCGCGCACCGTTGAGGTCCTGCTCCGCGAGCGCCAGGCCTATGCGATCTGGCAGCATGGTTCCGATCTGTCGATCATCGAGCGTTCGGGTTCTGTCATTGCGCCGCTGCGCGACAACAAGTTTGCCTCTCTTCCGCTGTTCGTTGGTCGTGACGCCGAAACGGGTGCGGCCGCCATCGAAGAAGAATTTGCCAAGTGGCCGGGCATCGCCTCGCGGGTGAAGGCTTTCGTTCGTGTCGCCGGTCGTCGCTGGGATATCCATCTCGACAACGGCATCGTGGTGAAGCTGCCGGAAACGGAAATTGATCAGTCGCTGGCGCTTCTGTCGCGTTTCGACGAAGAGCAGCAGGTGTTGTCGCGCGATATCGCGGCGATCGACATGCGCCTGCATGATCGAGTCGCTGTGCGTCTGACGCCGGAAGCGCAGGAGCGCCGCATTGCTGCGGTCGAGGCGCGTCGCAAGGCGCTGAAAAAGGCGGAGCAGAACATATGAACTTCTTCGGGGGCTCTAATTTTGGTCTGCCGCGCACCAAGCCGCTTTCGTCCAAGCGTGCCCATGTGGTCTCCGTGCTGGATATCGGCTCGACAAAGGTCGTCTGCATGATCGGCAGACTGACGCCGCGCCGCGAAAGCTCCGTGCTGCCGGGCCGCACGCATAATGTCGAGGTTATCGGCCTCGGTCATCAGCGCTCGCATGGCATCAAGTCCGGTGTGATTGCCGATCTCGATGCGGTGGAAAACGTTGTCCGTCTCGCCGTCGATGCGGCGGAGCGGATGGCCGGCCTGACCGTCGAAAGCCTGATCGTCAATGTTTCCGCCGGCCGCATCGGTTCCGATGTCTATACGGCAACCATCGATCTCGGTGGCCAGGAAGTGGAATCGGGCGATCTGCGCAAGGTTCTCGTCGCTGCCGGCCAGCAGTCGCAGGGCAATGACCGTGCCGTTCTTCATTCGCTGCCGACAGGCTTTTCGCTTGACGGAGAGCGGGGAATCCGCGATCCCCTTGGCATGTATGGCGACGTCCTCGGCGTCGACATGCATGTGGTCACGGCCGAACGTGCAGCACTCCGCAACCTGGAGCTCTGCATCAATCGCGCCCACCTGACCGTCGAGGGTGTGGTTGCCACGCCTTATGCCAGCGGCCTTGCTGCCCTGGTCGACGACGAGGTGGAGCTCGGTTGCGCTGCGATCGACATGGGCGGCGGTATGACCACCATTTCGGTCTTTGCAGAAGGCAAGCTGATCCATACAGACGCCATCGGGATTGGCGGTCATCATGTGACCACCGATCTGGCGCGCGGGCTTTCGACCCGTATCGAGGATGCAGAACGCTTGAAGGTCGTTCACGGATCGGCTGTCGCCAATGGCGCAGACGACCGCGAGATGATTTCCGTCCCGCCGATCGGCGAGGACGACCGCGACCAGCCGACACAGGTTCCGCGGGCGCTCCTGACCCGGATCATCAGTGCGCGGATCGAGGAAACGCTCGAACTGCTGCGCGACCGGATCCAGAAGTCGGGGTTCTCTCCGGTGGTCGGCAAGCGCGTCGTGCTGACGGGTGGCGCCAGCCAGCTGACAGGCATGCCGGAAGCGGCCCGCCGTATTCTCGCCCGCAATGTGCGGATTGGTCGTCCGATGGGTGTGTCCGGTCTTCCGGCCGCCGCCAAGGGACCGGCCTTCTCCACTGCGGTCGGTCTGATGATCTATCCGCAGGTTGCGGATCAGGAAACACATGCCGGGCAGGGCGGATTGTTCTCGCCCTTCGGCAATGGAAACAGCCGCTTCGCCCGCATGGGTCAGTGGTTGAAAGAGAGTTTTTGAGTTCACCCGCCGGGCCCACAAGGTTCGGGACAGGGAAATCTGTTGAAATGACTTGGCCGGCTAGGCGATGCGGCCGGAAAAAGAAGGGACTGGTACCATGACCATCAAGCTGCAGAAGCCAGACATCACTGAGCTGAAGCCCCGGATCACCGTTTTCGGTGTCGGTGGCGGTGGCGGCAATGCCGTCAACAACATGATCACCGCTGGCCTGCAGGGCGTCGACTTCGTCGTCGCCAACACAGATGCCCAGGCGCTGACCATGACCAAGGCCGAACGGATCATCCAGCTCGGCGTCAGCGTCACCGAAGGTCTCGGCGCCGGCTCGCAGCCGGAAGTCGGCCGTGCGGCGGCTGAAGAATGCATCGACGAGATCATCGACCATCTCAACGGCACGCATATGTGCTTCGTCACCGCAGGCATGGGTGGCCGGTACCGGTACCGGTGCTGCTCCAGTCG
>NZ_AHZC01000039.1 GCF_000247475.1 Rhizobium sp. PDO1-076 | reverse complement strand
AGCTCTTAGAACACGAGGTCAATGACAATGACATCCTTATGGAATTTCGTTGCCCGTTTGACGTCAAGACGGCGCCCGGAGCCGCAGCGGCTCTTGCCCAGCCCTGACGTCGTCGAGCAACCGGGTGCCGCAACGTTTCCGGCTGCCGAGACAGTCTCTGACGACGCGGCTCCCGTGACCGGACCGGCGCACGCCGGAGCGATCGCGGGGGCGCGGGGCAAAGCGGTAGACGCTGTCGACATTGAGGCGAGAGCCGGGATGGCACGGGCGACGGATGCTGCTGCTCATGCCGTGTCTGATCACGGCAGCAATGTTGCGGAAGAACTCGACCGCCAAGCGTCCTTGCCAGCCCCACAGGCCTCAGCGCCAAGGCGACACAGGAACAGGGCCGCGAAAGCAGTCGCCGGACCCCAGCTTGCGAACGCTCCCACCGTTACCTCTCAGGCCATCAGCCTCGACGACGAGATAAAGCTCTTGCGCAGCGAGCTTATTCGCAAACTTCGGCTGCAGAACGCTCAACTCAAGACGATGCTGGAACGGTTCGAGCGTTAGGTCGCAGGCATGCCAACGATGAGTTGGCGGTGGCGGAAATAACGGCTTGCCGCATGGATCGGTTCCGGCGAGTGCGCGCAGCGCCACTCTAAGTAGTAGTGCTCTTGCAACGTCGCAGCCATCCGGCTCTGCGGATATCACGAGCTCCAGCACCACTCGTCTCCGTGAACACAGCTCGGCGGTTCTGGCTAGAGGTGCGGTGCGCCCGACGTGACGCGTCAACAACAGCGCCCCGCCGGAGCCGCATTGCTGCCAACGCTCGGGCTCCAGTCAGATAGTGAGCATTATTTGCTGGTTAAAATCAGTATTTTCCCTCTCCAACGACTAGGCGCAGGCTCTCAAATACTCCTGGTGTAAATTGGAATTGTCGCGCCGTACCGCGCCCCATGGAGTTTTTGCCAAGTGTTTCAAGCAGGATGCCTCGCTCAACCAGAAAGTCCATCGTTTCAATAACACCGCCGCGCGTCATTCCGGTCATTTCTATTATATTTGATAGTGTTAGATTCTCGTGGGCCTGATGCATCATGTACAGGATGTTCATCATCCCGATCTGTTTGATACGGGACTGCGCCGATTCGCCCTCGATCGGCTTTTCCAGAATTTCACGCACTGCGAAGACAGATAACGCTTGGCTTTGCCATCGGTCGCTCAAATTGCTTGCCATTTTTTTAACTATCTATAAGTTGAATAGTATGAGGGTTGAGGCGAGTCGCTTTTCAATCGCAGCTGACATTGGAGAAAACGGAGGGTAGGGGGCATGAAGGGCCTTTTCTTTCGAACGATCATCGCAGCGTTAGGGTTCGCCTCACTCTATACCATTTCGGAGCGAAGCGCTCGTGCCGACGAATGGGGGTGCCAGGTTATCCTGTGCCTATCCAATCCCGGCGGCGCGACACAATATGCCGAATGCAGGCCACCAATCGAAAAGCTCTGGAGCTGGCTTTCAAGAGGGCGTTCGTTTCCGACCTGCACGGGTGTCGGGTTTCAAAGCTCCCGCCCACGCTACGAACCATACTACTGCAATGCCGGCTACCGTTTGTCTGCTGGCTATGGCCCGCGTGGAAGTGAGACGACGTGCATTTCTACATCGCCGCAGGCCGTGCGCAATAGTTTCTGCCAGCGGGATAGAGATGGCGGCGGTTTAAACGATGGCTCAGTTATGTCTCCGCGCTGGCAGAAGGAAAACGGTCGCTATCAGTGCATGGCCTATACCGTGGCCCGTCCATTGGTGCGCGAGAAACCTCGATACATCGATGTGACGATCGAAGGGGTCGGCAAGCAGAGGGTGTGGTTCTGAACATGCCCGTAGCCTTCCTCGATCTTGCGCAGACCTGCGCGCCCTACGTTTCATCCGAAACCCTTGCGGCCGTCGTCAGCCTCGAAAGCCGGTTCGCTCCGTTCAACATCCGGATCAACAGCGGCACGCCACTCAGGCGGCAACCTGCGACGAAGGCTGAGGCAATCGAAATCGCCACATCATTGATGGCCGAACACCATGACATCCAGTTGGGCCTCGGCGGCATCGAAGCAGATGAGCTTCCGAGGCTCAAACTCTCGATATCCGACGCTTTCGATCCGTGCCTTAACCTTCAAGCTACAGCGACGCTACTCGACGGCTATTATCGCCTCGCGGTCAAGGTGGGTGCCGGCCCCAACAGGGCCGAGCAGGTCATGCTGCAATCCTACTATGGACGTGACGATCCATCTGTCGGCGCCATGGTCAGCTACGACGATCTGGTTCGCCGCGAAATCAAACGGCTGGGGCCGACCATCGCACGAGTGACAATTGGCGACCCAGGGGAGGGGAGGGAGGAGGACGTCCCAAACGAAGTTCCCGGCGGAGACGCCGTTGCCGAGGTTGTGGCGGTAAACTCCCCGGAAGAAACAGAAGTGAACTCCGCGGCGCCGGCATGGGACGTCTTCAAGATCCGGCGCCGATCATCCGCCATCGTGTTTCAAAATAGTAAAATGGAGCAGAGTGAATGACTTTCAGTTCCCGTTTCCGCCCGATTGCCGCCTCGACCGTGATGGCAATGGCCATCGTTGCGACATTGGCCGAGCCCGCCTTCGCGCAGGCCGCTGGCATCGAGACAATCCTGCAGAACATTGTCGATCTTCTCACCGGCAATATTTTCCGGCTATTGGCCACGATTGCGGTGATCGTCATCGCGATCGCGTGGATGTTTGGCTACATGGATCTGAGGCGAGCCGGTTACTGGATCATCGGCATCGGTGTGATCGCGGGCGCCTCAGAGCTCGTCGGCACCATCGTCGGGAGCTGATGGATATGGTGGCCGACCGACCGACGCTCGAAGAGGACACGCTGTTCATTGCTTGCACGCGACCGGCGATGATCGCGGGTGTGACCATGGAGGCCATGGGCATGAACGTGATGGCCACGACGATCTTCTACCTCGTTGCCGGTTCGGTTGCCTATGCGCTCGTGGGCCTCGTCTTCCATTTCGTGTTTCGAGCTCTCGTCAAGCACGATCACAACATGTTCCGCATCCTGCTGGCTTGGATCGAGACACGCGGCCGTACCCGCAACAGTGCCTATTGGGGCGGTGCAACACTCTCCCCTCTCCGACTGGCCCGCCGCTTTGACGAAAGGGATATTGGATTTGCCTAGCATCGCCACCCTCAGATCTCGTGAGCTCCTACCCGAGGCGTTCATTCCCTATGTGCGCCACATTGACGAGAAGACAATCGCGCTCGACTCCCGAACGCTGATGGTCATGGTCGCGCTGGACGGTGTGTCGTTCGAAACCGCTGATGTGCTCGATCTCAACGCCCTCCATCGCGACCTCAACACCCTTTATCGAAATATTGCCGATGAGCGGTTAGCGATTTGGACGCACCTCGTCCGGCGTCGAGATAGCGACTATCCAGATGGGACATTTGCAACACCATTCTCTGCCGCGCTCAACGAGAAATACCGCGAGCGTATGGTGCGGGAAGACCTGTTCCGCAACGATCTCTATCTGACCGTGCTATGGTCGCCAGGGCGCGATCCGGCCGACAAGGCGGCAAAGCTGCTATCGCGCCTTCGGCGAGCCAAACGCTTGGATATGGAGCACGATGAAGAGGCTTTGAAACAGCTTCAGGACAAGGTCGTCGACGTGATGGCAGGCTTGAAGCGTTTCGAACCACGTGTGCTTTCTCTCTGCGAACAGGAAGGCATGCTTTTCTCCGAACCGAGCGAGGTGCTGCACCAGATCGTCGGCGGAAGGCGCGAGCGAGTGCCTCTGACCGAAGGCCGCATCGCTTCGGCGATCTACTCGGATCGGGTCATCATCGGTCGTGAAACGATCGAGATTCGGCATGAGGCGGAAAGCCGATTTGCCGGCATGCTGAGCTTTAAGGAATACCCGGCCCGCACCAGGACCGGCATGCTGGACGGCATTCTGACAAGTCCCTTTGAACTCATCCTTTCCCAATCCTTCTGCTTTGTGTCGAAGGCGGACGCTCGCGTCATCATGGGGCGAAAGCAGAACCAGTTGGTGAGCAGCGGCGACAAGGCGGCTTCGCAGATCGACGAGCTTGACGATGCAATGGACGATCTGGAGTCGAACCGGTTCGTGATCGGCGAGCATCACCTGACGCTGTCCGTCTTCGCAACCACAGTGAAGGAACTGACGGACAATCTCGCAAAAGCGCGCGCCAGCCTGACCAATGGTGGCGCCGTCGTGGCACGAGAGGATCTCGGCCTCGAGGCTGCCTGGTGGGCGCAACTGCCGGGCAATTTCCGCTACCGGGCGCGATCGGGGGCGATCAGCTCTAAAAATTTCGCAGCAATGGCACCATTCCACTCCTATCCGATCGGACAGAAGGACGGCAATGAATGGGGACCCGCTGTTGCTCTGCTCAAGACGGCCTCGGGATCACCCTATTACTTCAACCTCCATTACGGCGATCTCGGCAACACATTCATGTGCGGCCCATCGGGAGCCGGCAAGACCGTGATCGTGAACTTCATGCTCTCGCAGCTCGAAAAACATGATCCGCATGTTGTCTTCTTCGACAAGGATCGGGGCGCGGACCTCTATGTCCGCGCCGCCGGCGGCACCTACCTGCCACTGAAGAATGGCGTCCCCACGGGCTGCGCTCCCCTGAAGGCCCTCGACCTTACGGCGGAGAACAAGGTGTTCCTGGCACGTTGGGTCGGCAAGCTTTTGGGTTCAGGAACGCGGGAACTGACTGTCACCGAACTTCGCGACATCTCCGGCGCGATCGATGGTCTTGCCGACCTGCCCGTTGACCGGCGGACGATCGGCGCACTCCGGACTTTCCTCAATAACACGGATCCGGAAGGGATCGCCGCCAGGCTCCGCCGGTGGGAGAGGGGAGGGCCACTCGGCTGGGTATTCGACAATGTCATCGAGGATATAGGCTTTGGCGATTTCGGCGGGTCAGGCAAGTTCATCGGCTACGACATGACCGACTTCCTCGACAACGAGGAAATCCGCACACCGCTGATGGCCTACCTTTTCCACCGTGTGGAGCAACTGATCGACGGCCGCCGGATCATCATCGTCATCGATGAATTCTGGAAGGCCCTCCAGGACGAGGGCTTCCGCGATCTTGCGCAGAACAAGCTGAAGACTATCCGCAAACAAAATGGGTTGATGCTGTTTGCCACGCAAAGCCCACGCGACGCGCTGAACTCGCCGATCGCGCACACGATCATCGAGCAATGCCCGACACAGATCTTCCTGCCCAACGCGCGCGGCAACCATGCCGACTATGTCGACGGATTCAAACTCACCGAGCGCGAATACGAATTGATTGCGCGCGAGCTTTCGGTCGAGAGCCGGAGGTTCGTGTTGAAGCAGGGACACAACAGCGTCGTCGCCGAGCTCGACCTCAACGGCTTCGATGACGAGCTCGCCATCCTTTCCGGTCGGACCGCCAATGTCGAACTTCTCGACGTGATCCGCGCAGAGGTTGGGAATGACGTCAAGGATTGGCTTCCCGTTTTCCAACAGCGAAGGAGTGCAAGCTGATGGCTTCCTATCGACTTCAAGGCGCGGTGCTCGCCATGGCACTTATTCTTTCCGCCGAAGGTGCAGCAGGGCAGGGGATCCCGGTCATCGATCAGTCAGCTATCGCCAAGCAGATCGAAAGCATCGTGCAGCTCAAGTCGCAACTCGATGCGCTTAATCAGCAGATTGAGCAAGCGCAGCAGCTTTATGGCTCACTCAACAAGCTGACCGACATGGCGGATGTCGCGAGCGTTCTCAACGATCCTGCCATCCGCAAGGCGCTTCCGTCCGATTTCGCCGCGATCGAGAGTTTGCTCAAAGGCAATGGCACCGGCGTGTTCGGCGATTCCGCCTCGAAGTTCCTGGACAGTAGCTCGACCTACCGCACCAGTGCCGACGATTTTTATGCCAAAGAACTGTCGCGTATTCAGAGCCAGAATGCGGGTCAGATGAGCCTCGGTCAGCAGATTTACGATGCTGCCACCAAGCGGATCGACGGAATCGATCAGTTGCGCGAGAAAATTTCTACCGCGGGCGACGCCAAGGAGATTGCTGATTTGCAGGCTCGCCTGCAGGCCGAACAGGCATTCCTACAGACCGACGTCCTTCGAATGGAGGGGTTGCGGATGGTCCAGCAAGCGCAGAATCAGCTCGACGAGCAGCGCAAGTCCGAGGATTGGCGGCAACGCATGGATGCGATGAAGGCGGCGCTGCAGTGAGGCGGATCCCCATCTTCATTAGCCTCTTGCTGCTGGCCGCTTGCTCCCAGGAATCCGAGCGGACGTACACCGTCGATGAGCTGATCGCTGACGAACCACTGCTGAGCCGTACCATTTCTAACTGCTGCAACAATCCGGGTGAATTGCGCGACACGCCGAATTGCCGGAACGCGGAAGCCGCCGACGGAAAGCTACCCCTCCAAAACATGCGCAAAGCGCTGGGAGGCTGATCCGATGTACCAGGTATTCGCGTTCATCGACGGGCAGTTCAAACAGCCGCTGGAGACTTTCGTCTCCGATGGAACATCGAACATAGCCGAATGGGCCACTGGTCCGTTGACGGCGGCAGTCACTCTCTATGTCGTTCTCTATGGCTATCTCGTCCTGCGCGGCTCCGTGCAGGAGCCCATCCTTGATTTTGCCTTCCGCGCGATAAAGCTCGCGATCATCGTCATGCTGGTCAAGAACGCTGGCGAATACCAAACCTATGTCACGAACGTCTTCTTCGACGTTTTGCCCCGCGAGATCGCGCAGGCCCTGAATTCGGGTGCAGCGCCGAGCGCCAGCACCTTTGACAGCCTGCTCGACAAAGGCCAGGCTTCTGCGACCGATATCTGGTCCCGCGCTTCCTGGCCGGTCGATATTGTCACCGGCGTCGGTGGCATGATGGTGATCGGTGTCAGCTTCCTCGTCGCGGGGATCGGCTACGTGGTCTCTCTCTATGCACGGTTGGCGCTGGCAATCGTGTTGGCTATTGGGCCGATTTTCATCGCGCTCGCCATGTTCCAGTCGACGCGCCGTTTTACCGAGTCCTGGATTGGGCAGCTCGCAAACTTCGTGATCCTGCAGGTGCTCGTTGTTGCCGTCGGCTCACTGCTGATCTCCTGCATCGATTCGACCTTCACCGCTATTGATAGCTACAGCGACGTTCTCATGCGTCCAATCGCACTCTGCGCCATCGGGATCGCTGCCCTTTATGTGTTCTACCAGTTGCCCGGTATTGCGTCAGCTTTGGCCTCTGGCGGCGCGTCGCTGGTCTACGGCTACACGACTGCACGAGATGCACATGAAGGCATGCTGGCGCGAGGGACCTCTTACACCGGCCGAATGATCGGTCGCGGAGCGCGCTTTGCGGGCCGGGCATTCGGATCAAGGAGTGCCGGCGCATGACACACTTCAGAACAATAAGAAAAGGCCTGCCTGAATGATTAAGCCTGCCGTATTGCTCGTCATTGCAGCCACGCTTGGCGGCTGCGCATCACTGACCTACCCTTTGCCGAAATGCGATGGCTATTCACGCCGACCTCTGAACCGCTCGATGTGGGAATGGGAAGGCGACAGTAAGCTGAAACAGCAGCAGTCCAACGCGAACTCCTCCACGTCCGTGACACCCTTTGTCGAAGAGGTCAGCGAGCCCACAGCCTTTGCGCATCTGGACATCGATGGTTCCTATCGCCGCTGTGAGGGATGAGACATGGTGACGACAGATAATCTCAAGAGCTACTTCGACAAAGCACGTCGTTTCGACCAGGACCGAATGATCCAGATCGAGCGTTCGAACCGGATTGCCTGGTCGATCGCTATCGTCTCAGGATTTGTCGCCGGCGTGTCCGTCTTTGCGATCGCGGGTCTCACGCCCCTCAAGACGGTTGAACCCTTTGTGGTGCGTGTCGACAATTCGACAGGCATTGTCGATGTCGTGTCGGCGCTGACATCGACGGCCGGCACCTACGACGAGGCCGTGACAAAATACTTCGCTGCCAGATATGTCCGCGCCCGCGAGGGTTACGTCTGGAGCGAAGCGCAAGAGAACTTCCGCACCATCGCCCTTTTGTCCACGCAAGCCGAGCAGACACGGTTCGCGGGACTGTACCGCGGCAGCAACCCGGAATCGCCTCAGAACATTTATGGTCGCGCAGCCACGGCGAGGATCGATGTCGCTTCGATTTTTCTCATCAATCAGAATGTCGTCTCGGTGCGCTACATGCGCACGATTACGCGCGGCGAGGAGGTGCGGACGACCCACTGGGTTGCGAGCCTTACCTATTCGTACGCAAACGCTCCGATGTCGTCGACCGACCGACTGGTGAACCCGCTTGGTTTTGTCGTCAGCGAATATCGTGCAGATCCGGAGGAGGTGAGATGATGCGGACCACACCAATCGTCGCTCTCTTTCTATCAATTACGATGTCGCCCGCGCTTGCGCTGGAGATTCCACGAGGCGCCTCGCAAGACAGCCGTGTCCGATTTGTGAACTACCAACCCTACAACATCACGAGGGTCGTCGGCACCTTGCGGTCATCCGTACAGGTCGAGTTCGCGGCGGACGAGGAAATCGCCCATGTGGCGCTCGGCAACAGCGTCGCCTGGGAAGTCGCGCCGGCAGGTAACATCCTGTTCCTGAAACCCCGCGAGAACCAGCCGGTGACGAACATATCTGTTGTGACAACGCGGCGGGATGGCTCGACCCGCAGCTACCAGATGGAATTGACGGTGCGAGACGGTTCTGTCGAGGCCGGGCAGAACACCTATTTTTACGTGAAGTTCAGGTATCCAGGAGATGAAGCCGAGCTTCGCCGCCAGCAGGCCGCATCGAGGGCGCTCGCCGCCCAAGCGAAGGACGCCGACAATGTGCTGGCCCTCCACGAAGCATATGGCCCACGAAATTGGCGCTATTCGGCTCAGGGCTCGCAGGCACTGGAGCCGCAAAGCGTCTACGACAACGGAAAGATCACAACGTTCGCTTTTGTGGGCAACCAGGAAATGCCCGCGATTTATATGGAGAATTCCGACGGATCCGAAAGCCTTGTTCCGAAGTCGGTCGACGGAAATCTGGTGGTGGTGCACGCCATCAGCCGCAAGTTCATCCTGCGTCGAGGCAAGGATGTGCTCTGCGTCTTCAACGAGGCCTACGACCGCGTCGGTATCAACCCCGACACGAATACGACGTCTCCCTCGGTGGAGCGCATCGTGAAAAACGACGTCGCCGGGCAATAGGGAAGAGAACGGTCATGGCTCAAGAAGATGAAGCACGCATTCCCGGAGAACGCGCGGAAACGGTCACCGGTCGGCGGATCGACAACAATCCGCTTTTAAAGCGCGGTGCCGTCGCCGTTGCCATCGGGGCTTTTGTCGGGTTTGCACTCTGGTCGACGACGGGCAAGAAGGCGAAAGATGATAATGTCCAGCCCGAGCGCGTTGTTATTCGCCAGACAAATCCTTTTGAGGCGGCCAAGGAAAGGGGGGAGCCGACCCCGGTGATTCCGGAGGTCAAGTTGCCGACCCCGGTCGCTGAACCGGTCGTGGAAGAGAGCGACAAACTTCTCGACTCAGCCCGCCGCGCGCCGGTAATGGCCTTCAGCAGCGGGCAGAAAAACGCGACAGAGCGACGGGACCCTGCCAACGCGGGTACTTCTGACAACGGCAATTTCGTACCGCTCGACAACACTATGATTGCTCAGAACCAGCAGAACAACGATGAACAGCGCTTCAATGGTTTGCTGCGTCCGACCCGCCTCGAGGGCTCACGCGCCGGGACACTTGGGAACCGCGATTTTGTCGTCGCGATGGGCACTTCGATCCCTTGCGTGCTCGAAACGGCACTGGCGTCCGACCAGCCAGGTTTTACCAGCTGCGTGATTAACCGCGATGTTCTTTCAGACAACGGCCGGGTCGTGCTGATGGAAAAGGGCACGCAGGTTGTCGGAGAATATCGGGGCGGGCTTCAGCGCGGACAAAAACGCCTGTTCGTTCTCTGGAATCGAGCCAAAACTCCAAAGGGGGTTATCGTCACGCTCGCATCGCCAGCGACCGACGCGCTCGGTCGCGCCGGCGTTGGCGGCTATGTCGACACCCACTGGTGGGAGCGCTTCGGCAGCGCCCTTCTTCTTTCTATTGTCGGGGATGCGACCAGCTATGCCAGCAGTCGGCTGCAGGATAGCGACGTTGACGCGCAGAACACGACGAGCGCCGGTCAACAGGCGGCCGCCATTGCGGTCGAACAATCCATCAACATCCCACCGACGCTGAACAAGCACCAGGGCGAAGTGGTCTCGATCTTTGTCGCTCGCGATCTCGACTTTTCCGGAATTTATCGTCTTCGGGTGACGGAACCGAGAAACCGCATTTTCGACCGTGCAGTGCTCGGGGATTTTTCGCCGCGGTCGACGCTCGTAACGAAGTAGGGTAGGAAATGTCGGAGGGGCAGGACTCGGCTGTTGTAAGCGAGCTCTTGAAGCCATTTTCGACATACCTGCAGGATCCGTCCCTCTATGAAGTGATTGTGAATCGGCCTGGGCAGGTGCTGACGGAAGGTCCCGGCGGTTGGCGGACCCATGAAACGCCGGAACTGACCTTCGAAAAGCTCATGCGCCTTGCCCGGGCCGTAGCGAGTTTCTCTCATCAGTCGATTGACGAGACACGTCCCATACTTTCGGCAACGCTCCCAGGCGACGAACGAATCCAGATCGTCATCCCGCCGGCGACGACGAAAGACACCGTCAGCATTACAATCCGAAAGCCCTCGTCGGTCGACTTCAGCCTTGATGACCTGGAGGAAAATGGGTTTTTCGAGAAAACGCGCGCAGCGAATAGTGCCTCATCCTCGCAGGATGAGGATCTGAGCGACATCTACCGTGCTGGCCGTTTTAAGGATTTCCTGCGCCAAGCAGTCATTGCCCGGAAGAACATCATCATCTCAGGTGCAACAGGTTCAGCCAAAACCACGCTTTCGAAAGCACTCATCAAACATATTCCCGAAGCCGAGAGGATCATCTCGATCGAAGACACGCCTGAGCTGGTGATCTCGCAGCCAAATCATGTGCGGTTATTCTACTCCAAGGGCGGGCAGGGCCTTTCCCGTGCGGGGCCGCGCGAGCTTCTGGAGTCATGTCTTCGCATGCGGCCGGATCGCATCTTGCTTCAAGAGCTTCGCGACGGCACTGCTTTCTACTACATCCGTAATGTCAATTCCGGCCATCCCGGCTCAATAACGACTGTTCATGCGAATTCAGCAGAACTTGCCTTCGAGCAGCTGGCGCTCTTGGTAAAGGAGTCTGACGGTGGAGCCGGCATTGATCGCGCCGACATCTTCACTTTGCTGAAAACGGGGATCGATATTGTGGCGCAGTGCGTGCGCGAAAATGGAAGATTCCGGTTAGCAGAAGTGTTGTTTACAAGGGCATCGAACACTTGAGATCCGCTACATTCTCTTAAGGCGAGCGCTTTGGTGTCAAGCTCTTCAAAAGGGGCCGCTCGTACCCGCCAACTTGACCGCACGCGCTCGGATCACCATCCCATTGAATTTGTCCTCAATTTTCTGCTCCAGCGTGGTGCCGACAGAACGATTGGGCCCTGAGCGGGACGGGTGGCGGCGCAAGGGAGAGGATGGCCGTCGGCGGCTGGTTGGAAGACTGAGAGAGTTTCCGACTGGCTCGCCGAAGAACCGGGAGCGCGCCTATAATCGAACTCTGAGGGCCGTTTGGCATATGACGCGAAAGCGGAATGCTGTCTCAGATGGTCTGCAGCCCGCCAAGAGTTGGATACCGGCTG
>NZ_AHZC01000040.1 GCF_000247475.1 Rhizobium sp. PDO1-076 | reverse complement strand
CCGGTTCGGCACCAGCATCCGGCCATCCCGTATCTCAAGTCGTTCATTGAACAGCGGGTCAAGCCAGTCGAAATGCTCCACCCATGGCTCCAGTTCATAGGCTGCGGCCAGATGCAGATGGATCTCCATGGCGAAATGCGGCGCAAGCTGCAGCTTCTTCGCCTCCGCCAACGCGCAGATTTTCAGGAACTGGGTGATGCCGCCGACGCGTGGTGCGTCCGGCTGGATAAAGTCGACCGAATTGTTCTGGATCAGCGCAATATGCTCCAACACGCTTGCCAGCATCTCGCCGGTCGCGATCGGCGTATCGAGCTGGGCTGCCAGCGCTGCATGCCCCTCGACGTCGTAGGCATCAAGCGGCTCCTCGATCCAGGTGAGATTGTAAGGCTCCATCAGCCGGCCGAAACGCATGGCGCTTGGGCGATCCCATTGCTGGTTGGCATCGACCATCATCGCAGCCCGTCCGCCGATCCTGTCATGCACCGCCGCTACGCGCTTCAGGTCCACTGCCATATCCGGCTGCCCGACCTTGATCTTGATGCCGCCAATGCCGGCCGAGATCGACTTCTCGACATTGTCGAGCACTTCCTCGATCGGCGAAGATAGAAAGCCACCGGATGTATTGTAGCATTGCACGCTGTCACGATGTGCGCCGAGCAGCTTAGCGAGCGGCAGGCCGGCCCGCTTGGCCTTCAGATCCCATAGCGCTACGTCGAAAGCCGCGATCGCCTGTACCGCAAGCCCGCTGCGCCCGACGGAAGCTCCTGCCCAGCACAGCTTGTTCCACAACTTGCAGATATCGCTCGGATCCTCACCGATCAGCACATGGGCGATTTCCTTGGCGTGCTCATACTGCCCCGGCCCGCCGGCACGCTTGGAATAGCTGAAACCTATACCGCTATGGCCGTTTTTCGTCTCGATTTCGGCAAACAGAAACGCCACTTCCGTCAACGGTTTCTGCCGCCCGGTCAGCACTTTCGCATCGCTTATAGGGGTCTTCAGCGGCAGAAAGATCGACGATAACTTGATCCAGGCAATCTGATCGCTCGAAACAGCCTGGGACAGATCATTCGTTTTTGCGGATTGCGTATCCATGGCTCCACCCATTGCTCGGCCCTGCCGGGCCATGTCCTAGCTTGACTAATACCCTCCCAATCAATTTAAGTCCAAATCGATTATTCTTGGATATTGATACAGGATTTGAATAGATGCTGGATATGGGACAGGTCCGATCCTTCGTCATTCTGGCATCCGAGCTGAATTTCAGCCGAGCTGCCAGACGGCTAAACATCACCCAGCCGCCGCTTAGTCGACAGATCAAACTTCTGGAACAGGAACTGGATGTCACGCTGGTGGAGCGGACCAGCAGACGAGTCTCACTTACGGCTGCCGGAATGACTTTTCTTGCAGAAGCCCAAAAATTGCTGGAGCAAAGCAATGCGGCCGTAATCGCGACACGAAGAGCAGCGCGCGGTAGCGCCGGATCAGTGAAGATTGCCTTCGTTGGGGCTGCCACCTACAGCTTTTTGCCGAAGTTCATAAGCCGGGCGCGCATGGCAGCACCGCAGATTGAGCTTGAACTGGTGCAGATGGAAACATCCGAGCAGCTTCAGGCTATTAATGCTGGCGATATCGACATTGGCTTTTCACGCCCTCTTGCCAGCCCCAACCATCTAGAAAACATCTGCGTTGCGCGTGAGCCGCTGATGCTCGCCATCCCGCGTGCCCACCCGCTCGCGGCCACGCGCCGGCCGACCTTGGATGCACTTAACGGCGAACCCTTCATCACCTTTTCCGCTCCGGCCCGGTACCTGCACGACAAACTGGCAAGGCTCATTGCGGAAAACATGATCACGCCTCGCATCGTTCAGAGCATGACCCACTCACAGGCGATCCTGTCGCTGGTCAGTGCGGGAATAGGTCTGGCGATCGTCCCGGCAGAAACGCAAAATGCTTGCTTCGACAACATCGTCTTCCGTCCGCTCGATCTTTCTGATGAGTGCATCGCCGAGCTTCACCTCATATGGAGCGATGACAATCGCAATCCGCTGCTTTGGGAGATACGCCAGATCGCAAGTTCCGCTATTGAGACACGGTAGAAAATTCAAATTTGTCGAGACGACGCAATGCGACAGAGGATTGACTTCGGTTGCTATATCAGTCCCATCGCGACCTTCCGCTACCAGCAATTGCACAACAAGTCATGCTCTTGAACGGAATTAAACCAACCATCATTGGACGGAACTAAATCCGCCAGTGCTGCGAATCTGTGGCTTCAGGAACAATGTATCAAGTACCGGCTAGCAGGGGCTCCTGATAAAAACTGCCGACATTGCGATCACGCAATATCGCTCCTTCAACCCCGATCGTGCTGTTTGAGAAAGTCTGAAACCGTTGCCAGGCAAAGGTCCTTCTCCTCGACATGCGGCATGTGGCTGGACTGCTCGAACACGACCCAGCGGCACCCCGGTATGCGCTCGACATAGGGGCGCACCACCTCGGGCGTTGCCTCGTCGTGACGACCGGAGATCAGTAGGGTGGGCGCTTCGATCTGTGGCAGTCGGTCCTCGATCGTCCAGTCCTTCATCGTGCCGATGACGTGGAACTCGGTCGGACCGTTCATGTTGCGGTAGACGGTATTGTCCTCGTCCATGATGGCGAAGGTGCGCGCCACTTCCGGCGGCCATGGCGAGACGCGGCAGACATGGCGATCGTAGAAGACACGCGAGGCGGCGATATAGTCCGGATCGGTGAGTGTTCCGGCGTCCTCGTGTTTCACAAGCGTCGCCTGAACCTCGACCGGCAGGTCGCGGCGCAAGCGGTTGGCCTCCGAGACCCAGGTGTGCATGTTGGCGGGTGAATTGGCGATGACCAGAGCCTTCAGCCCCTTCGGTCGCAACACCGCATGTTCGGCTCCGAGCATGCCGCCCCAGGACTGGCCGAGAAAGGCGTAACGCTCCGCAATACCGAGATGTTTCAGCAGCGCATCCAGCTCTTCGAGAAACAGGTCGACCGTCCAGAAATCCGGGCCTTTTTCCGGCAGTCGCGTCGAATTGCCATTGCCGAGCTGGTCGTAGTGGATGACCGGGCGGCCATCGAGTACAGCGATATCCTTGAAACTATCGACATAGTCATGGGTGCAGCCGGGCCCGCCATGAGCGACGACGAGCGGCAGCAACGGCGAACCCAGCGATCCGGTGATCCGGTACCAGGTCTGATAGCCTCGAAACGGCAGGTAGGATTCCTGAACTTCGACCGGTGCCACGTCTTCATCTCCATGCGGTTGTTCCAATGGAGAAAGCATAGCCTCCTGATTCAGCTCGCGGCAGCTATCACAAGTAATAGGATGGAGGCTCTTCCAGCAGCCGGTAATGCGTGGCGCGCACCACGGCCTGCGTCCTGTTCTTCGCCCCCAGCTTCTTGGCGGCGGCGTTGAGGTGCATGACAACTGTTGGAACCGAGCGGCCGATGATGCGGGAAATTTCCTTGGCCGACAGGCCTTCCGCCGAATGCCTCAGGCACTCGCGCTCGCGGTTCGTCAGGTGCGCGCGCGCTCCAGTCTTCGCCGTCTCGTCGAAGGCTGCAAAGGCGGCTTCGTGGAACACATGTGCCAAAAGGCCGAAATCCGCCATATGGCGGTCCGCGTCGCTCTGGAACCCGCGGCCCGCGCCGAAGCGCACGCCAGTGACCGTCGCACAGTCGCCGCGTGGCAGATGCACCGGCACGGTCACGCCGCAGGACATGTTGCGCTCATGCAGGTAGCGTGACACCGGCGCGCTGCGCTCGTCGAGGAAGCGGTTGATCTGCGTCCCGGCCTTGTGGTCGTAGTTCCAGAAAAAGGGCGTGGTCGTGCGCATCGCCAGCAGTTGCACCGGGTCGATGCGGAAATATTCACGCTCGAACCAGTATTCGCGCATATCCTCGGAAATGTTGCGCAGCTTCAGCAGCGAAGGCAGCATCAATGCGCCGTCGAGATCGTAGGGAATCGGCGTATAGTCGTAAATCAGGGCGTCGAAGCCGAAACCCTTGATGACCTCGAACGCGGTGTCGATCCGCCCGTCCAGGGTCTCACCCGCGGTGAGCCGCGATCGGATCGAGCCAATATCGTCAAACATGCGCAAACCCTAATGTCGAACCGGGATCTGTAGTGCAGCAGAGATCTCATCCTATCACTTCTTATAGCTGGTGCGGAACCGATAAAACGCTAAAAATTAGCCTTGCTGAAAAGATGAGCAGTGTTTGCGGCAGGCAGGAGAGCCAAGATGTGGCGCGAGATGGAACCGGATGAACGGATCGAGATTGACGTTATAGGCCACAAGGTTGTCGCCTACAGTTTCGGCTCGGGTCCGGACACGGTGTTCTGTCTCAATGGTGGGCCGGGCCTGCCCTGCGACTATCTGCGCGACGCCCATTCCTGCCTCGTCGATCAGGGCTACCGCGTCGTTGCCTTCGACCAGCTCGGCACCGGCGCGTCGGACCGTCCGACCGACACGGCGCTGTGGACCATCGGCCGCTATGTCGAGGAAACCGAGACCGTGCGCAAGGCGCTGGGCCTCGGCAAGGTGCATATGCTCGGCCATTCCTGGGGCGGTTGGCTCGCAATCGACTATGCACTGACCTATCCGGAAAACCTCAAGACGCTGATCCTAGAGGATACCGTTGCCGACATGCCGCATCTGATCCTGGAACTCGAGCGATTGCGGGCCGCACTCGGCTCCGAAACGGTGGCGATGATGCAGAAGCATGAGGCGCGCGGCAGCATTGATCACCCGGAATATCTGGCGGCGATCACACTTCTCAACTACCGCCATGTCTGCCGGCTTTCGGATTGGCCGGCGCCGGTCAAGCGCTCCCTCGACGACTGGAACATGGGGCCTTACAGCACGATGCAGGGCCCGAACGAATTCCTTTATATCGGCAATCTGAAGGACTGGAACCGTGTGCCGGACCTGCCCAGAATCACCGTCCCCGTGCTGATCACCTGCGGCGAGCACGACGAATTGACGCCGGCCTGCGCGCTTCGCATGAAGCTGAACCTTCCCGACGCGCAACTGAGCGTCATCGACAATGCCAGCCACATGCCGTTCTATGAAAACCCGGATGGCTACTATCCGGTGCTTGTCGATTTCCTGGCGCGCCACAGGACCACGGCATGATCGGCAGCGTGCGACACTCGGTTCAAGGCCGACAGGCCGGAAAGGTGCAGACCCATGCACCGCTATAGGTTCGTGCTGTTCCGCCCGCTGCAGTTTCTGCCGGTGCTGTTCGGCATCAGCGTCATCACCTTCATCCTCGTCCGGCTGATCCCCGGCGATCCTGCCCGCGTGCTGCTTGGCGCCCGTTCCACACCGACAGCGATTGCCCGCATCCGCGCCCAATACGGTCTCGATGAGCCGATCTGGCTGCAATATTTCTATTTTGTCCAAAATCTCGGCAAGGGCGAGATGGGCAAGTCGATCCTCTACAAGATCGACGTGCTGAAGCTGATCCTGACCCGCATCGAACCGACGCTGGTGCTGGTGCTGGCCAGCGTCCTGCTGTCGATCCTGATTGCCGTTCCGATGGCAGCGCTCGCGGCACGCAACAGCGGCCGCCTGCCGGATCACGCCGTGCGTGTCGTCTCGACGCTCGGCATCGGTTTTCCTCCCTTCTGGCTGGCGCTGATGCTGATCATCCTGTTTTCGGTGAAGCTCGGCGTCCTGCCGGTCTCCGGCTATGGTGACAGTTTTCTCGACAAGGCGGCTCACCTAGTCCTGCCGAGCCTGACGATTGCACTGTCGCTATCGGCAGTTTTGACGCGCAGCCTGCGAGCGGCGATGACCGTCGAGCTGCAATCGGATCTGGCGACCGCGGCGCGCGCGCGCGGCATGCCGGAAAGCATCGTCTTCTGGCGCCATGTCTTGCCCAATTCGCTGGTGCCGACCATAAATCTGCTGGCCGTCAATATCGGCTGGCTGATCGGCGGCACCGTCGTGGTCGAAACCGTCTTCGCCATTCCGGGAATGGGGCAACTCCTGGTGCGCGCCATCTTCTCGCGCGACTACATGGTCGTCCAGGGCGTCGCCATGGTGTTTGCCTGCGCCACCGTGCTGGTCAACTTCCTCGCCGATATCATCACCGTGACACTCGATCCGAGAGTGCGCTTATGACAGCCGCCACCACTCCCCGCATGACTGTATCGTGGAACCGATTTCTGGGGCGCAACCTGACCCTGGTCACCGGCGCCGGCATTCTGGGACTGTTTCTCCTGGTCGCCCTCGCCGCACCGCTGATCGCGCCCTACGATCCGATCTATCAGGATGCCACCGTCCGGCTCGCCATGCCCTCCCTGGCCCATCCTTTCGGCACCGACAATTTCGGTCGAGACATCTTCTCGCGTATCATCTGGGGTACGCGCATCGACCTGCAGATCGCCGTCATCGGCGTGGCCTTCCCGTTCCTGATCGGGACCTTCATCGGCACGATCGCCGGTTTCTTCGGCGGCATCGTCGATACGATCTTCATGCGGCTGATCGATATCATCCTCGCCTTTCCCTTCCTTGTGCTGATGCTGTCGATCATCGCCATTCTCGGGCCAGGCCTGTCGAGCTTCTATATCGCCATGGCGCTGGTGGGCTGGGTCTCCTACGCTCGGCTGATCCGGGCGCAGATGCTGGTGCTGAAGAACAGCGACTATGCGGTCGCCGCCGTCAGTCTCGGTTTCGGCCGCAGCCGCATCATGTTCCGGCACCTGCTGCCGAATGCCATTGCCGGATCGATCGTGTTTTCCATGTCGGACGCGGTGCTGGTGCTGCTCAGTGGCGCCGCCATCAGCTATCTCGGGCTGGGCGTGCAGCCGCCCGTCGCCGAATGGGGCGTCATGGTTGCCGAGGGCCAGAGCTTCATCACCACCGCCTGGTGGATCACCCTGTTTCCCGGCCTCTCCATCGTCGTGCTGGCCTTCGGCTTCAGCCTTCTCGGCGATGGGCTGGGTGAATGGCTGGGAGTCCGAGAATGAACGAGCCGATCCTTTCCATCCGCGACCTGACCGTACACGCCATGCTCGACGGTGAAACGCGCAAGCTCATCGATGCCGTGTCCTTCGATCTCGGCCGCGGCGAAATTCTCGGGCTGGTCGGCGAAAGCGGCTCCGGCAAGAGCATGATCTGCCGGGCGCTGGTACAGCTGCTGCCGTCGAGGGCGATCGCCATCACCGGTGGGTCCGTGATACTCGGCGCCCGCGACCTGACAGTGCTGGACGACGATGCCATGCGGACGGTACGGGGTGCCGAGATCGGCATGGTGTTCCAGAACCCGACCAGCCATCTCGATCCGGTGATGCGCATCGGCGACCAGATCGCGGAAGGCATTCGCTATCATCAGGGCAAGTCACGCCGCGATGCGAAAGCCATGGCCATCGACATCCTCACCCAGGTCGGCTTTCCCGATCCGCAGCGGCAGTATGACAATTACCCGCATGAATTCTCCGGTGGCATGCGCCAGCGAGCGATGATCGCGGTGGCGCTGTCCTGCAATCCGGAAATCCTCATTGCCGACGAGCCGACGACAGCGCTCGACGTCACAATCCAGGCGCAGATCCTCAGGCTGCTGATGGACCTGCGCGACGCGCGCGGCCTGTCGATCATCCTCATCACCCATGATCTCGGCATCGTCGCCCAGACCTGCGACCGGATCGCCGTGTTGCGTCATGGCCAATTGCTTGAACTCGGCGACAAGCGGCAGGTCCTGTCGAACCCGCAGCATGCCTATACCGTCAGCCTGCTCGAGAGCCACCCGTCCATGCCGGAGGAAACTGCTTCCCCAATCGTCGTGGAAGCACCGAAAACGCGCGCCCGTGCGCTTCTCGAAATCGATGATCTCGTGGTTCGCTTCCCGACTCCCGGTTTCAACCTGTTGAAGAGCGGCAAGTCCCATGTAGCCGCCGTCAATGGCGTCAGCCTGCGCGTGATGCCCGGCGAAACAGTCGGCATCGTCGGTGAAAGTGGGTCCGGCAAGAGCACGCTGGCGCGTGCCATTCTCGGCCTGACGCCGCTGTCCTCGGGCCATATCAGCTTCGAGGGTCTGGACCTCGCCCAGCAGCGCCGCCAGGCACTGGCAAAGATCCGCACGCAGACGGCCATGGTATTTCAGGATCCCTACAACGCGCTGAACCCGCGCATGAGCATCGGCGCGATGCTGGCAGAAGTTTTGGCGGTGCAGAACAAGGTGCCGGCCAACCGGATACCCGCCCACGTCCATGAATTGCTCGATCTGGTCGGGCTGGACCGGGAATTCTCCACCCGCCGCCCGCAACAGATGAGCGGCGGCCAGTGCCAGCGCGCCGGCATCGCCCGGGCGCTGGCCGTCGATCCGAAGCTGATCATTGCGGACGAATGCGTCGCGGCGCTAGATGTGACCATCCAGGCACAGATCATCGATCTGTTTCGCGACCTGAAGAGCGCCATGAATCTGACGCTTCTGTTCATTGCCCACGACCTCGCCATCGTCCGCAACCTCTGCGACCGGGTGGTGGTCATGTATCGCGGCCAGATCGTCGAGGAGGGCCGCTGCGAGGATGTTTTTGCCCGACCGCAGCACGCCTATACCGCAGCGCTGATCGCCGCAATTCCCGATATCGACCCGGACAAGCCCCTCATCAAGCCTCTCATGGGTGGCCTGCCGGCGGAGACCATACCGCATCTCTTGACTGCCTGATAACAACAAAGGGAACGAACGACATGACAAGCAATTGGAAGACCGTCAGCGTGGCCACCGTGCTCGCGATGTTGACGCTGGGATCAACACTGGCGCAAGCGGCCGGCGTGCTGACCATCGGCCGGCGCGAAGACTCGACCACATTCGACCCGATCAAGTCGGCGCAGAACGTTGACAACTGGGTATTCTCCAACGTCTTCGACGTGCTGGTGCGCGTTGACAAGACCGGCACCAAGCTGGAGCCCGGCCTTGCCGAAAGCTGGACCATTTCCGATGACGGCCTGACCTATACGTTCAAGATGCGTGACGCCAAGTTCTCCGACGGCTCGCCGATCACGGCAGGCGACGCAGCCTTCAGCTTGCTTCGCATCCGCGACAATGAAGGCTCGCTGTGGAGCGACAGCTACAAGGTCGTCGACACCGCTGAAGCGGCCGACGACAAGACGCTGGTCGTCAAGCTGAAGACGCCGTCGGCGCCGTTCCTCTCGACGCTGGCATTGCCGAATGTTTCCGTCCTTTCCAAGAAGGGCCTTGAAGAAGCCGGAGAGGAAGCTTTCGCCGAGAAGCCGATTGCCTCATCCGGCGCGTTCATTGTCAAGGAATGGCGCCGCGGCGACCGCGTCATTCTCGAGAAAAACCCGAATTTCTGGCAGGCGGACCGGGTGAAGCTCGACGGTGTCGAGTGGATCTCGGTGCCTGACGACAATACCCGCATGCTCAATGTGCAGGCCGGCGAACTGGACACCGCCATCTTCGTGCCTTTCTCGCGTGTCGAGGAACTGAAGAAGGATTCGAACCTCGAGGTGCATATCGACACCTCGACCCGCGAGGATCATCTGTTGATCAACCATGAGCATGGCGCGCTGGCCAAGAAGGAAGTCCGTCAGGCTCTGGACATGGCGATCGACAAGAAGGCGATCGTCGATACCGTGACCTTCGGCCTCGGCACCGTCGCCAATTCCTACATCCCCAAGGGCTCGCTCTATCACTACGACGCCAACGACCAGTATCCCTACGAGCCGGAAAAGGCCAAGGCCATGTTGGCCGAAGCCGGTGCCTCCGATCTGTCGCTGAACTATATCGTCAATGCCGGCAACGAGGTCGACGAGCAGATCGCCGTTCTCCTGCAGCAGCAACTGGCCAAGGCCGGCGTCACGGTCAACCTGCAGAAGGTCGACCCGAGCCAGAGCTGGGACATGCTGGTGGCCGGCGACTACGACATCTCGGTGATGTACTGGACCAACGACATTCTCGACCCGGACCAGAAGACAACCTTCGTGCTCGGCCATGACACCAACATGAATTACATGACCCGCTACAACAGCGACAAGGTCAAGGACATGGTCGCCGCAGCCCGCCTCGAGCTGGACCCCGCCAAGCGCGAAGCCATGTACGTCGACATCCAGAAAACAGCCAAGGACGACGTGCACTGGGTCGACCTCTACTACAGCCCCTACATCAACGTGTCGCGCAAGAATATCGAGAACTTCTACCAGAACCCGCTCGGCCGCTTCTTCCTCGAAGACACTGTCAAGAACTGAGCCGTCGGCAACCTGTTCGAAAACATCATTCGCTGTTTGCGCAGCGAATGATGGATCTGGATGGCGATATCATGTTGTTTCATCAACGCCGGCATCGAAAACCTAACGATCGCGCGGCTCAGCTGTCGAGGCCGATCACCTTTTCCAGCGCTTCCCAGGTATCGTCCATCGCATAGGCTCCGAGGAACGGCAGGCCGATATGGCCGTAGATCGGCGAGAGTTGCCATTCGGCGGTCTCTTCGTCAACGCCGGCGACCTGCTGCAGGAAGATCACCGAGGCTAGACCGGTGCGGTCGGCGCCCGACGCACAATGCACCAGGACCGGCTGCTGCGCGGTCTTCAGGATGCCAAGCAGTCGCTGCACATCCTCCGCCTTCAGTTCCTTCAAGGCCGACATCGGAAAATTGACCAGTGTCGCACCGCGCGACGCGGTGGCCGCAGCTTCCCCATCGTACCAAGGCGTACCGACATGCTCGCCGCGCAGGTTGATCACAGTCTTGATCTTGTACTGGTCGATATACTGGCCGAGCGCGTCACCCGACAGCTGTGCCGACCGGTAGTATTGCCCTGGCAGGATTTCGTGGAAATTGCCGCGCAGCAAGGTGACCCCGATATAGACGCCGTAGGCGAGGCAAACTGCAGCGACGAAAATGCCAAAACGCTTGAGAGCTTTTAACAGGAGACGGCCAGCGTACTCCCCGCTCGCGTTCACGATCGGTGTTTCAACTCCAGCCGTATTCGACATTTTTCGCAGATCCCAACCACAAGACCAGATGCCTATGACCGCGCAGCAAGGCTTTCCTGTGGCGTCGAGCAGTGCAGATCAACACATCTGAGCCGGCAGGCCAAAATTGATCCGCAGCCTAGAGCAGGCCGAGTTCCACCAGTTCGCGTTTCAAGTCGTCCGGCATGTCTTCGAGATTGGCACCGGAGGCGCCGAGGTCGCGCGGGGCTGCATCCGGCTCGAGATAGCGCCAGCCCTGGAACGGACGACGCGGCACGGGAGAGGTCTCGATCACTTCCGGGCCGAGGATCAGTTCGCACCGGCTGATGCCATCGCCGCCGGTAAAGGTCTTGATGTCGAGCAGCATCTGGCGCGCGGCCACCTGCCCTTTGATGATCCAGTAGAGGGAACCGCCGTCGAGCAGTTCTTCGGCACGCTTCGGCGCCATGCGGGTGACGTGGCTGCTTTGCGGCTGAAGGCCGGCGGCGACCGCAATCAGCGCGCGCTCGGCAACCCATTCCCGCAGGTCTTCGATGGCATCGCAGCCGACACAGAGCTTGATCAGATGAAGCGTCATGCCCCGGAGATAGACGGTTCCACGCCGCCGTCAAGAGGCGCTTGTGCCGCAGGCCCTACCCTCCCCAACCGATCGATCCCGCGGATCGCCGCCGGCAACGGCAGGTGCGTCAACATTCGACGACATTGACGGCAAGACCGCCGAGCGAGGTTTCCTTGTATTTCTCGTTCATGTCATTGCCGGTCTGCCGCATGG
>NZ_AHZC01000041.1 GCF_000247475.1 Rhizobium sp. PDO1-076 | reverse complement strand
TTCAGCAGGCCGGCCTTGCTGATCGCCTCGCGCCCGGCCTCGAATTGCGGCTTGACCAGAAGCAGGCAGTAAGCACCCGTCTCGGCAAGATCGAGTGCCGGCACAAGGGCCAGCTTGAGCGAGATGAACGAGACATCCGAGACGATGAAATCGATCTCCCGGTTGTCGATATCGTCCGGCTCCATGTAGCGGGCGTTGAGGCCCTCGATATTGGTCACACGCGGATCGGACGCCAGGCGCGGATGGAACTGGTCGTGTCCGACATCCACGGAGGTCACATGCGCGGCCCCGCGCTTCAAAAGCACTTCGGTGAAGCCGCCGGTCGAGGCGCCGACATCGAGGCAGTCGCAGCCTTCGGGCGACAGGCCGAAATGATCGAGCCCGGCAACCAGTTTCAGTGCGGCGCGCGAGACATAGTCCTGCGCCGGATCGTCGATGGTGAACGTATGCGTGGCGGCAAACACCAGGCTCGGCTTGCTCACCACCTTGCCGTCAACCTTGACGGTTCCGCGCTGGATGGCGTCGCGGGCGCGCGAGCGGCTGGCAAAAAGGTCGAGGGCGACCAGCAACTGGTCGAGGCGTTGGGGCTCGGGAAGATCTGTCATGCCCCGTCAATGATCCGACAGGGCCTTCGGCGCAAGTCTTTTGTGCCATTGCGGCCCGCTGGCGCGTCGCATTTCTGTCCCCGCCGGTGCTGGACACTTGTAGGGCGCGTCAAATTCTGGTTAATTAGCGATTAATTAATAAAAGGACTCTAATGTGCATTCAGGCCTGCACATCCGGATCTCCTCCTTCCGCCAGCAGACCTTGTACAGCATGCAGCCTGCGGAACCTCCTCCTCCCGGACCGCAGACACGCAGAAGCCCTCCGGTTTCGGGCCCGGAGGGCTTCGGCGTTTTTGGCGCTGTTCTGTGGTTTTGATGAGGGTATCCGTTTCGCTGCCTGCTCACCTGCTCACCTGCTCACCTGTCTGCCTTGCCTAAGCCTCGGTGAAGGCTTGTGAAACAGGCGAGGGTAAGCGTTAGGTAACTCTAAATTAAATCAAATGTATTTTATTGAATGCCGAAGCATGAGGGCCGATGACCGGCCGGATGAGGGACATGACATCCCGGTTTCGCCATCGGAGTGTCGAGAATGAAACGCCCAAGCATCAAAGTGGCCATCGTTGCCATGTTGTCTGTCATCACGGTCCTGATCGCGACCCTGTCCTTTGTGTCGCTAAGGGGCATCGGCTCCTTGAACGGCAACACCCGCGAGATCAGTGGCTACTGGATCGAGCGCCTCGTTGTGGCCCGCACCATCAAGGGTGATTTCAACCTCTTGCGCCTCGCTTTCGCGAAGGAACTTCTGGCGTCCTCCATAGATGAGCTCGCACTTGAAACAGATGGCGTCAGCCAGATGGAAGCGGAGCTTGCCAGCGCGATCAAGACATATGAAGGCGGTGTTCGCACCGAACGCGGGCGTGAACTGATCACGCGGTTCAAGCAGTCGTTGGCTGCCTATGACAAACTTGGCGAAGAGCTTCACGCCCTCAAGGAAGCCGGCAAGGACCAGGAAGCCATTGTCCTGTTGAAGACTGGAATGGCCGAAGCCGCGGGCAAGGCCAATGCCGATGTGGACGCGCTGGTTGCTTTCGTCGTCGAACGAGTTCGCGATTTTGCCGCCCAGAGCGAAAGCGCCTACCAATCCGTTCTGGTCTGGACCATTGCGATTGCCAGCCTGGCAATTTCGGTCGCGATCGCTGGTGTGCTGTTTGCCGTGACCGGTATCGCCAACCCGATCCGCCGCATTGCCGCCTCCATGCGTGTTCTGGCCGGCGGCGATCTTGCAGCGGAAATTCCCTTTGGCGGGCGTGCCGATGAGATTGGCGATATGGCTTCGGCCGTCGAGGTCTTCCGCCAGGCGGGCCTCGCCAACAAGGAACTGGAGCGCAAGGCCGAGGAAGCGCGTGCCCGTGAAGGCGCGCAGGATGCCGAAAGTCGCCGTCGCGCTGCCGAAGAGGCAGAAAAACTGCGCTTTGCCACGGCGACGCTCGGCGACGGCTTGAAGCGTCTGGCGGATGGCGACATTTCCTTCCAGCTGACCGAGACCTTTGCCCCCGAATACGAGCCCTTGCGCCAGGATTTCAATGCCTCGGTACAACAGCTGGGCAAGACAATCGCCTCCGTGCTGGATACCGTGCACAGCATCGACAACGGCACCCGCGAGATTGCCTCGGGCGCCAATGACCTGTCCAAGCGCACAGAACAGCAGGCGGCAGCACTCGAAGAGACAGCCGCAGCCCTGGACCAGATCACCGTCAATGTCTCGAATTCGTCCAAGCGCACGGAGGAGGCCCGCTCGGTCGCCATCCTGGCCAATGAAAACACGACGAAGTCCGTGGAAGTGGTGTCCAACGCCGTTGATGCCATGCAGCGCATCGAACAGGCCTCCAGCCAGATCGCCAACATTATCGGCGTGATCGACGAGATCGCCTTCCAAACCAACCTGCTGGCGCTCAATGCCGGCGTTGAAGCCGCCCGTGCCGGTGAAGCGGGCAAGGGTTTTGCCGTTGTCGCGCAGGAAGTCCGGGAACTCGCCCAGCGTTCGGCCAATGCCGCCAAGGAGATCAAGGGTCTGATCCAGAACTCCTCGGCCGAGGTCGACAACGGCGTGAAGCTAGTGCGCGACACCGGCGTCGCCCTCAAGGCGATTGGCGATTATGTCTCGCAGATCAACCATCTGATGGACGCCATTGCCACCTCTGCCCGCGAACAGTCGACGGGTCTGGCCGAGGTCAATACCGCCGTCAACCAGATGGACCAGACGACGCAGCAGAATGCCGCCATGGTCGAGGAATCGACGGCCGCATCCGCCACGCTGGCCCAGGAAGCCGGACGTCTGCGCAGTCTTGTCGGCCAGTTCAAGCTGTCGGGCCAGGGCTCGGCCGCACCGGCCATCGCCGATCGCGGCTATTCCAGCACATCCGCTACCCGTGCACCGGCCGCCCCGGTCCGGCGCGCACCGACAGTACAGGGCAATCTCGCCGTCAAGGAAGAGTGGAGCGAGTTCTGATCGCTCTGACGACGGAACCACACCGCTGAAAACGCTCCCTGGTCTTGAACTGACCGGCGAGCGTTTGGCGTTTCTGCAGGTGGTGATCGGCATGACACCGGATGCCGAAAACCGGACTTACGACATCGCAGATGCAGGCGGCGGACGTCGCCGCGACCTTGCGTCGGGGCATTTTTTCGATTGTCCCCAGTCTGCCTTGACAGTCGTCAAACCTGAGCGGCGACGGTAACGCCTTGTAAAGTCGTTTGAGCAAATATCCGCCCGATCGAAGAGAACCGGCGGCCTCCTACGCGCGTCATGACGTTCGCGCTTGCCGGAATCGGATCATGGACCCGCACTATCGGCGCACGTTTTGTGCCGCCCATGCCCGCATTCCGCGCGGGCCGGAAGGTTTCCGTTATGTCATTTAAAGACCTGTCTTTGAGCAAGAAACTGATCTTGACCTTCTGCGCCATCATGGCCGGTTGCTTTATTGCCTCACTGGTTGTCCTGCTGCAGGCCTACGGCGCCAAGTACGCCTCGCGTGATCAGGATCGCTCGCAGCGTATCGTCAATCTCGTCGACACCGCAGTGACAGCCATGCTCGAACAGGCGGTCAACCAGCGCGGCTTCCTGCTCGTGCGCAGTGACAGCACGCTCAACGCAGTCTCGGCTGAACGTCAGGCGCTGAACAAAGCGATCGACGAAGCCAAGACCGTGGCCGCCGGCGAGCCCGATGTCATCCGCTCGCTTGACGCGATGCGCGCATCTGCCGACAGCTATGCCGGCGAAGTCGTCGATCCGCAGATGCTTGCCGCCAAAGGCAGCGATACGCCGCTCGCCGAGATCCTTGCCATCGGCCATAAGGAGACCGGCGGTCAGCTCGACCAGTTCCGCAAGGCCGCAGCCGACATAAAGACGCAGCTTGCCACCCGCACTATGCAAAACAGAGAGGCGCTCGAAGCTGCCCACCTTCAGCTCGAGCTTGCGCTTTTCCTCGGGTCTGCGGTCGCCGGCGTCTTTGCCATTGGCCTCATCTATCTTCTCGCCCGATCGATCGTCACGCCGATTACCGGCATGACGGAAGCCATGACCAGCCTTGCTGCCGGCAACCACGCCATCGACGTTCCGGCCGTCGATCGCGGCGACGAGGTTGGCAAAATGGCCAAGGCCGTTCTGGTCTTCAAGGATGCGGCGATCGAAAGTGCCCGCATGGCCGAGGAGCGCCAGTCGATGCGCCAGCAGGCCGAGGCCGAGCGGCTGAAATCCGAGGCTGAAAAGGCTCGCGAGGCCGAGGAAGTCGGATTTGCCATGGGGCAACTGGCCGAAGGCCTCTCGGCGCTGGCCAACGGTGATGTCGTCTTCCGGCTGGACAAGCCTTTTGCCGCGCGCCTCGACAGCCTGCGCGGCAATTTCAACGACTCGCTCGACAAGCTTCAGGCCGCACTGCATTCGGTCGGCGCCAATGCCCAGGCGATCAATGCCGGCGCTGCCGAGATCCGCGCTTCGGCCGATGATCTCTCCAGGCGCACGGAGCAGCAGGCAGCCTCCGTCGAGGAAACGGCGGCGGCCCTCGAACAGGTCACGACCACGGTCAAGGATACCGCAAGGCGCGCCGAGAATGTCGGTGAGCTGGTGGCGCGTACCCGTACCGGCGCCGAGCGCTCCGGCGATGTCGTCCGCAATGCGGTCCAGGCGATGACCGAGATCGAGAAATCGTCCGGGGCGATTGGCAACATCATCGGCGTCATCGAGGACATTGCCTTCCAGACCAATCTGCTGGCACTGAATGCCGGCGTCGAGGCGGCCCGTGCTGGCGAAGCCGGCAAGGGCTTTGCCGTGGTTGCCCAGGAAGTCCGCGAACTGGCCCAGCGCTCGGCCAATGCGGCCAAGGAGATCAAGGGCCTGATCTCCAATTCCACCACTCATGTCGGCAACGGCGTGTCTCTGGTCGGCGAAACCGGTATCGAGCTGGAAAAGATTGTCTCGGCCGTGCAGGAAATCAGCCAGCATGTCAGCGCGATCGTGACAGCGGCCCGCGAACAGTCGACCGGCCTGCATGAAATCAACACCGCCGTCAACGCGATGGATCAGGGCACGCAGCAGAACGCCGCCATGGTCGAACAGCAGACGGCGGCCTCGCATTCGCTGGCCGCGGAGGCAGACTCGCTGAATACGCTGCTTGCGCAGTTCCGCCTTGGCCAGGGCCAGCTTGGACAGGGCCAGCGCGGACAGGGCCAGCGCGGACAGGGCCAGCGCGGACAGGGCCAGCGCGGACAGGGCCATGCTCCCTCGGTTCGTGCGTCCACCGCAGTCTCTCGTCCCGTTGCACCGGTTTCGCGCAGCGGCGCGCCGAAGCTTGCCTCTGCTGTCCATGCGGCGGCCCCGTCGCCGGTAACGTCGCCGGCCCGGGCTCTGGCCAGCAAGCTCGGTCGCGCCTTCGGTGGCGCCGCAGCTCCGGCCCAGCCGGAACAGGAGTGGTCGGAGTTCTGATCTGGCGCGACCATGTCGCAAATCCACAGTACGAAAAGACCCGGCGCGCAAGCGGCCGGGTCTTCTTTCATTGCAGAAGATGTCAATCGCTACACGACGTCGACGACATCCGTCTGGGGGCGGTCGGCACCATCGGCATGTTCGTGATGCCAGTTTCCGGCCTCGTCCTGCCAGCTGATCTCGGCGTCGCCATCGGCCAGTTGCTGCGCACCCGCTGCCTGCCTTGCGGCTTGCACGGCTTCAGCATGTGTCGCAAAGGCCTCGGAATAGACGGTGCCCAAGCGGTAGGCGTAGCCTTCGTCATGGGCAACGACGTGGTAGGTGACCTTGGCCATGGCGGATCTCCTTAGAGCCTGGGGTTAGTGCCAGGACCAGCGGCTGTCGCGTGGCGCCGGCGTGGAGGTGGCGACTAGATAGCCGATCAGGCCACCGATGATGCCGATGGTCAGCAGGGCGGTCGAGGTCGCGGTCGGGTGGCGTCGCACGACACCGGCAACGCTGCCCGCGCCATCACGGGCGTAGTCGACAACCGCACTGGCTGTCCGGGTCGCGCTCTGCGCCGCGGTCTGCGCGACATCAGACGCCTTGTTGCGAAGGTCGATACCCTTGCGGCTGGCCTGCTGGGCAATAACGTCCTGCAGTTCAGTCATCTGATCGCGCAATTCGCGCAGTTCTGCCTGGAGAGCTGAATTCGTGGCCACGGTAGATCCTTTCACGGTTGTTTCGGATTTCGGAGAGGAAACGCCAGCACCGTGAAATTGTTCCATCGACCACGACCACCCGTCGCCTGCAGAGACGCAAAAGCCCGACACGTTTCCGTGCCGGGCTCGTCTGCATGAATGAATTCTGTCGAATTACTTCGAGGCAGCTTCGTACATTTCCAGCACGTAATCCCAGTTGATCAGGCTGTCGACGAAGGCTTCGAGATACTTCGGACGGGCGTTGCGATAGTCGATGTAGTAGGAGTGTTCCCACACGTCGACGCCGAGGATCGGGGACGCGCCGTGAACCAGCGGGTTCTCGCCGTTCGGGGTCTTGGAGATTTCCAGCTTGCCGTCCTTGACGGAGAGCCAGGCCCAGCCGGAGCCGAACTGCGTCGTGCCGGCGGCGATGAAATCGGCCTTGAACTTGTCATAGCCACCAAGGTCGCTGTCGATTGCGGCCTGCAGTTTGCCGGGCAGGGTCTTGCCGCCGCCGTCCTTCTTCATCCAGTTCCAGAAGTGGATGTGGTTGTAGTGCTGGCCGGCATTGTTGAACAGGCCGGCATTCTTGCCATAGGACTGCTTGACGACCTCTTCCAGCGACAGGCCTTCAAGGCCCGAATCCTTCAGCAGGTTGTTGCCGTTGGTGACATAGGCCTGATGGTGCTTGTCGTGGTGAAACTCGAGAGTTTCAGCCGACATGAACGGGCCGAGCGAGTCGTAGGCATAGGGAAGGGCGGGCAATTCGAAGGCCATGGTGGTATCTCCTCTTGGCAAAAGATTGCGTTTTGGCAGGTGACGGGAACATAGGTGCGGAACAGGGGTGAGGCAACCGCAGATCCGCTAAAATCGGTACGCGAGCGGAAAGATTTGTCTCGGCCTTGCCATGTTTTGCGGCAATGGTTTAGCCGGAGTCATACGGCTCGAGTTTTCATCCGAAGGAATATGAAATGTCACGCTTCACGCTTGTTTTCGCAATGGCTTTTGCAACATCCGCCACGGCTTATGCGTCATCCGACACCGCTTGGGCGGACTTCGCCAAGGACGTCTCCACCAAGTGCCTCGAGGCTGCCAAAGGCAGTCTTGAAAAGCCGTCGGTTGTCGTCGATCCCTTCGGCACCGAGAGTTATGGCGTGGCGATCCTGAATGGCAAGGCAGTCGGTGCGGACGCCAGGGTCAGCTACCTCTGCGTCTACAACAAGCAGGACAAGACAGCCCAGATCGGCAGCGAATTGCCTGCCGACAAGCTCGGCGTCACCATCCCCTGACAGGCTCTATTTGAAATAGACATCGGGCTCCGGTAGCCCGTTCAGGCTGAAGCCGAATTCGGCCCGGGCGATCTTGCATTCCTCGTCGCCCGGCATGCAGGTCCGACAGACATGCGGCCGGACCATATAGACGGAACAGCCGACATGTTTGCCGACTTCGCCGGTGAGCGCGCAGCAGCGGCCGTTCTCGAACTTCATCCCGCTTTCGTCCCTGGCGACCATCGCCTCGGGAATCGCCGCAAGCTCTTCGTCGCTCTCCAGCGAAAAGCGCGGCCAGTCCGCCGAATAGGCGCAGCAGGCACCGCAGCTCTGACAGTCGAAGATCTCCGGGGGCGAGGTTTCAAGCATCAGCCCCGCCTCAGTTCCGCTGCCGGATGCGCAGCAGGTTGACCGCAAACACGAAGGTGAAGACCAGCATCAGCAGGCCGGTAAAGACCGGTCCCGCATCGATCGAGACAAGATCCATCGTGGCACCCGTGGCGCCGGAGCCGAAGGCGCTGCCGATTGCATAGGACAGGGCAAAGACGGCGCTGCCCGACACCAGCAAGCCACCGCGGAAGCGCTCCCCCAGCAGCGTCAGGCTGGCGGTATAGAGCGAGAAGCTGGCCGCGCCGAGAATGGAGACGGCAACCAGCAGGCCGGCCTGCGATGTCATCAGCGGCAGGGCCAGGAAGGCGAGTGCGGCAATCAGCGAACCGGAGACCGCCACCACCGGCCGCGACACCCGGTCGAGCAGCCAGCCGACGAACGGCTGCGCGATCGCCGTCGGCAGGGCGACCATGGTGACGACGAAGGCGGCGAAATTGGTCGAATAGCCACGCTCGACGAAATAGAGCGGGATCATCGAGATCGCGGCGATGTCCGAAAAACCGAAGGCAAGCACCATCAGCGTCAGGATCGGCGCAAGCTTGACGAAGGTCACGAGTCCGCCCGCCTGCGACGCCTCCGGCTTGGTCTTGGCGTAGCGTCCGAGCATGACCGAGGCGAAGGCGACAAGGGCGACATAGGCAGCCGTCAGCGCAAAGGCGAAGCCGCCTTCGATGCCGATCAGCGGAATGGCGAGTGGCCCGGCGGCAAAACCGGCGCACATGCCGGCGCTATAGGCACCGGAAACCCGCCCGCGTATCCGGTCGGGACAGGCCGTGTTCAGCCAGGCTTCGCTGACCGTGTAGATGATGCTGGTGCAGAAGCCGAGCAGGAAGCGCGCGGCAAACCACACCCAGAGCTGGTCGAATACGGAAAAGGTCGCAAGTGCGACCGACACGCCGCAGAGCGAGGCGATGATCAGCCGGTCGCCGCGCATCCTCCGCGTCAGCGTGCCGATCATCAATGTCGAGGAGGCAAGCCCGAGCGCAAACACCGACGCATTCAGCCCGGACATCGTCGAGGATACGCCACGGCTTTCGAGGATCAGGGCAATCAACGGGTAGGTCAGGCCCTGGCCGACGGCAAAGGCAGTAACCCCCAGGATGACGACGCCGATCGCCGCCCAATCGGGCGCGAAGTCCTCCGCTGTCGTCAATGTGTGCATGGTGACCTCCAGGGCGCCTTTGGGCACCAGTTCATCCTCGCCTGAATATCCGGGCGGCAAGGGGAAGTCCAGCAGGAGGCCGAACCGTCGCGTTCCAGTCAGCGGGATGCATCACCCCGCCGCGTTCACCCCGGCTTGGGTTTCGCCGAGCGCTGCAAATACGGTCTGGAGAATGCCGGCGGCATCGAGGCCGGCCTTGGCATACATCACCTCGGGCTTGGCCTGATCCATCCAGTAGTCCGGCAGGACCAGCGAACGCATCTTGAGGCCGCCATCGAGCAGGCCTTCATTGACCAGAAGGTGCACAACCTGGCTACCGAAGCCGCCGACGGCGCCTTCCTCGACGGTGACCAGCACCGCATGTTCCCGGGCGAGGCGCCGGATCATGTCGACATCGAGCGGCTTGGCGAAGCGCGCGTCCGCAACCGTTGTAGATAGGCCTGCCGCGTCGAGATCTTCGGCGGCCAGCAGGCAGTCGGCAAGCCGGGTGCCAAAGGACAGCAGCGCCACCTTTGTGCCTTCCTTGACGATCCGGCCCTTGCCTATTTCGAGGATCTCGCCGCGCTCGGGCAGCGCCACGCCGACGCCTTCGCCGCGCGGATAGCGGAACGAGATCGGGCCGTCGTCATACGATGCGGCGGTGCGCACCATATGCTTCAGCTCCGCCTCGTCGGCGGCTGCCATGACCACGAAACCGGGAAGCGACGCGAGGAAACCGGTGTCGAAAGAGCCGGCATGGGTCGGCCCGTCGGCGCCGACGAAGCCGGCACGATCGATCGGGAAGCGGACCGGCAGACCCTGGATCGCCACGTCATGCACGACCTGGTCATAGCCGCGCTGCAGGAAGGTCGAATAGAGCGCACAGAACGGCCTGAAACCTTCGGACGCAAGACCGGCTGCAAAGGTCACGGCATGCTGTTCGGCGATGCCGACATCGAAGGTGCGCGTCGGGAAGAGTTCCTGCAGCTTGTCGAGGCCGGTGCCCGATGGCATGGCGGCGGTGATGCCGACGATCTTCTCGTCAAGCGTCGCTTCCTGCACCAGGGCATCGCCGAACACGGCGGTATAGCTCGGCGCGTTCGGCTTGGCTTTCGCCTGCGTGCCGGTGATCACGTCAAACTTGTTGACGCCATGATATTTGTCGGCGGCGGCTTCCGCCGGCGCATATCCCTTGCCCTTCTGCGTCACCACATGGATCAGAACGGGGCCCTGCTGGTTGTCGCGCACATTGCGCAGCACCGGCAGCAGGTGCTCGAAGGAATGCCCGTCGATCGGGCCGATATGATAGAATCCCATCTCTTCGAACATGGTGCCACCGGTCACGTAGCCGCGCGCATGTTCGACGGCGCGGGTGATCGCCCGGTCGATATTCTTGCCGAGATAGGCCGTCAGTTTCTTGCCGATGTCGCGGATGCCCATATAGGTCCGGCCGGAGGCAAGACGCGCCAGATAGGCGCTCATTGCGCCTGTCGGCGGGGCGATCGACATGTCGTTGTCGTTGAGGATCACGATCAGCCGGGCATCGAGCGCGCCGGCATTGTTCAGCGCCTCATAGGCCATGCCAGCCGACATCGCGCCATCTCCGATCACCGCGATCACCTTGCGGTCGGTCTGCGACAGGTCGGCGGCCACGGCCATGCCGAGACCGGCGGAAATCGAAGTGGACGAATGCGCAGCGCCAAAGGGATCGTATTCGCTCTCGGCGCGCTTGGTGAAGCCGGAAAGCCCGTCCTCCTGGCGCAACGTGCGGATCCGGTCGCGGCGCCCGGTCAGGATCTTGTGCGGATAACACTGATGGCCGACATCGAAGATCAGCCGGTCGTCGGGCGTGTTGAACACCTTGTGGATGGCGATGGTGAGTTCGACCACGCCAAGTCCCGCACCAAGATGCCCACCGGTCTTCGACACGGCATCGATCATCTCGTCGCGCAGCTCGCGGGCGAGCTGCGGCAGATCACGATCATCGATGGTCCGCAAATCGGCAGGCAGCTTGACCGTGTCGAGAAGGGGTGTGTCGGGCAGGGATGTCACGGGCTCATGCCTCTTCTAGTCGTCGTTGGATGCGCGATATCATTCCCGCAAGAAGAGGGCAAATCGCTGGCACCAAGTCCTTATATAGACATCAACGCCCTTCCGGCAAAGGCACAAACTCCTCTTCGTCGCCCGGAACGATATCGAAGCGCCCGGTTCTCCACTCCTCCTTGGCCTGTTCTATGCGTTCCTTCGACGAGGAAACGAAGTTCCACCAGATGAATTTCTGCGAATCCATCGCAGCACCACCGAACAGCATGACATGACAGCCCTGGGCGCCACCCACGAGCGTGATCTCGTCTCCGGCCCGGAAAACCAGCAATTGATCGGCGGCAAACCGGTCGCCGGCGATCTCGATTTCGCCTTCAAGCACATAGAGCGCCCGCTCTTCCTGCGTCGCATCGAAAGGGAACCGGGCATGGGGCTGCAGGGTCAGGTCGACATACATCGTCTCGGAAAACGACTTGACCGGCGACGTTATGCCGCCCATCGAACCGATCACCACGCGCCCGGATGCGCCCTCAGCGCTAAACAGCGGCAGCTCTGTCTTGGCCGTATGGGCAAAGGCCGGATCGATCTCCTCCATCCGCTCCGGCAGTGCCAGCCAGGTCTGCAGGCCGGAAATCGACAAAGGGTGGCCGCGCAGGTTT
>NZ_AHZC01000042.1 GCF_000247475.1 Rhizobium sp. PDO1-076 | reverse complement strand
AGACTTCGCATAGGGTTATCTTATCCCTTCGCCCGACGCCGGTCTTCCGCCTGGGCGGCCAGGATTTCCTTGACCTTGGCGACCAGCTCGGCCTCGGGCACAACCTCCTGCGCGACGCGGGCCTCGCGCCATTCGGCATTGTCGGTGATCTCGCCGGACAGGCGCTTGCCCTCGATCAGGTCCTTGATCTGCACCACGCCCTCAGCGCGCTCGTCGCCGCCCTGGATGATGGCGATGGGGGCGCCACGGCGGTCGGCATATTTCAGCTGGTTGCCGAACTTCTTCCAGTTGCCCTGGTACATTTCGGCGCGAATGCCTTCTGCGCGCAGCAGTTGGGTGAAGCGCTGGTAGCGGCCCATGCTTTCGACATCGCCGTCCATGACGGTGACGAGAACCGGGCCGAGCACGTCGTCCTGGCCAAGCTTGCCGAGGTTCTTCAGCGCCGTCATCAGGCGCGAGACGCCGATCGAAAAGCCCGTGGCCGGGACCGGCTGGCCCATGAAGCGCGAGACAAGGCCATCGTAACGCCCGCCGCCGCCGACCGAGCCGAAGACGACCTTTTCTCCCTTTTCATTGGTGACGTCGAAGGTGAGTTCGGCTTCGTAGACGGGGCCGGTGTAGTATTCGAGGCCGCGGACGACGGAGGGGTCGATCTTGATGCGGGAAGAGTCGTAACCAGCAGCAAGAAACAAGGCGCCCATCTGATTCAGTTCTGCTACGCCAGCGTTGAGAGCATCATTTGCCCAACCAGCGTTGTCTCGGACTGCGGCCATCGGATCAACGGTACAGGTCATGACAATCGCAATCTGTTCGTCCTTCAGACCTGCACCCTTGGTAAAGTCGCCGGACTCATCCTTGCGGCCTTCTCCGAGCAACAGTTTCACGCCTTCCGGACCAAACTTGTCCAGCTTATCAATCGCCCGCAGCACGCCCAGCCGCCGCCCAGCATTCTCCTCGCCCCCAAGCCCGATCGCCTCCATCACGCCGTCGAGAACCTTGCGGTTGTTCACCCGGATCACATAGTCGCCACGCTTGATGCCAAGGGCTTCCAGCGTGTCGGCCATCATCATGCACATTTCGGCATCGGACTGGACGCCCGGCGCACCGACGGTGTCGGCATCGAACTGCATGAACTGGCGGAAACGACCGGGGCCTGGCTTCTCGTTGCGGAAGACGTAGCCGGCGCGATAGGTGCGGAAGGGCATCTGGATCTCGTTGAAGTTTTCCGCGACATGGCGCGCCATCGGCGCCGTCAGGTCGTAGCGCAGCGACATCCACTGTTCGTCATCGTCCTGCAGCGAGAAGACGCCTTCGTTCGGGCGGTCGCTATCGGGCAGGAACTTGCCGAGCGCGTCGGTGTATTCGAACAGCGGTGTCTCGATCGGGTCGAAGCCGTAGCGCTCGTAGACCTCGCGGATGGTCTCCATCATCTGGTTGGCAGCGCGGATGTCGCCGGCCTCGCGATCGACGAAGCCGCGCGGCAGGCGGGCCTTGAGTTTCTGCGGCTTCTTGTTCTTTTCGCTCATGATCACAACCGGATTTCTTCGTTTCAAAATGTGCCGGTGTCTTAGAGGATCAAGCATTTGGCGGCAAGGGCGAAGGGTGGCGAAGAGTGGTTCGCGATGGTATATTGCGGTCTCGAAAGGGTCAGGGCCATGAACAAGCGTGTCACGATCGAAATTCCGGAAGCGATGCACAAGGCGATTGCCGAACATGCGGCGAAAGCTGGCGCCAACACGGACGCCTATGTTGTCGATGTGATCGAGCAGCATCTGGAAGACCTGCACGACATCGCTCTGGCGGAAGCCGCGATGGAGCGGATCAAGAACGGCGAGCGAACCTACACCTGGGAAGAGATGGAGCGCGAACTTGGTCTGGAAGATTGAGTTCCAGGCGACGGCCATCAAGCAGCTTAAAAAAATGGGGCATGTCGAGTCCAAGCGCATACGACATTTTCTGCATACGCGCGTGAAACCACTGGAGAACGCACGCCAGCTTGGCGAAGCGCTTCAAGGTCCGCATTTCGAACATCTCTGGCGATACAAGGTTGGCGACTACCGGATCATCTGCGATATCCGGGATCACACACTGGTCGTGCTCGTCGTCGAGATCGGCCATCGCAGCCAGATCTACCGGTAGAGCATGATCCTCGAAGCGTTGAACTATGCAGCAAGCTGGCCGCTGACAGCGGCCGCGCACCGCCCTTATGTGCGCTCGTCGGTCAATCTTTGGTCTCGCGCCCATCGCTGCGCGAACCATTGGGCGGCGCATGAGGCGAACTGTAAGGCGGCAATCATTTCGGCCATCGACGGGTTGCGGCAGCGGCGGACGGCCGTTGTGCTCGGGTCTGGCCTGTTGCGCGACATACCGGTCGTTGAACTCGCGAAGCGCTTCGACACGGTGGTGCTGGTCGATCTCGTGCATCTGGCCAGCACGCGGGCCTGGATCGCAATGAAGGGCCTGAAAAACATCCGGCTGATCGAGCGCGACCTTTCCGGATTTGACCAATTGGCCACTGGACGCCAACCCGAGCCGCTCTCCTTCCTGCGCCAGGTGCCCTATCTCGATTTCGTCGTTTCGGCCAATCTGCTGTCACAGATCGGACTTGGCGCAAAGAAGCGGCTCGAAACCCTGCCTGTAGGTGACATGCCCGCCGATACGCTGAAGACGCTGATCTCGGCGCATCTGGACGGTCTGCGCGATATCGCAGCAACCGCCTGCCTGTTGACGGATGTCGCCTATAGCGTGGTCGACCGGGCCGGCCGGACACTGGAAACGGTCGATCTGCTGCACGGTATCGAGGTGTCTGACCCCGATGCGCGGTGGGACTGGCCGGTCGTGCCATTCGGCGAGCAAAGCGCTGACATTCAGGTGATCCACCGGGTGATTGCGCGCACACGGAACTGACGGCGCGCCTTGCATTTGACCCAATCGCGCCTACCATGTCGACCATGAACAGGTTCATCCGTCTCATGTTGCTATTTGCAGCCCTGGCCTATGGTGCGATGCCGATTTCCGGCGCGATTGCCATGGGTATGAGCATGTCGCAAAGCGACGGCGTGGCGGCAGATCCCGGCCAGCACGGCACGATGGTCGCGATAAACGATCCGGACTGTCCGCATGCCGCCGCGGCCTCCACGCCGATGGGCAAAGCCGGTGGAGCAAAGATGCTGCCGGGTGGACATTGCGCCGCCTGCGTGACGCTGGTGCCGCAGATCGCCTTTGCCGATGCCGGAAAGCCGGCGCGGGTCGCGGAAGCGCCACAACTCTCGCCGAGTCTTCTCTCGCGCATTCTTGCCCCACAGGTGCCCCCTCCCCGGGCCTGATCGTGTTGTTGCGGCGGCTTGACCGCCAAATCACAATTCAATCATCCCGTATGAGACATCCCGTTTAAGACAGGGGAAAAACCATGTTGAAGACAACCATCGTTGCGGCGTCGCTGGCGCTCGCTCTCACCGCCTCGTTTGCCATCGCCCAGGACCACACCACGCATCAGGACCATATGATGCCGATGGGCGACAACCAGATGCCGAGGGGCGATACCGGCCCGTCGTCGCAAGCCTTCAAGGCGGCCAATGACAGGATGCATGCCGACATGGCCATGCCGTTGACCGGCAATGCCGATGTCGATTTCGTTCGCGGCATGATCCCGCATCACCAGGGCGCGATCGACATGGCCCGCATCGTGCTGGAACACGGCAAGGATCCCGAGATCCGCAAACTGGCGGAAGACGTGATCCAGGCGCAGGAAGGCGAGATCGCCATGATGAAGGACTGGCTGGCGAAGAACGGCCAATAAGCCATGTCGTGAAACAGGCCTGAACAATCGCAATGGCGCAGCAAGGCGCCATTGCTTTGCCGGAGTGGCAGGCTAATCTCTGGCGCATTCACATCCCGGAGGGCGCCATGTCCATTCGTCCGATCACTGTCATCGGCTTCGACGCCGACGATACGCTTTGGCAGAACGAGCAGTATTACAAGCTGACGGAAGCGCATTTTCAAAGCCTGCTGGCCGATTTTGCCGAAGGCGACCGCGTTTCGGAACGGCTGCTGGAGGCCGAGAAGCGCAACCTTTCCCACTATGGTTTCGGCATCAAGGGCTTTACGCTGTCGATGATCGAGACCGCGCTGGAGATCACCGAAGGCCGGGTGCCGAGCACTGTAATCGGCGAAATCCTGGCGATCGGCCGCGAATTGCTCAGCCACCCGGTCGAATGCCTGCCGCATGCACGCGAGGCGCTGGAGGCGCTTTCGGGCCGCTATTTCCTCGTGCTGATCACCAAGGGCGACCTGTTCGACCAGGAACGCAAGCTGGCGCAATCGGGTCTCGGCGATTATTTCGATGCCGTCGAGATTGTCTCCGACAAGTCGGCAACCACCTATCGGCGGATCTTCGGCAAACATGGCGAGGGGCCGGAGCGGTCGATGATGATCGGCAATTCGCTGAAATCCGACATCGTGCCCGCGATTGCCACCGGCGCCTGGGGCGTGTTCGTGCCGCATGAACTAACCTGGGTGCTCGAGCATGTCGACCGGCCGACCGAGGCACCGCGCTTTCGCGAGGTCCCGCATCTAGGCGACGTGCCATCGCTGATCGAAACACTCGGCCAATAGGAGCGTCCATGCGATCTTTCGAAGACATCTGGTCGCTTGCCGTCGATCGCAAAAGCGAGGCGGAGGTGATGGACGGGCTTCAACAGCCGAAGTCGCACGAGGCGATTGCCGCTATGCCTGACGACCGTTTTCTGGCGACGATGACCCGATGCATCTTCCAGTCCGGCTTCAACTGGAAGGTCGTGGACGCGATGTGGCCGGGCTTCGAGGCCGCCTTCGACGGTTTCGACATCGGACGCTGCGCCATGCTGCATGATGAGGATTTCGAGCGACTGGTCTCCGATACGCGGATCGTCCGGCACGGACCGAAGATCAGGGCCGTGCAGCAGAACGCTGCCTTCCTGTCGGACATCGCACGCGAACATGGCAGCGCCGGCGCCTTCTTCGCCGACTGGCCGGTGGACAATTACATCGGCCTTCTCGATCTGCTGCAGAAACGCGGCACCCGGCTGGGCGGCAATACCGGCCAGTATTTCCTGCGCTTTTGTGGGCTCGACAGCTTCATCCTGTCGCAAAGCGTCGTCAACCGGCTGATCGCCGAGGGCGTGGTCGCCAAGGCGCCGACTTCGGCCAGGGACAAGGCGGCCGTGCAAGGGGCCTTCAACCGCTGGCGCGAACAATCCGGACGGTCACTGACGGAGATCAGCCGCGTGCTGGCGATGAGCATCGATTAGCGGTCTCAAGGGCGCACGAAGGTCAGGCGCTTTTCCTCGATGCCCTGCCGGCAGCAGCAGCCTTCGATATGGTCGTTGACCAGGCCCATGGCCTGCATGAAGGCATAGACGGTGGTCGGACCGACAAAACTCCAGCCGCGCTTCTTCAGGTCCTTCGACAGGCGCACCGACGTCGGCGAGGTCGGATTGGCCCTGAGCGTGGCAAAATCCATGCGGGCCGGACGCTCGCTCGGGTCGGGCTCGAAGCTCCAGAAATAGCGGGCCAGCGAGCCGAACTCGGCCTTCAAATCGATGGCATGGCGGGCATTGTTGATCGTCGAGTCGATCTTGCCACGATGGCGGATAATGCCGGCATCGGCGAGGCAGCGGGCAATATCGTCATCGCCGAACAGGGCGACCTGGTTAAAATCGAAGCCCGCGAAGGCTGTGCGGAAATTGTCGCGCTTGCGCAGGATAGTCAGCCAGGACAGGCCCGACTGGAAGCCTTCGAGGCAGATCTTTTCAAACAGCCGGATATCGTCGGTGACCGGGTTGCCCCATTCCTCGTCATGATAACGGCGATAGTCTTCCAGCCCGCCATGCCAGAAGCAGCGGGCAAGCCCGTCTTCGCCGGTGATCAATCCTGCCTCGTCCGTTGTCATGTCAGCCTTCTCCCTTGCCACCGGTGTGTCGTCTCCGGCGTTTACCATTTGTTCACGAAGTTTCCAAACGCGGCGCTAACCCTGACGAAAGGTTTACGCGGCCGAACGCATTTTCATGAACGCCTGTTTACCAATTTGCGGGCATGGCGCTGGCACGATCCGCGTCAGCAAGGCGCATGGAATGATGCCGCCTTCCGTTGTTTTCGGTCCCATGTAGCGAGTTGTCCGATGTCGAAAAGAATGATCCTGCTGGCGCTCATTGCCAGCCTGCCGCTGGCGTTCCCGGTTGCCGCCAGCGAGCGGTACCAGAACCGCCCGCCGGTTATCGTCAGTCCTGACCTGTCGGCCCCATGGGTGATGCAGCTGGGTGGCGTGCCACAGCAGCGGCAGCGGGTGATCGCGCCGGCCCAGCGCCGGGCTACACCCGTCTATCAACGCCAGGTTCTGCAGCAGCAGCGCCCGGTGCAGCAGCGACAGCTCCGCCAACAGCGCCGTACCCTGTTCGACCAGCCTGGCGCCGTTTCGCGGCAGCCCGTGGTGCAGCAGGCGGCCATGCGCCCGAACAAGCCGATCCGCACGCAGATCGATCCGATCTTCCTGCCGCAGATGGTCGGCTACGAGACCGAACACAAGCCGGGCACGATCGTCATCGACACCAATAATCGCTTTCTCTACCTCGTGATGGCAGATGGCCAGGCGAAACGCTACGGCGTCGGCGTCGGCAAGCCGGGCTTCGAATGGGCCGGCACGCACAAGGTGACGCGCAAGGCCGAATGGCCGTCGTGGCATCCGCCCCAGGAAATGATCAAGCGCGAAGCCGCCAAGGGCCACTACCTGCCGGCCTCGATGGAAGGCGGGCCGGAAAATCCGCTGGGTGCGCGCGCCCTGTATCTCGGCTCCACCCTTTACCGCATCCATGGCACCAATGCGCCCTGGACGATCGGCAACGGGGTTTCCTCCGGCTGCATTCGCATGCGCAATGAAGACGTGACCGATCTCTATGAGCGAGTGAATGTCGGCACCAAGGTTATCGTGATGTAAAACACACAGGCGGCAGAGATGCCGCCAGCAGAACAGTTAGCACTTGCTTTGGGAGGGGAGTCGGCTAGGCTCTCCTCCTATTGATTTTCGGGGGACTATCCATGCAGACCAGCATTCGACTTCGTGCCGCGGCCGCATTACTTGCGGCCACATTCGTCCTGCCCTTGCCGGCCGAGGCCATCAGCCTGAACCGTATCGAGACGACCAGCGACGTGACGCTGGTGGCGCAGCCGAAGCAGGTGCCGGAGAAATTCAAGCGCCGTGCCGTGCGCCTGCAGACCAACGAACAGCCGGGCACGATCATCATCGATACCAACAACAAGTTCCTCTATCTGGTCGAGGGCAAGAACCGCGCGCTGCGCTACGGCGTCGGCGTAGGCCGCGAAGGTTTTGGCTGGTCGGGTGTTGTGAAGATCGGCCGCAAGGAAGAATGGCCGAGCTGGCGTCCGCCAGCCGAAATGCGCCAGCGTGAAGCCGCCAAGGGCCATATCCTGCCGATCGTGCAGGAAGGCGGCGTGGACAATCCGCTCGGCGCCCGCGCCATGTATCTCTACAAGGGCGGCCGCGACACAATCTTCCGCATCCACGGCACCAACCAGCCCTGGACCATCGGCCTCAACATGTCGTCCGGCTGCATCCGCATGATGAACAAGGATGTCGAGCATCTCTACGAACGTGCCTCGATCGGCTCCAAGGTCATCGTCGTCGGTCCCGGCAATCGTCAGGGCGATGTCAGCTTCGAAGACCGCGGCGTCGATTTCCTGCGCACCGTTTTCGGCGGCTGAAATCACAAGGGGCCAGCGTGGTGACGACCCATCACGCCGGCAGCTTCGCCGTCACTTGATGGTGCAGAAAATCGGAGCCTCGTGTGAAACGATCGTTTCGCGCGGGGCTTTTGTGTCTCCGGTCAACCGGGCGACCTGGAGGGCATAGCTGCCCTTGAAGCTTTGCTCCTGATCCGACCCACGCCGGGTCAGGACAGAAAGCTCGATCTGGGCGTTTGGCTTTTTCGCCGGAAGGAAGGCGCGGATCTGGAAACGCATTTCCTTTCCGTCCATCCAGTATTGCTGCAGCATATCGGAATTGATCTCGAACCGGCCAAGCTCGGGTGGCGCACCCGGCCCCTTGACCGCGGCGATGCCCCGGAAATGCACCAGCTTCTTGGCGTCTTTCTTGCTGAAGCCGCTTTCCAAAGACATGTTCAGCACGGCGTCCGACGTGGCGCAATAGATCCGTCCAGCCGCGTATGCCGCCTGCCCGTCCGCGATCAGCACCGCCAGCGCAAGAGAGGCCACTAACTTCAACATGTTTCCTCCTCGGGATTACACCATCCCGAGGCCACTATAACAGCGAGCACTTAATAATTTACGCCTGAACCTGCCGAGGCCGCATCAGTGCCGCCGGCTTTTCGCCGCCATAGGCCCAGTCGAGCAGTTCGACCGTGTGCACGATCGGAATGCCCGTCGCCGAGCCGATCTGGGTCATGCAACCGATATTGCCGGCGGCGATGAAATCCGGCTTCGTTGATTCGATGTTCTTGACCTTGCGGGCCTTGAGCCTGGCGGAAATTTCCGGCTGCATGATGTTGTAGGTGCCGGCCGAGCCGCAGCAGAGATGGCCTTCGGGCGGATCCTTGACAGTAAAGCCTGCCGCCTTCAGCAGTTGTTTCGGCGCCATCGTGACCTTCTGGCCGTGCTGCAGCGAGCAGGCCGAATGATAGGCGACGGTCAACCCCTTCGGTTCGCATGCCGGCAGGTCGAGGCCGGCGAGATATTCGGTGACGTCTTTCGCCAGGGCCGAAATCCGCGCCGCCTTTTCGGCATAGGCGGGATCGAGGCGCAGCATGTGGCCATAATCCTTGATCGTGGTGCCGCAGCCGGATGTGGTGATGATGATCGCATCCAGCCCGCCTGTCTCGATCTCGCGACACCAGACATCGACATTGCGCCGGGCGGATGCAAGTGCCTGTTCCTCGCGTCCCATGTGATGCACCAGCGCGCCACAGCAGGCCTCGCCTTGCGGAACCACCACTTCGACACCAATGCGGGTCAACAAACCGATCGCGGCCGCATTAATGCCAGGATCGAGCACGGGCTGGGCGCAGCCGGTGAGGATCGCCACGCGGCCACGGCGTGCGGCTTGCGGCGCATGGTTTGCCGGTTGTGCCAGTGGCGATGGCGCCGGCACGGACGCGGGGGCAAGCCGCAGCATGGCCGCAAATGGCTTCAGCGACGGAACACGATCAAACAAACCAGCCAGGGGACGCCCAAGTCCGGCGAGCCGCAGCGCCAGACGAAAACGCCCCGGATAGGGCAGGACCATCGCCAGGATGCCGCGCGTCAGGCGGTTCATCAGCGGTCGCCTGTAGGTCTTTTCGATATGGATGCGGGCATGGTCGACCAGGTGCATGTAGTCGACGCCCGACGGACAGGTCGTCGTGCAGGCCAGGCAGGACAGACAGCGGTCGATATGGGTGACGATTTCCTTGTCGGCGGCGCGGCCGTTTTCCAGCATGTCCTTGATCAGGTAGATGCGGCCGCGCGGGCTGTCGAGTTCGTTGCCGAGCGTGACATAAGTCGGACAGGTCGCCGTGCAGAAACCGCAATGCACACATTTGCGCAGGATCGATTCCGCCTCCGCAATATGCGGATCGGCAAGCTGCTCGGCGGTGAAATTGGTCTGCACGTCGATCCTCCGAAAGAGCGATCGCCGAGTGAACCCGGATCGCCGCTCTCCTTACTTGCTGATTAGACCCACCAACTGTCGGGCCGTTCGATCGGCTGGTTTGCCGAAACCTTCTGCAGGCCGATGACGCAGCGCACGACGATCCAGATCGCGGTGGCAAAAAGCAGGATCAGCCCGAAGAAGAAGATCGCCAGAATGGAAGAGACCAGCGCATAGAGAAGGCCGATCCAGAAGGTGCGGATGGCCCAGGTGTAATGCGTGTCGACCCAGGCGGGTCCCTTGCCGCGGTTCATATAGGCGATCACCAGGCCGATGATGCCGCTGATGCCAACGACAAAACTGACGAGGTAGAGGCCATAGACCAGCTGGGCATTCAACCGGCCCGGGGTGAACCAGCTTTCCGTCGATGAAGGGGTCGGCACTTGCGAATTCGGGTCGGTCATAGCGAAGCTCCTGGCGCCATCAATCCGGGATTGAAGATCCCGTGCGGATCGAATTTTGCCCTGATGCGCTGTGAAAGCAAGGCGACCGCCGGCGATTGCGGCTCGAAGGCCGGTGTGACGGCACGAACGGCATCCGGCGCCCGCATCAGCGTCGCATGACCGCCGCCGAGCGTGCGGATACCATGGCGCAGGATCTCGGCTTCCGGGTCCGCCTCCATGCGCATCCAGATCAGGCCACCCTGCCAGTCGTAGAATGCATCGACGCCGGCGCGCAGGCGAAGACCGGCGACCAGTTTCCAGCCTTCCGACGGCGGCATGGACACCCGCCAAAGAGGCCGTTGCGATCCATCGGCATAAGGCGAAACGTCGCGTATCTCGCGCCAGAGGCCTGCCGTCTGGTCGCTCGACAGCTGCGCGACGTCCCCTTGAGCAGACATGGCGGCCAGCAGTTTTTCGGCGCGCACGGCGACGGAGGCGGCAAGCCCCTCGAGCCGCAAGACCGTGGCGGGCCCATCCGGCAAGGCGCCGCCGATGAAACGACCCGCCACGCTTTCAGGCAGATGTGCCGCGCCCGAGACTTCCACAGGCAGCGCCATGGCCGCGGCCATCGCCCGTATGGCGGCTTCATCGTCGAGGCCCGACAAGACCATGGTTACAGCCGCTTTGGGCACCGGCAGGACCTTGAACGTGACCTCGGTGAGGAAGCCGAGCGTGCCATGGGAACCGGCCAGCAGCTTGACCAGATCGAGCCCGGTGACATTCTTCATCACCTTGCCGCCGGCCTTGATGACCTCGCCGCGTCCATTGACGAACCGCACGCCCAGCAGATGGTCGCGAGCAGCTCCCACAGTAAAGCGGCGCGGGCCGGAGGCATTGGTGGCAAACAGACCGCCGAGCGTCGGCTCGCCAGCCGTGCCCATCAAGCCGCGATGGTCGATCGGCTCGAAAGCCATGGTCTGGCCGTTTTCCGCAAGTGCTGCCTCGATCTCGGCGACGGGCGTGCCGGCCCGGGCGGTGATCACCATTTCGGCAGGCTTGTAGGCGGTGGATGCCCCTGAGGCCGGAAGCGCTGAGTGGAGAGGCGCCGGTGACCGGATTGCCAAAACCGGCACGGGTGCCGCCACCGGATATCCGTAGCGGCTCGCCACGTCCGGCATGGTCGCGGACGATCTCTGCGGCTTCGGTTTCGGTTGTCGGGGTCAGCATGAGATGGGCTTTCGCGGAAAGCGATTGGTGATTGGCCGGCCGACGTGGTGGATGTGCATACCCCCCTCTGCCCTGCCGGGCATCTCCCCCACAAGGAGGGAGATCGGCAAGCCGTGATTCTTCTGCCTCAAGCG
>NZ_AHZC01000043.1 GCF_000247475.1 Rhizobium sp. PDO1-076 | reverse complement strand
CCGCCCTTGTCGAAGCCACGCGGCGTCTCGTCACGACCGCGTCCATCAACGAACTCGGTCACGGTCGCCTCGGTCGAGCCCTTGCCCAGGACCGGAACGTCGTTCGTGCCGGTGATGGTAACTGTCACGTCCTGAGCAACGGTGCCGCCCTTGCCGTCACTAACGATGACGGTATAGGTCTGGGTCAGGGTCTCGCCGGCAGCGAGGTAGTCGATGGCAGCGTCGGCAACCTTGAATGTCCAGGTCACTTCACCTTCGTTGTCGCCGGTCGCGCTGTCCGAAATCACTGCCTCGAACGTGCCGAGATAGTCTTCACCTTGCGCTTCTGCGGCCACGCTGTGCTTGTCGATGGTGTCGACGTCGGAAAACGCAATCGTTCCGGTGGCCTCGAGAACATCAACGTTTTCACCCTTGGCGCCGTCGGCAATTTCCGTGACGGAGCCCTTGCTGACCGCGCTTTCGATGACCGGCGTATCGTTGGAGCCATAAATGCGAACCGTAATCGTCTGCTGGCTGGTTGCACCGGCACTATCCGTCACAGTGACAACATAAGTCTGGCTGATCTGCTGGCCTTCGGCGAGGAAGTCGAGTTCGGCGTCATCGGCCGTAAACGTCCAGGTGATCTCACCGACAGCTCCGCCGGTCGTGTCCTGGGTCAGAACAGCTTCGAGCTGACCGACATAGGTCCGCTCCTGCTGCTCCGACCTGTCGCTGACGGACACCACATGTGTGTCGATCAGGTCGACATCCGTGAAGGTCAGCACGCCGTCAACCGTATGGGTGACAGGCAGCTCTTCGGAAGCAGGCTCTTCGCCAGATTCCTCGCCTTCCACGGCAGCGATCTTCACCATCTCAGACGGCAGATCGATGATCATGCCCTCTTCATTTTCCGACACGTCGTCCCATACGCCTTCGACATTTCCCGCGTCCAGAACCGGCGCATCATTGGTGCCGACGATGTTGACGGTAATTGTCTGCTGAACCGGCAGGCCGTTGCGGTCTGCGATGGTTACGACATAGCTCTGGGTGCGTGTTTCGCCAGCGGCCAGGAAGTCGATGGCATTGTCGGCGACCGTAAAGGTCCATGTGACAGTGCCCTGACCGTCAAACGTTGCACTGTCGGTAACGACCGCGGTGAAATTACCGAGATAGCCTTCTCCAGCAGCGACCGCCGTGACTGTGTGCACGTCGCCGAGATCTACATCCGTGAAGGTGATGGTGCCCGTGGCGGTTTGATCGGCATTGCCGATTTCACCTTCCGAAAGATCAACCGCCTCGGTCACGCTGCCTGCGCCACCGTTGGAGGCAGACAGGATCACCGGCGCATCATTTGCATCGACCAGTTGTTCGTCTTCGCCGCCATCGCCGGCGTCGGCCTGATCCGTGTCGGAAAGAAGCGAAATTGTATCGCCGGCTTCACCGATATCGCCGGAACCTTCAGCAAAATTACCGCCGGCGCTACCGCTGTTGCTGACGACGGAAACGGCGCCATCCGGGCCGGCGGCAACATTGATGCCGTTGGCCTGAAGCGCCGCGACCAGAACCTGCTGGGGAACTTCAACCGCGCCGATCAGGAATGTAGGAACATTCAGCGCACCGCCTTCGATGACGATCCGGGTACCATCGGCCTGGACGAGAATGATGTCGTTGCCGTCAATCTCGATGTTGTCGAGCGAAACACCGACCGGCAGCGTGATCGTGTTGGCCGCGTCGGCAACGAAGCGCGTCGCGGCTGAATTGGACTGACCATTGGACGGCACGCCGATTGCAGCGCCGGTAGCCGGATCAACGAAACCCGGATCCTGGCTGTTGGCTTGGGCAACTTCGACGATCTTTGCTGCCGGCTGAGTGCCTTCAGCAATATACTCAGCTTCAACTTCAATATTCTCGTTCGGAACGTTGCGATCCAGCATGGTGAACTCCTGATTAATTTAACCAGACGTAAACCATTGAATATCGGGCTGCACAACGAACAAAACTGGGTGGAGTTTGGTTAAAACATAATCTGATATGTCCAATTACAAGCCATCTGTTCTTTGGTTAATCTTGATGCATAACCTGATATTCACATTGCGAATCTGGTCCCTCTGTAGCTGTTTGGCTCACCTAACGGCAGTTAGGCGACAGAGACATTTCTCAACAATATAAAATTTTACATAAATGCCACAACGGACATTATATAAGAATAATCTAAGTCTATTTTCGAAGTTTTTGGAGCTTAAATGTAGATTTCTCCCATAACTCGGAGAAAGACATGCGGTTCTCAACAAATAAAAAACTAATAAAAAGAATAGCAACGACAGCCGCCCTGTCCCTTACGCTTGTGGGCGCAATGGCACCATCGGCCTTCGCCCTGTCGAGCCGGCTTCCCGACATCAGCCTTGGCTATGTGTTGCGCTCAGAAAGCCAGCTCATGCTGTCAGAGGTCATCTATGCGCGCATGACGGCCGCCATGCGGCCCGAAGCAGCGATGCCTAGAGTGTCGCCAGCCAGGGCAATGCCGGATAGCCCGGTGAAAAAGCCGGCATCGTCAGCTGTCTTCGCCTCGGTCACCATACCGTTCGGCAAACTGCCCGTGACAGCCAACTGGCAGCGCGTTCGCGCGCAACTGGCCATGCCCGAAATCTCGGTATGCGCAGGCGATGGTAAAGGAGCGCAGTGTTCGACCAATCAGAAACGACTTGTCCAGGTGCTGGCAAGCGCAAAGCAGATGCCCTTCCAAGAACGCCTGAGCTATATCAGCAATGCGATCAACAGCATGATCGCCTACACATCTGACGAGAAGCAATACGGCAAGATGGACCATTGGTCGGCGCCCGCCAAGACCCTGGCCACGGGCAAGGGTGATTGCGAAGACTATGCGATCCTGAAAATGGCGGCGCTGAAGGCACTGGGTATTCCGGAAGGCAGTATGTCGATCGTCGTATTGCGCGTTACCGACCGCAACATCTACCATGCCGTTCTGGCTGTCTCCACAGCACAGGGTCACTACATCCTCGACAATCTGCGCCGCAATGCCGGTCTCGATACAAGCTATCGCACATATCAGCCGCTCTACTCGATGAGTGGCAATCGCTCATGGATCCACGGCTTCATCAATGAAGGCGAGGCAATCGCCGCGCAGACCGTTGACTTCAACTCCGTCCCGGGCTGATTTCCGGCCGAAATATCGTGTCTGCGGAAAGTACCGTGATCAGTTGATCAGAAACCCAATGATGGCCCCGCCCTCGGCGGGGTCGGCGAGTACAGCGTTCATCCGACCGCGCAGGGCCTTTTGCTGTGCCACGATCGTGTAATTCACCACGATCGGATTTTGCGGATCATCCTTCAGGCGGGCCACTAACCCCTCAAAGGGAATGTCGAGCTGCAGTTTCAGACCGCTGCCAATCACGTCTGACGACAGAGGCGAAAGGCGCGCCTGCAGAAGCGTCAGAAAAGCCGAATTATACGATATGATCTTCTTGTCGCTCGACAGGGCAAAGGCAGGGGCCGGGCTGCCGGCAACCACACCGAGTGTCAACTTGACGTCGCGGGCTGCCTTGCGCTCGTTGTATCGCTTGCGCAGAGATTCCAGCACGCCGAGACGCACCGCACCAGTTGCGTTGTCGAGCATCGGATACCGTTCGGAATATTCCTCGATAAGGTCGCCGACGCGTTTGCCCTCTTCGCCGGCAATCTCTGCCAGTGAAGTCCAGAATGCATTCTCCAGCCTGATACCGCGACGCGATCCATTGGCCGTGACCGCGCGGAAAATCAGCTTGGCGCTGTCTTCCGGCTGATCCGAGTTTCCTTTGAAGATTGATCGTCCCATCACCGCTCCCGCAACGCTTCTTGCCGCGCCTTGATGATCGGCTTGAGCAGATAGGTCAGCACTGTTTTCTTGCCGGTGATGATATCGACCGATGCCACCATACCGGGCGTAATCGGATAGCTCTGCCCATCCTTCTCAAGTGCTGCCTTGTCGGTGCGCACGCGCACCTGGTAGAAGGCGTCGCCTGTTTCCTGGTCGACGAGACTGTCGGCGGATACCGTTTCGACCTTGCCCGAAAGGCCGCCGTAAACAGTATAGTCATAGGCGGTGATCTTGATGACTGCGTGCTGTCCCGGGCGCACAAAGGCGACGTCCGATGGCGACAGGCGCGCTTCGATCAACAGGATGTCTGAGGTCGGAACGACACCGGCGACCACAGCGCCGGCATTCACATAGGCGCCAACCGTATTGATATCCATCGTGTTGACGATGCCATCCACCGGCGAGCGGATGTCGGTATTGCTCACCCGGCTTTCGGCGCCCTTGATCGTCTCGTCGATGACTGACAACTGCGACAGCGCTTCCGTCTTGGCGGCAAGCGCTTCCTGCTGGGTCTGCAGCTTGACTTCCTCGACCTGCAGCTGCGCTTCGCTGGCCGCACGCTGGATACGGTCAAGCGTTTCGGCGTAAAGCTTGAGCTGGCCCTCATTGTCGGCCACTTCCTTCTGCACCCGCAAAAGGTCGGTCTGAGCCGCGAGTTTCTTGGCCACGATAGGCGCCAGGATCGCTTCTTCCTTGCGTGTGATCGCCAGATTTGTCTGCAGGCGCGCGATGTTCTCGCGTGTTTCAGACACTTCCTTGAGGCGCTGCTCGTAACGCTCGACAAGAACGGAGCGCTTGTTGAGATAGGTATCGGCGCGCGCCTGCAGCAAGCGGGCCTCGTTGTCGCAAATCAGCGGTGCGATCTTGGCAATTTCGTCGGGACACGGATATGTCGCGGTGAAATTGCCGGTCTGCTCGAGATCCAGACGGGCGATCTGTGCCATCAGGGAGCGTGCCTTGGCCCGCGCTTCGCCAAGGGAGGACGCCGTCATCGTGTCATCGAGCCGGACCAGAAGGTCACCCTTCTTGACAACCTGACCGACCTGGACCGCTATTTCCTGGACGATGCCCGGCTCGCTCGACTGGATGATCTGTGTCTTCGACACAGGAATGACCTTGCCGACACCGCGCGAGATTTCCTCAAGCTCGGCAAATGCCGCCCAGGTCACAAAGGTCACAAGAAGGGCCGCAAAGACGTAGAGCGTCAGCCGCGGGGCCCAGGCCTGCCGCTCGACACTCTGGCTATCCGCATCTGACGAACCACCCAGATTGAATGGCATCTTGATGTTCAGCAGTGCGGAAAAGTCTGGAAAATTGAACATCGCTCAACCCCGCGCCCGCGCCGGCACTGAGCCTGCCTTGAGACCTTCGATCACCTGATTTTTCGGTCCATCGCTGATCAATCGTCCCTGTTCGAGGACAATCAGCCGGTCAACCAGCGCCAGCATGCTGTAGCGATGCGTGGAAACGAGAAGCGTCACATCTGTGGGGAAACACTTGAGCAATTTGTCGATCAGCTCTTTTTCACTGGCCATGTCCATCGAACCCGATGGCTCGTCCAGAAAGACGATTGAGGGCTTGCGCAGCATGATGCGCGCAATGGCGATTGCCGCCCGCTGACCACCTGACAAAAGATTGCCACGCTCGCCCACCGGCATGTCGTAACCCCGTGGATGACGAGAGACGAAACTGTCGACGCCGGCGATCTTGGCGGCCTCAATGATTTGCTCGTCCGTCGCCGTCGGCGCGGCCATCAGCAGGTTGTCCTTGACCGTGCCGGAAAACAGGTCGGAATTTTGCGAAACGAAGGCGATCGCGCTGCGGACCACGGCAGGATGATACTGCCGGATATCGACGCCATCGATCAGGACGCGACCGCCACCCGTGGTGTAGAGGCCGGAAATCAGGCGCCCCATCGTCGTCTTGCCCGAACCGACACGACCAATAATGCCGACCTTTTCGCCGGGCTGGATGGTGAAACTGATGTTGTTGATCACCTGATGATCTGTGCCGGGATAGGAAAATCCGACATTGTGGAAGGTCAGTGCACCGCTATTGATCGTCCGGTTGACGAAACCGGTGGTCGATGGACGATCTTCGTCCTGCGCCATGATTTCATCAAGAATGCGCAACGACAGGAAGGCCTGGCGCATACGCGCCAATGTCAGTGCCAGTTGACCGAGCGGTGCAACGGCGCGCCCGGCCAGCATCGTTGTCGCGACGATCGCACCGGATGTGATATTGCCCGCCGCAAATTCATAGGCACCGGCGAGGATGATCACCACGGTCACCAATTGCTGGATGAACTGGGTGATATTGGCCGCCCAGGCCGAGATATGTTTGATTTCCTCGGACGTATGGGACGCATTCTTGGCCAGCGTATGCCAGCGGCGCAGCAACGTGGCTTCCGCGTTGAGCAGCTTGATTGTTTCCAGTGCCGAAATCGACTCGATCAGCAGCGATTGGCGCTGGGACGCCTCGTTCAGCGCTGCTCCCATCACCCGGCCGATCTTGATCTGCGCATAATAGCCGATCGCTGCGACAATGAAGAATGCAGCAAGCGGCACAACGGCGATCCAGCCGATGATGATATAGATGACCGCCACGAACATGAAGACGAAGACGCAGTCGATGGCCACGCTGATCGTATTCGAGGTGAAGAACTCTCGGACAAATTCATATTGCGACACGCGGTTGGCGTATTCGCCCGTCGACATTGGCCGCGACTTCAGCGACGTGTTAAGGATCTTGTCAAAGAGCTTGTAGGACAGCTTGAGATCTGCCTTGCGACCGGCAAAATCGATCGTGGCAGCGCGGATGGACTTCAAGATGAAGTCGAAAAGGATTGCTCCCGAGACACCGATGGCCAGAACCCAGAGGGTCGCGACCGCCTTGTTGGGCAGCACCCGGTCATAGACGTTCATCGTGAACAGCGGTGCTGTCAGCGCCAGCACATTGATCAGAAAGGTGGCCAGCGCCACGTCCAGATATGAACGCCAGAACGGCTTGAGAATGGCACGCAGCCAATGGACGCGATCGATCTCCTCGGCCATGCCCGTGACGCCCGCTTCGCTGTCGTTCTGATAGACGGCAGCAAAGGAGAATGCGGAAACCACCGGTTTCTGCAGGACTTCGGCAAAGGTAACTCGCGTGCCATCGCCACTGAGCATGGACAATCCATGCGCGTCTTCTTCGAGCAGCACCATGGATGTGCGGTCTGCAAAGAGCAGCATCAACGGCAGTTCGAAGGCACGGCGACGAAGTTCATCGACCGTGACCTGATGGGCATCAAGACCGATACGGCTCGCCAGTCGCTCCACTTCCTCATAGGTCGGAGCCTGAGGATCGAAGGGCACACCGGAGAAAAGAAGAATATCGGCGGTTGGCCGGTTCATGAAACCGGCCAAGGCGCGAAAGGACGCGGTAAACTCGTTGGTCATTAGGCTGAGCCTACCATTCTAAGATACCGTTCCTAATCTACCGACGCTTCGCTCAGTCGTTGGCTGTCGCGAAGAGATCGATCGGGAGGCCGGCATTCTGCTTCGAGACCAAACGCTTCTGCTGGGGCTCGCCGCCGGAACGGACCTTGAACTCGCTGCGCGCATAAGCATCATTCTGCTTCGGCGGGGTGATGTTCATGGCCTTCAACAGGCTGCCAGTCGAAGCCAGCAGGCGATATTCGGCAAACAGCGATGCATATTGTGCCGTCATCGAAAGAACGTTGACATTGTACTTGGTGTTCTGCGCGCCAAGCACGTCGAGCAGCGAACGCTGGCCGATATTCAACTGTTCGCGATAGCTGGACACCAGCTGCGCATTCGCATTGGACTGCTGCTTGAGCAGACCGGCAAGCTGCCGCTGCTGGATACGACGATCCCAGGACAGGCGCACGGCTTCGTCGACTTCGCGATGTGCGGAGTCGAGCGCAAAACGCTGCTCGCCGGCACGACGGATCTGTTCTTCTTCACGGGCCTGGTCGATACCGCCGCGATACAGGTTCCAGCGTGCGACAAGGCGAACCTGAGCGTCGGTAGTGCGGCCCTCGTCGCCGCCGGTGTCCGTACCGGTGACCAAACGGCCTTCGGCAGACACTTCCGGCAAATAGTTGTTGCGCGCACCGCGCACACCGGCATCCGCCGCATCGACGTCAGCCAAGCCAGCCTTTATACGCGGATTGTTGCGACGCGCAGTGTCCAGAGCCACGTCAAGGCTCTTCGGCAACTGGGCCACCAGCGAAGGCGGCATCTTGCCGCCGGTAATCGGCGTACCGACCAGACGCAGAAGCGAGATCTTCACCTGCTGAAGTGCTTCCGTCGCCTCTTGGAGACGGGCCCGGGCAGCGAGCAGGCGCTCATCGGCCTGCTGGCTGTCCGCCTCGGTCAGGGTTCCGCTTGAGATCAGCGAACCGATATCGCCGCGAAGCGCCTGGTGAACGCGGACATTCTCCTGGGATTCGGCAACAATACGCGACTGCAGCAGAAATTCGAGATATTCCCGAACGACCTGCAGCGCGATCGTCTCACTACGCTCCATGACACGATAGGAGGCGCTGTCGACACGCGAGGCCTGCTGGTCGAGTTGCGCGCGACGACCACCGCCGTCAAAAAGCTTCTGCGTGATCGTCAAACCGGCTTCGCTCGGATAGAGATCGTCGCCGTCGATACCCGACGCACGGCGGCTAGGGCTGTCGAGGTTGTTGACACCGACAGAGGCTTCCAAGTCGATGCTGGGGAGATAAAGCCCCCGCGCCTGGCGCAGTTCGAATTCGACAGCCTCGCGGTTTTCAACCGCTTGTCCGATATCCGGGTTGGTGGAAACGGCAGTCTGCATTGCTTCGCGGAGATCAGCAGCAGTGGCCAGCGACGTGGTGAGAGCAATCGTACCGGCGAAAATTGCCGTCGTTGCGAGCATCGAAATTTTCTTCATATCCCCCTCGTAGCCGAACTACGCAGTTATTGAGACTGTCTGATCAAGTGTGGCGAAACCTAGCCGAAGCCGTCACGCCAATCTATGAATTCTTATGGGTTAAAAGAACCATTTTTGGGCCTATTAACCTTTGGGAAATCATCAATGACCTTGCGATCTCTCCCCTCAAAACGGAATCCCCAACAACTCGGGAGAAAATCCAGATTCGGATGTATACTCAAGCTTCTACGAGAGTCACGTGCTTTTCCAAAACATGGAAAACGCTGCACCGATAAAATCAAGTATAGTTGCAGAATTGTCGTAGCGGAAACCGCGAGAATCAGAACACGGCAGCGCGTGAAAATGCGTCAAAGAGACAATATTTGTTTATTGTTTTCAGATGCTTGCTAGGGCAGACATTCGGATGTCGTGCGAGGGTGAAACTTAGGGATTTTCCATGTTAATCCTATTCAACAATATCTTATATCAACGGTAAACGTAGCCTCGAACCCTCCACAATAGAGAGCGACACATACGACTCCCACTCTGCTTTCCAGGTATGCCTTGACGATGATCTAAACTGTGCGCAACTCTAAATCGCATATCTCACTATGCGTATCGCAAGGTGAAATCCTGACGAGATATAACAAGTTATATTCATTCGACTTTCTCCACTGCACCAAAACGGTGCAACCAACCATGCGGCCGCCGCTCCGGTCACATCACCCGGTCCTGCACCGTCCGAAGGGTCCCCAGAACCTCTCGCGGGTTTGAACATTGACCTTTTTGAACAAAAAATGGCCGCACGCGGCGGCTCATTTCATTCATGTATACGAAAGTCGTGACGCACCAATCGCATCAATCCTCCTCAAAGATGGGGTCATCAACAAAAGGCCCACCCTGGTAGATGGCAATCGAATCCTGGGCCGAAGGCCTTGGAACAGTCGCCTCAATCTCGGCGCGAAACCGCTCGGCATTGTCCTTCGGATGCCAGCCGAGATAGGAAACAGCAGAGTTGTCCCACCAGCGACTGTCATTGTTGGAGCAGCCCCAGATGACCGGGCAGCCGAGGCGCGGAACGCGGAAGATGCGTTCGATCATGGAGAGGAAATCGTCATGACTCATCCATGTGGACAGCATCCGATGGTTCTTCGGCTTCTCCATGCAACTGCCGATACGCACCAGCGCCGTCTCCTGGCCGAATTTGTCGAAATACATGCTGGCCAGCGCCTCTCCGAAGCATTTCGACACACCATAAAGACCATCAGGCCGCATCGGTGCACTGGCATCGAGATAATCGTCCTGGCCGTAAAAGCCGATCGTGTGATTGGAGCTGGCAAAGAGAATGCGCGGCATTCCGTTCGCCCGCGCCGCCTCATAGAGATTGTAAAGTCCCAGCAGATTGGCATTGAGGATCTTGGAAAACTTGTCCTCGACGGAAATGCCGCCGAGATGAATGATGCCGTCGCAGCCCTCGACAAGTCTGTCGACGGCGGCACGGTCGCCCAGGTCGCAGACAACCAGCTCCTCGTGGGCCGCCGCCTCGCCCATGTCGGCAATGTCCGAGAGGCGCAAGACATCTGCCATGCCCTTCAGACGACCACGCATCGCCTTGCCAAGTCCGCCCGCAGCGCCGGTTACCAATAGTCGCTTCACATAAACCTCCCTAGTCCGCTCTCAGATGGCCGCATTCGGACCCATTCAACTCATCATACAGGTAGCATCAATTGGGTCAATATTCCCCGATGACCTCCTTCGTGCTTGGCTAACTTGACAGACGAGTTTATGCATAAGTTCCTTGACTGTTGAACGAAGGCGGAGATGAGCATGGCTCTACAAGCGAAATTGGAGGCTGGATCGGGGACTCTGACGCAGAGGCTGAGCGACAATCTGCGTCGCGCCATCCATGGCGGCCAGTTCCCACCGGGCAGCAAGCTGCCGAGCGAGGCGCAGTTGTCAGAGGCCAATGGCGTCTCGCGCACAGTTGTCCGGGAGGCGATTGCAGCCCTTCGTGCAGACCGCCTCGTCGAGGCACGCCAAGGCGCTGGCGTCTTTGTTCTGGAGCCACGCGAACCCGCCCCCGCTCCCCTGTCCATTGCCCACATCGACCCGGCGCGGGTCTCCTCTATGATCGAGCTGCTGGAGCTTCGAACCGCCGTGGAAGTCGAGGCCGCAGGGCTTGCTGCGCTCCGCCGCTCACCGGCCCAGGAAGAGGTCATCCTGGAGCAGCACTATGCCGTGCGCGCATGTCTCGATGCCGGAAAATCGAGCAGCGAAGCCGATTTCGCCCTGCATCTTGCGATCGCCGAGGCAACCAACAATCCACGCTTTCGCGAATTCCTGGCGATGATCGGGAAAAACGTCATTCCGCGCGCCGCCCTTCGCGGCGAAGAAAGCGACGAGGATCAGGCAGCCTATATCCGCCTGATCGATGCGGAGCACGCCGATATCGTCGAGGCCATTTCCGCAAGCAATGAGGAAGCCGCCCGAGATGCCATGCGCCGGCATCTGCGTGGCAGCCAGGCCCGATACCGCACGCTTCTGCGCGAACAACGTCAACCTGTACGATGACTATTGACTGAATGACGTAAAATACGTATGACAACTTTGCCGGAGGAGGCAAAAAGAGGATATACGC
>NZ_AHZC01000044.1 GCF_000247475.1 Rhizobium sp. PDO1-076 | reverse complement strand
CCCTGAACCGCGATATCGGACAAAAGTACAGTGTGACTTTCGGACCAAGCGGCCGGCACTCACATAGTAGCTAACCACAATCGAGGCCGGCGATATCGATATTCAACCGCCCCGCAGCGACTTGCTTTTCGAACCTTCTGAAGGCAACTTGGCCAAACTTTCAGGAGGGGAACAATGCACAACGCTTATATCTCAGCGAGCCAATTCTTCGTCGGCGCCGAAATCGATTTCGTCTCGGATCCCGCCGTCCGTTTCGCGTTGTCCGCGGGCGACCAGATCAATTTGGAATGGCCCAATAACCGGCGGGCCGCGTTGGTTGTACGCGAACTATCAGGGGATTTTGTAACCTTAGCGGTCAATGATCAGGGGCTCGCAATTTCCATCAGTCCGAAGACCTCGTCGGATTTTGGTGATGTGATGACAAAATCCCCTGGAATGAAACATCACCAATATATCGTCAGAGCTCTTCTCTGATGCCGTACCACGTCAGCACCATGAACCACTCCCCGGACAGTGTTATATCTCCGGGGCAATGGGGTAGCTCTGTGCGCGTTTTCAGGCCTGGTGGCCCGATGCCAACACCAGAGAACCTCGCCTCGGTGCTGTGGGAGGTCGCACTTGAAGCCGCTCGTATATCGATCGATCCCTTACTTCCATCGCGACTGAATTGCGTCTTTGCGACTGAGAGCTTGGAATTCGCTCAACATTTTCGCGACAAGTATAGAGCTGGCGGCATAATATTCGAAACCGAGCTTGTGGGCTCCCCAGCCGTATTTCTCGGCGACTTCGCTCTACTCTCCGAGAGCGCCCCATCGACACCATACGCAAATTACATTAGCTCAAGATCGAAGCAATACTGGACAACTGCACCGTCACGGGAGCCAGAGCTTGTGGTCGCTGGCTCGCTTCGCGTCATTTCCGCTTTAGCACTCTAGCCAAGCACCGACGGATAGTCGAGCCGGCCGTCGCTTTGTACCCTTCCGAAACCCTAAGATGGGCACCGCCGAAAGCCAGCAATTGGCCGGTCATCGAGCGGAACGGCGCCATGAACAACGCGGCCTGCTTTTCAATACCGCCAAGAGCGGCCGTGATGCCGCGAGCACGGCTCGACGCCTGGTCGAGCAGTGTAATTTTCAGGCGGCTTTCATGAGTTGTCACGGTTGTTTCCTTCATGGGAGGAGGACGGCGACGCCCGAGCCGCCGTCATGTGCGCCCTATCCGATCCTTTGGATCTGCAGTCGAAACACAGAGGATTCAACGCCCGGACAGGAAACAGGGTTACTGAGTGGCGCCAATTTTCAGGCGAACCATCAGGTTCGGCCGCGTGCAAATAGGCAGGACATTCGACTCGGAATGGATATCCATGCCCTTGTCGTGATCCAGTTCCTTCGTCGAGATATGGATCTTCTCCTCGACTTTCGGTTTCTTGTTCGCGCCGGAGAGGGTGTCAGGCGGAGCGACATAGCGCTTGAAATACTGGCTTCCGAGCGGCACCAGAATCGCTTCATCTTCGGCGACGGCCTCGCGGGTGACCAGCGTGCCGTCTGGCTGACGATATTTGAATTCTTCGTCGATCCGTTCAATCGTCAGGCCCGCGAACGTGAAGACGTCCTCGACGTCGTCCCGGTTCGGGTTCGGTGTCTGGCCGCTGTACTGGGCAAGCTGATCCTTGACGAAGGCGTGAGAGACGTAGCGGTCAAAGAATTCCTTGCCCGCCAGCGCTCGCATTCCCGTGACAGGCGTCCCGCGAAGTTCCTTTCTGATAAGCGCTTTCGCAGCTCGGTTCATCTCTGCGATATCGGTCGTGGCTGTTTCGAGATCGAAGAACACCTCGACCGGATCGATGCCGAATTCTTCGTAGATGTTGACGAGCTGCTTCCCGGCGGCGTCTATTACGATGCCGTTCAGTGCTCCCCACTCCAGATGCGAGTGCGTCAGGTGATGTTTCTCGCGGATGTCATCGAGGCGCTGCATGTAAACGTTGGTCAGGCTCTCCATCACATACTCACTGTCCCAGGCGACGAGGTTCTGAATGTCGCTGGGCTTGATGGTGTCGTCGAGGGGGAAGTGCGGAATCTGGAAGTCAACGATACCCTTCTTGTCCGGGCGCATGTTGAGGTTGCTTTCGCCGCCCCGCTCTTTTGCCGGAATGAGGATCAGGTCACGCTCCTGAACGCCGAGGCGGACATAGGTCGTGCTGATCGGCGTGTCGGCGAAAATGCCGAGCTGCGCAGGGCGTCCGGTCTGGTAAGGCGCGATATTGATCGCTTCGGTCAGTGCGTCGGCAGCGAAATCCGGAGCCGAGAGATAGTCCATAGGGGTTGGCATGTGTCAGGCTCCGTTACGGGCAACAAGGCCCAGTGCTTCGAGTTGATCGAGGGCGGCTGCCCGCTGCTCGGCAGTGATGCCAGCGGGCCATTTCAGGCTCTGCAGCACCACCTTCGCATGTCGCTTCAGGTTGACGACCGTCTGATCGGCGGACGTTGCGTCGGAGCGCTGCAGGATGATGGCGGCAGCCTTCTCCGTTCCGTCGGCGGCGGCGGGAGCAAGCGGCTTGAACTTGCGAGTGCTCGCAACCTTGCCGAGGACCGTTCCGGACAGGACAACGCCAGATCCCGAGGCAAGAGTGTCTTCGTCACGCGAATAGCTGCTGTCGGCTTCGTATTTGACGATGTCGCTGACAAGTGTGAGGTTGAGGGTTCGCATGGTTGCTGCTCCTTACTTCGCGCCGTGACGCTGTTTCATGCTGTCCACCAGGCGGGAGGTGGCAGCCCGGTCGCGCCCCGTCGCCCCATTCAATCCGGAGGCATTCATCTGCCGTGCCTCACGGTTTCGGCGCGGGTGATAGTCATCGGCGGCAGTTTCGTGCTTGCCATCCGGCGCGTGCTGCATGAGAGCAATCGCGGCATCCGGTTCCATGTCCGTTTCGTAGGCCAGATGCTCTGCCAGTTCGGTGCGGCCTTTCGCTTCGTCGGCCTTCATGATCGCTTTAATACGCGCTGCCGCCGCGGCATGCGCTTGATTGTCTTTCGGCATTGGTCCGTCCTTTGCGGGCTGAGTTTTCATTTGGTGGCTCGCCTCGCGGGCCGCCCAGTCGTTCGCTCGCGCCATCGCAACAAGGGCGGGCGGAGCATTTTTGAATTTGCTGTAGTCGAAAGCGGCCGCCGTGTGAGACAGGAGGCCTTGGCCGACGGTGTCCGCGAAGCCGGCCTTTACGGCTTGCTCCGGGGTAAACCACGTTTCGGCCTTCATGATCGCTCGGCACGCCGAGGGGGGCTTTCCGGATTTCCGGGCATAAACACTGGCGTAGGCGCTTGCCAATACCTCAAGGGCTTCTATCGCCTTGCCGTGCGCTTCAGAATTTCCGGAAGTGAAACCTGATGGATCGTGGATCATCATGACCGATCCGGGCGACATCGAAACCGTCTTCCCCGCCATGGCGATTAATGAAGCCGCAGAGGCTGCAATACCCTCGATAACGACATGGACGGCGCCTGGTCGAGCTGCAAGCATGGCGTAGATGGCGGCTCCCTCGGAGGCGATCCCGCCAGGCGAGTTGAGATGAACTGTCAGCTCGTCTTCAGGTGCAAAAGCTTCGGTCGCAACGAGAATATCGACCGAATTGAAGGTCTCCTCATCGAACCAACCGTCCCCTACTGAGCCGGCGAGGTGGAGTGTTTTACCTTGAAGGATTGCGGACATCATCTTGCCTCTTTGGGTGGGTGTCGCCCCCCGGAGACCGGGAGGCGACTTTTTTGCAGGAGATACGCGTGCGCCATGGCTTCCGCGTCGGTTCGCCGGCTCGAATGCCGGATCATTGGATTTCCACGTCACTGAACGGCAGGCGTCCAGCGACGTGGCTAGGAAAGCTTGCGGATTGATGATGCTTCGATGCGAAGCGCCAGCCGTCGCTCTATGCGATTGAAGAGCGTGGTAAGGTTGACGACGGGGAGATCATCGCAATCTTCTTCGATGTGCGCGGTATCCGAAGCCCAGTTTGCACTTCGCAGCTTGAAATACTCGGATCTCGCTTGGCTCAGTGGCATGTCGCCGATGATGCCAACATCGTTGATGATCCGCTCCTTGTGCGGATGCGGATCATAGATGAGGAAGGTAGGGCTGGCAGGATCTCGAGAGATGACATCAGGGCCAAGCGCCAGCTCCGGTCGGGCAAGAAGCCATTTCACAGAGGGTTCGGACAGTGAGCGCACAGGCTGACCGTCAGCATATTCACCAAGGATTGGATGATCTTCGGGAACATAACCCCAGTCGGTTCTCCAGAACGCGAGACGTTCTGCGTCAGGGAGCGCGTTGATCTTCTTCAGGAGGTAGTCATTTCCCGACAGAAGGTGGACGAAGCCCGCAAACACCTGCCGAGCGACAAACGGTCGGCGAGTATTCCCGAGGGCGAGTGCAAAGCCCATCTCTATCGCGTGCAGATACAGATACTCGCCGCCGCCAGGTCCAGCGGAGGCTTTGCGAGGAAGGTAGAAAGCCTTCGCCTTGGTCTGATCGCGCCGCCAGTTCGAGAAATTGCCGTGCTGGAGCGCGAACGCGCAGTCCTTCGCAGAGTAGCTGGCAGAAAAAACCTTATCGAGCATCGAGCCCTCCATAATCAGTGATTGACACCACAAATAAGGGTGATTTTCGAGACGCGCAATAGAAATCTGTGGCCGAACCCACAAATTATACTCCAAGCGTGCATCACGTGTGCAAACACGTGTATCCGTGTACCGCTTGCCATGAAGCGTACTGGTGAAATCCCGCAGTCGCGCTGCCCCGTTGGTCTCGGTTTTCCGGAGACGGTCCCTGAATGGGGGGCATAGCCGCCGCCATCAGCGCCGCCTCCCCGGCCTAATCGGTAGCGCTGCCGGCCCCATCTCGCTCTTGGTCCGGCCTGTCAGCACACGCAAAGGCTGCATGAGGATCGAAAGCGGATCTGCCCTCTCCCCCTCTAGAGCCCTTTTGGCCGTTTCCAGCATCTCTGAGAGAGTTTTATTGACTCCACTCTCTGAGGTGCTCAAACGTTTGAGCCCTATCGCTCTTCCGAGCCAGGTAAGCCACTTCGCGCAAATGATGCGGATCACGCTCGTCAGATGCTTCTGGCCAGGCCTCGGGCGAACAGTAACCTTGATGTGGCCGAGCGCCCTACCCTTTGCCTTGCGAACAGCGTTCTGTACCGACGTCCTCGACACGCCAGCTACGTCAGCGATTTCTTCGACGGTCGCATCACAATAGCCGCGCCTCTTGCACCGTTCGGCGATGACAGCGAGCGCAGCGCGTTCGGCCTCGCTGTAGCAATGACGGATCTCATGAGGGAGTGATCCAGAACCGCCCCAGCGCCGCCGCAGCTCGGTGGCCTTCCGTCTCTTTTCAGGAGTTCGGCGAACCCGACTTGTCTCTTTGAGTGCGTCGGTAGCGGCCAGCCCAGCCTGTTGCCTCTCGTATGCCTTAGTCACCGGCTTGGTTGATTGCGCACCGCTCTCAAAGCGCGCCTCAAGACGACGGTCGGCGCGGCGATCCATCCGGGGCAGCGAACGAAGCAGGGCACTTGTGACGGGGATATGGTCAGTCATGCCGACGCCTCCCCTGAAGGCGGGGCATAGCGGAGAGCATGTGCCGTCTTACATACGGCAATAGCCTCGATGGCACTCAGGGAGAACCGGGACCGCATGAACGGGATGATCGGGCCTTGCACCTGGTCAGGGTTTGCGGCCAGCCAGAGCGCAGCCTCACTTACCGTCTGCGATGTTTTGCAAACATCCGCTTCGTTCTGCTGATGTTCACTCTTGGTGCTTGCCGCGCCTGAAACCGCATCTATATGATTTCGCGGCATATTCCGGTTTATAGCTATTATCGCACATCTGGTCTTCGAGGGCAGAAAACCGGGCCGCATGCACCACCCGGCCCTGCTCGTAAAGTGCGGCCACCGGTTCGGCGCGGAGAAACTTGCCGCGTGTCGCCCGGACCGTCGTAATCGGCAATGATGCCTCGATGCCGGTCAGCACGCTTGCCACCATGTCGCCGCCCTGGTTGATCTCGGCCACCACCCGGTCGGCCTCGAAACGGCGAAAGGCCGCAACCACGGCGCGGGCCCAGACAGCCGGGCTTGCGCCCTCGACCGAGACATCGGCCAGCACCACGGCCTGGCCGTTCTCCTTCAGGCCGGCGACCACGATGCCGCAGCACGACGATGCGCCACCGGCCGGCGGATCGACCGCCACGACGATGCGGCGCAGCGGTTCGCTGACCCTGGTCACCAAGTCGTCCAGCCGCTCGCGCTTCCACAGCGCGTCCGGCCGGTCCTCGATCAGTTCGCCATCCAGCTCCTGCCGGCCAAGCCGCGTGCCGCCATAACGGGCGTCGAGCGCTGCAATGAAACCCGGCGCCAGATTGCCGGCATTGCGCGCCGTCGAGATCCGGGTCAGCGCCGTCGTCGGGTCGCCGATCAGCCGTTTCAGGAGCGGCACCGCGCGTGGCGTCGTCGTCACCACCTGGCGCGGCCGGTCGCCGAGCCTCAGCGCAAACTGCAGCATGTCGAATGTCGCATCCGCGTGTTTCCATTTCGTCAGTTCGTCGCACCAGGCCAGATGAAACTGCGGCCCGCGCAGACTTTCGGGATCTTCCGACGAAAAGATCTGGGCCATCGCGCCATTCGACCAGACCAGCCGCCTGCGGCTGATCTCGACCTCCGGCACCATCGGCCCGGCAAGGCGCGCAAGGCCGGAAGCCCCGTCGATCATCACCTCGCGGGCGTCGCCCAGCGTCTCGGCCACCAGCGCGATGCGCAGATCCGTGCGCCGCCCGGCCGCCAACACCTGCGCCTGCACCCATTCGGCCCCGGCGCGGGTCTTGCCCGACCCGCGACCGCCGAGGATCAGCCAGGTCAGCCAGTCACCCTGCGGCGGCTGCTGCTCGGTGCGGCCGACCAGCGACCAGTCGCGCAGCAGATATTTCAGTTCGCCCGGATCAAGATCGGAAAGCGCGCCGGTCAGGTCCAGTGCCGTCTGATCCGACAGCGTCCGATCCGGCGCCGAGGCACCGCCGAGAGCATCAGCCGGCCAGGCGATTTCCCGGCCGCTCCGCCCATAGATCGATCCACCGATCGCCTCCGCTGCCGCCCTTGCCGAGGCCACCGCCACGGCGCGATGCGCATTGACAGCGTTCATGCCCGTTGAAAATTCATCCAAAATGCCAGTCGCCTGGCGCTGTTGGCTGCTCTGCACCCGCCCCTCACTGCTCCTGGTCATCGCCACTCCCGATGATTGCCGATACGCAGCGCCATCCCCGACGCCTTGCCTCTCCCCTTCGAGGGAGAGGACGGAAAATCACGATCTTAGCCGCAGGCTAAGTCGTAGATTTTCCTGGTGAGGGGGACGTTCACTCCGAGCAACACCCCCTCATCTGCGAAATTGAGGTTTAGCCTGCGGCTAAGCCCTCGATTTCGCTTCTTCTCCCTCAAGGGGAGAAGAAAGGCGTCGCGTTCAAGCGCGGCCTTCGAGAACCTCGACAAGATGGCGAAGCACATCGTGAAGGCTGGAATAGACGTCCTGGTTCCAGAAGCGCAAAACCCGGTAGCCGAGCGTGTTCAGATACTGGTCCCGTACCAGGTCGTGGCTGCTTTCCGCATGTTGAAACCCGTCCAGTTCAACGACAAGCTTTCGTTCCTGGCAGACAAAATCCGCGATATACGGACCGATCGGCACCTGTCGGCGAAACTTGAAACCATTCAGCAAACGATTTCGAATATGCGACCAGACGATCGCCTCGGCATCCGTCGCATCCAGGCGCATCGATCGCGCTCTGCTGCGGGCAAGTGGCGGAAAGGTTCTGGACATGGCGAAACCTTTTTTCAAGATCTTGCCAAAAGCCCGTTGAAACACAAGCTCAGCCGCGAAATCCCAGCCAAGGCCACGCCGTCAGCGAAGACCTCAACGCTCTTCTTCTCCCCCTTCGAGGGAGAAGAAGCGAAATCAGCATCTTAGCGCAGCTAAGTGCTAGATTTCGCAGATGAGGGGACAAGCTGCAAACCAGAGCCACGCCCGCCAATGCCCCTCACCCTCACGGCGGCGCCCGGGCCGCCAGTTCCACTTCGACCCGCTCCGCCACCCGCGCCTCGATCATCAATGCCAGCTTCTGGCGCAGGCCTTCCGGGTCGCGCTCCAGCTGCTGCCGTTCATCGGCCTCGGTCCGGTCGCGGGCCAGCTGCCGCTGCAGGCTGTCGATCTTTTCCAGTGTGCGGATGATCAGCGCGATCGCGTCGGTCGCCGCCTTGATGTCGGCACGGGCCAGCTTGGCCGCTGCCTCGTCGGCGCCGTCGAGCAGCGCCTCGGCCGCCGAGCGCAGCCTGCGGAACAGATCAAACTGCGCCCGCATCTCGAGGGTGAAATCGGCCAGCAGCAGCGCCAGTTCGCGCCTCGCCCCACCATCGGAGCCAACATCGGCCTCATCGACCGACTTGACCTCCAGCGGCACAAGCAGCGCCAGATCCGCAACCTCGTCATCCGCCATCATGCCCGCCTCCAGAAAACAAAAAAAGCCCGGGGATCCCCGAGCTTCAAACGTCCATATCGAACCACACCAGCCGCCATCCGCAGATTTCCGACCATGACCAAAACTAGCAAAACAGCGTCACGCCGTCAAGGATTATTTTCCTATTTTGCGAATTTTCACATCGCTTACGCCGCCCGCGACCGGTCGCGGCCCTGGCGCTTGGCCTCGTAGAGCGCCTGATCGGAGCGGGCGAGCAGGGTGCCGGCCGTGCGCGGCAGTCCGGCTTGCGTGCCGGCGAAACCGGCGCTGACGGTGACCACCGAAAGCCCGTCCGTGCGGGCCGGATGGGGAATGGCGAGCGTGCGCACCGCCTTGACGACGCGGTCGGCGAGAAAGGATCCGCCATTGGCCGCATCCATCTGGAAAATCAGGGTAAACTCCTCGCCACCATAGCGGGCGGCAAAGCCGTCATAATAGCGCGCATAATCAGCCAGGCGCTGCGCCACCAGCTTCAGGCATTCGTCGCCGGCGGGATGGCCGAGCAGGTCGTTATAGGCTTTGAAATGGTCGACATCGACCATCATCACCAGCACCTCGGAACCGTCTTCCAGCCAGGCCGCCAGCGTCTCGTCGAGATGGCCGCGATTGGCGATGCCGGTCAGCGTGTCGGTGCGCGACAGGTCGCGCAGCCGGTCGCCCAGCCTTTCCGCCCGGTCGGCACGCCCCCGCGCATCATATTCGGCAAGGTAGGACCGGCAGCGCACGCGCTCGACATGCCAGTTGGCATAGAGCGTCAGGAAGGCGCCGGTGACGATCTGCACGAGAAAAGGGAAATGCAGCATCGGATCGATGCCGACCTTGGTCTTCACCACCACGATGGCGACCCCGCAGGTGATAAGGGTGAACGGCACGGCATAACGAAAACGCAACACCAGCAGCATGTTGCCGAAGACAAGCGCCAGCGGCAGTTCGCCGATCGTGTAGGTGGCCAGCGGCGATTGCGACTGCCAGAGCAGAAGCAGCGGCAGCAGGCTGGCGACCAACACGCCCGGCAGCAGCAGCACTTCCCGCCAGATTTCCGGCAGGCGCGGCACGAGGCAGAAGATCAGCAGCGAACCCGGTGTCAGCACGCACAGCCGCAGGAACACCGTCCATGCCTGGATATCGGCCATCAGATAGAGGCTGGTCAGGTTATAGACATTGTAGACCGCAAGCCCGACCAGAATGGTCTGGCGCAGGTGCACTATGCGCATGGCGCCATAGGCGCGCTCATGCGCCGCCTCGACTTCGGCGCCCATCCGCAAAAGCCAGTCCTGCCTGGCGCCAACCCGTGTCAATCCCTGCATGCCCAAGCCTCGAAAATCGGCAAACGCATGGCGCGTCCGACAACAGATCTGCTTGTCTGGCAAACAACTTTCTAAATTAGACGCGACAATCGTTAAAACTTGAAACGACCGTCATTTTCCCCAGCCGATCGGCCTTTCCGCCACAGCCCGACTACTGAATTCGGGTCATGCGATGCCTCAGACCTTGACCGGCGTATAGCCGGCTTCGCGGATCGCGGCTTCGGCAACGCCAGCATCGCCCTCGACGCTTACCGTATGGGCCGCCAGATCGATGTGCACGGCAGCCCCCGGCAGCGCGTCGGCCAGCGCCCTTGTCACGGCCTTTTCGCAATGGCCACAGGTCATGTCCTCGACCGAAAATTCTGCACGCATGCTCACGTCACGCTCCTGTAAGCTCTCGAGCATTTCCGATGAAACTGGATCACCTGAAATGCTCTATCTCTTTGTTTTAACGTAATACCCCGATACAAAGCCGATCCGGCCTTTACCGGAAGTCCTCCAATGTCACGGATATCTTCGTCACGCTTCTGCACCCTGCCCCGGTGGCTAGGTCAAGCGGTTTTCTCCCCGGCGCCCCCGGCCTTTTGCCGCACCGGCTTTCCGGCAAGGTCGGCGAGGATCGGACAATGCGGCCGCGCGTCGCCGTGACAGCTGTCGGCCAGATGCGTCAGCGTATCGACCATCGACTGCATCTCGGCAATCTTTCGCTGCAGATCGGCGACATGACTGACCGCCAGCGCCTTGACCTCGCCGCTCGCCCGCTCTTTGTCGGCCCAGAGTTTGAGCAGCCGCTCGGTTTCCTCAAGCGAAAAGCCGAGATTGCGGGCGCGCCGGACAAAGCGCAGCCGGTTGACCTCATCCTCGTCATAGACCCGGTAATTGGCGGCCGTGCGTCCCGCCGGCGCAATCAGGCCGATTTCCTCATAGTAGCGGATCATCTTAGCCGAGACGCCGGAGGCGGCAGAGGCTTCACCGATATTCATCTGATTCTCCTTCGTTATTTCGTTTCCGGGCCTGTTCTCGTTTCCGGATGACAAAGCCCCCTCACCTGGAAGATCTACGACTTGGCTGACGCCAAGACCGTGATTTTCCGTCCTCTCCCTCCAGGGGAGAGGAAAACGCCACCGCCTTTCTTCTCCCCTGGAGGGAGAAGAAGCGAAATCAGCATCTTAGCTTCAGCTAAGTGCTAGATTTCGCAGATGAGGAGGACCGCCCGATGACAGCATCGGCTCCCACATCCGTCACCCTCGCCCGTTTCAGCCTGAGCGCATTCGACAGCACAAACACGCTCGACAGCCCCATGGCGCCGGCGCCGATCATCGGCGAGAGCATCCAGCCGAAGGCCGGATAAAGCGCGCCGGCGGCGACCGGGATCAGCAGCACATTGTAGCCGAAGGCCCAGAACAGGTTTTCACCGATATTGCGCATCACCTTGCGCGACAGTTCGATCGCATGCAGGGCACCTGTGAGGTCGCCGCCGACCAGCACCACATCGGCGCTTTCGATCGCCACATCGGTGCCGGTGCCGATCGCGATGCCGGCATCGGCCGTAGCCAGCGCCGGCGCATCGTTGATGCCGTCGCCGACAAAGGCGAGTTTTGCGCCTTTTGCCTGCAGGTCCTTGATCACCTTGACCTTTCCTTCCGGCAGAACCTCGGCGACAAAATCGTCGATGCCGGCCTTGGCCGCAATCGCGCGAGCCGTGCGGCCATTGTCGCCGGTCACCATCATCACCTTCAGCCCCATCGCCTTCAGCGCCGCAATCGCAGCAGCGCTGGTCCGCTTCAGCGGATCGGCCACCGCCAATGCCGCCGAAAGCCTGCCGTCGATCGCGACATAAAGCGGACTTGCGCCCTGGTCGGCCAGTTCGGCGACCCGTGCCGAGAACGGCGCGACATCAAGCCCGAGCTTCACCATGTAGCGATCCGCACCAGCCGCAACCGTCCGACCGGCGACGCTTCCGACAAGGCCAAACCCCGCCACCGCCTGCATCGTCTGGACCGGCGAGAGGCCCAGCCCGCGCCCTTCCGCCGCCCGGACGATCGCGTCGGCGAGCGGATGTTCCGAGCGCGCCTCGAGGCTGGCAACAAGGCCCAGCACCTCGGCCTCATCAAAACCGTCGGCCACGACGATCTCGACCAGTTCCGGCCGGCCCTTGGTGATCGTTCCGGTCTTGTCCATGACGACGGTGTCGATATCGGCCAGCGTCTGCAGCGCCTCGCCCTTTCGAAACAGCACGCCGAGTTCCGCCGCCCTGCCGGTGCCGACCATGATCGAGGTCGGGGTGGCCAGCCCCATGGCGCAGGGGCAAGCGATAATCAGCACGGCGACGGCGGCGATCAGCCCGTAGGTATAGGCCGGCTCCGGCCCGACGGCCAACCAGACGAAGAAAGTGAGGATCGCGACAGCAATGACCGCCGGCACGAACCAGGACGTCACTTGGTCGACCAGTTTCTGGATTGGCAGCTTGGCCCCTTGCGCCTCTGCAACCATGCGGATGATGCGCGACAGCATCATGTCGGCGCCGACGCCGGTCGCGGTGAACCTCAGACTGCCGGATCCGTTGACCGTGCCGCCGATGACGGTTGCCCCCGGCCCCTTCTCGACCGGGATCGGTTCGCCGGAAATCATCGCCTCGTCGACCGCGCTCGTGCCGTCGATCACCGTGCCGTCGACCGGAATGCGTTCGCCCGGCCGGATCACCACCGTATCGCCGACCACGACTTCGGCAACGTCGAGATCGACGGTGCGGCCGTCGCGCTCGACCCTCGCAGTTTTCGCCTGCAGACCGGCCAGTTTGCGGATCGCCGCCCCCGTCCGGCCCTTGGCGCGGGCCTCGAGCAGGCGGCCAAGCAGGATCAGCGTGACGATGACGGTGGCGGCCTCGTAATAGACATGCCGGGCTTCGGCCGGCAGCAGGCCGGGCGCAAACGTCGTCACCAGCGAATAGAGATAGGCCGCCCCGGTGCCGATCGCGACCAGCGCATTCATGTCGGGCGCCAGCCGGATCAGAGCCGGCACGCCCTTGACGAAAAAGCGCCGGCCGGGCCCGAATAGGACCAGCGTCGCCAGGACAAATTGCAGATAATACAGCGTGTTGCCGGGGAAAACCTGCATCAGTGTGTGATGCAGCGGCGGATAGAGATGGCTGCCCATTTCCATGACGAACAGCGGCAGCGACAGGACAAGCGCGATCCACACGTCGCGGGTCAGGAGGGCGATCTCGCGGGCGCGGCGCGCCTCGCGGCTGTCGTCGGGTTGCCCGCCTACGCCTGCATCTGCCAGCGGCCGGTGGCGCGCGCCATCCCTGCCGCCGGAAGTGTCCGAGGCATTTACCGCGGGCCAGCCCGTTGCCTGCGGCACGACCGGTCGCAGCCGGTAACCGGCCTTGTCGACCGCCGCCTGCATGTCGGCAAGCGCCAGCGCACCGCCAAGCACGGTGACGATCGCCTCGCCGGTCGCCAGATTGACCGAGGCCGTCTCCACCGCCGGCACCGACAGAAGTGCCTTTTCCACCCGGCTGACGCAGGAGGCGCAGGTCATGTCCTCGACCTCGAGCACCAGCTTTTCCGCCCGCGCCTCATAGCCGGCATCGGCGATCGCCCGCATCAGCGCCGCCGCCGAAAAGCCCTGCCCCGGCGTGACGCTCAGCGTCTCGGTGGCAAAATTCACCGCACTCGCCGCGACGCCCTCAACGCCAGCCGCCGCCTTCTCGACACGGCGCACGCAGGAAGCGCAGGTCATGCCGTCAACGGGGACCTGAAGCGGCGGAACCTCGGAAAACGTCTTGGATTGCACATTCATCATCATCACCTCTGCCCTCTACATGGACCTTCCCATCATGGGAGGGTCAAGGGGTCGAAGGGGATTTTTCGTGTCTTGTCGTATCGGGTCGCAACGCGACGGAACTGCTTGAGGCGATTGAATATCCGCTCAATGCGGTTTCGGTGCTTGTGGGCCCGGTAGTCCTCGGCGGGCGGGGTCTTCCGGTTTGCCTTCGGCAGAATGACCGGTCTGATCCCGTGGAGCAGGAGTTCTTCACGCAAGAACTCACCGCCGTAGCCTTTGTCGGCAAGGAATAGCCTCGGCTTGCTGACCGGTATCTCCAGCATGCCCGGAACGGCGTTGTCGTCCGAAGCTTCCCTGCCCGTCAGGACGAAGCCGAGAGGGCGTCCCTGACCGTGTGCTCGGGCGTGGATTCTTGTCGTAAAGCCGCCGCGTGATCGACCAAAGGCCTCCTGATAAGTCACCCTGTAGCGCCCGCAGCCAGTGAGAACACTCCGGCCTGGTCGGCAGCCGCCGCCAACGAGGCTACCGCGCGCCACTCCAAATCGATCTCAAACAGCCAGACGGAAATGCCACTTGACAAGCACATGTTCACTCGCGATTGTACCGATCGGTAAAGATATTACCAATCAGTACAACGGCTCAACTTGACAAGGAACTGAAGATGTCACGTCCCCCACTCCCCCCTTTCACCCGCGAAACCGCCGTCGAAAAGGTTCGGTTGGCCGAAGACGGCTGGAACACGAGAGACGCAGCGAAAGTTGCTCTGGCCTATACGCTCGACACCCGCTGGCGGAACCGCGTCGAGTTCGCGAGCAATCGCGAAGAAGCTCAGGCATTTCTGACACGTAAGTGGAACAAAGAGCACGAATACCGCCTGATAAAGGAGCTTTGGGCTTTTACCGGTAACCGCATCGCGGTACGTTACGCGTATGAATATCGCGACGATGGCGGCCGCTGGTATCGCGCCTATGGTAACGAGAACTGGGAATTCGCGGAGGACGGTCTGATGGCGCACAGGCACGCGAGCATCAATGAAATGCCGATTGCTGAAAGCGATCGTTTGTTCCACTGGCCTCTTGGCCGTCGGCCGGATGATCACGCCAGCCTCAGCGATCTGGGCCTCTAGTCATGGCCCGCATGGTCGCTGAAAAAGCCGACGTCATAGCCCCGTTGGCTGAAGTTTTCCGCGAACATGGCTATGAAGGCGCAAGCCTTGCCTTGATCGGCAAGGCTACCGGTCTCGGCAAGGGCAGCCTCTACCATTTCTTCCCGAACGGAAAGGAAGAGATGGTGCGGGCTGTTCTCGACGAAATCGGCCAATGGTTCGAGGATGCCGTATATTCCCCGTTGCGGAACGAGAGCGATGTCAATGGCGCCATCCGTGCCATGCTCGCCTCGACGGACCAGTATTTCAGGTCCGGCAGGCGCGTGTGCCTCGTCGGTGCTTTGGCAGTCGCCAATACGCGTGACCTCTTCGCGCAGGCCATCCGAGGCTATTTTGTCGCCTGGGTAGACGCGTTGCAGTCAGCGCTTGTTCGGCAGGGCCGCAGCAGTGAGCAATCGCGCATCCTCGCGGAAGAGGCCGTTCTTGCTATTCAAGGGGCAATTGTTCTTTCCCGGGCAATGGACGATCCGGCCGTTTTTCAACGGGCTATCGACCAACTCCGGATACGATTGGTGATCGAAAACGATACCTCTGACAACGAAGGCACAACCGACGATTCACCGCAAAATTAAGGTCGGCTTGTCTGGGATCAGCGGTGATATCAACACAGCGCGGAGCGGCAGGAGTTCGGGCATTCTTGCCACTCCACGAACGGTCAGCGGCACAGGTCTCTGCAAAGCGTCCGCAGGGAGACGGGACAAATCTTGGTCAACAGAGCCTGGTACATCAAGCAATAAAGTTTAAAACAATGAATGTGACTTCCGATACTCAAGTGATCGGGCTCACGGTCAATATTCACGCCTCCTTCAACAGTCCCGACGCCAGGGCGCGAAACGCCTCGATGGCCTTGGGCAGGACATCGCGCGGGCGCTCGCTAGCGGCGATCCACAGTGCGGCGTTGAGGGCAGCACCGCTGACCAGCCGCGCCGCGGCCTCGGCATCCACCGGCTTCAGGACACCTTGCGCCAGCAGGTCCGTGATGGCCTGCCGGGTTGCAACGAGACAGCTGTCCTGGCTCGGCCACCGCGAAGGGTCGCCGAGGACGGCGGGGCCGTCGAGCAGGACGATGCGTTGTATCTCCGGGTCCAGCGCCATCTCGATATAGGCGACCCCCTCGGCCAGAAGCGCCTGCCAGCCGTCTGCGTGCGCTGCGCCGACCGCCTTGGCATGCGCCGCCATCTGGCTGTCGATCTGGTGAACGACGGCGGCCAGCAGGCCGCGCTTGTCGCCGAAATTGTGGTAGAGCGCGCCGCGTGTCAGGCCGACCTCGGCGGTCAATTCATCCATGGACGCCGCCGCATAGCCTTTAGCCGCAAAAGCCCGGCGCGCGGCGGCGATCAGCCGGGCGCGATTTTCCTCCATCTTTTCAATACGCTTGGCAGCCATGGCGCTTCCTCTCTCACATACGTTTCGTATTTGAATTTGACATACGGTCCGCATGCGAATATCAATTTCACATACGGATCGTATATCACCTCCCACCGATGACGGGAAGCATCCACACTCGATCGTCGCCCTGCGGCGCATCGACACCTGCAATCAGCAAAGGAACCTACAATGAGCAAACGCGACGCAGTTTTCCCCGCGAACCGGCACGCACTCTATGAAGCCCATGGCTATTCGGCCGCCATTCGCTCAGGCGACTTCCTGTTCGTCTCCGGCCAGGTCGGCAGCCTCGAGGATGGCACAGCAGAACCGGATTTCCGGAAACAGGTGGAGCTGGCCTTCGCCAATCTCGAGGCCGTGCTGAAGGCCGCCGGCTGCGGCTTCGACGACATCGTCGATGTTCAGACGTTCCACACCGATCCGCAAAACCAGTTCGAGACGATCATGGCGGTGAAAAACCGCATCTTTCCTGAGGCACCCTACCCGAACTGGACCGCCCTCGGCGTCACCTGGCTTGCCGGTTTCGACTTCGAGATCAAGGTGATCGCACGGTTTGCGAAGGCAGACTGAGTCGGCGGGCAGCGCTACCGAGGGGGCGGACCAGCTCCCCCTACTCCACCCCTTCGCCCACGGTCAGCGGCCAGTAGACGACGAAATCCTCGAAATCCTCGACATCGACATCGTCCTCCGAGATGGTGCGGCCGCGGGCCGAAATGCCGGCCTGGTGCACGGTGTCGGGGTCGCCGGAGACCAGCGGATGCCACCAGTAGAGGTCGCGGCCTTCATGCACGAGGCGGTAGCCGCAGGTCGGCGGCAGCCAGGCGATGGTATCGACCTGGTCGGGGGTGAGCTGGATGCAGTCGGGCACGATCGTCTGGCGGTGGGGATAGTCTTTGCACTGACAGGTATTGCCGTCGAGCAGGGTACAGGCGACGGAGGTGAAGACCACCTCGCCGGTGTCCCAGTCCTCCAGCTTGTTGAGACAACAGAGACCACAGCCATCGCACAGCGCTTCCCATTCGGTCAGGCTCATCTCGACCAGGCGCTTGGTCTTCCAGTAAGGGGTCTCGGTCATACCGTCTGCCATGCTCGCTCTCGTGCCTGTTGTCATGCCGGTTCTGATGCCTGCACTCATGCAGGCGTGAATGTCCGGGATGCAATTCTTCTTGTTCTTTGCGGCCAAATCGACCATCAATCAGCAAAGGCCGATTTGCCCGTGGCTCGCCCCGGTCCTGACCCGTTAAGGCCTTCGCGTCAAGGGATTTGGACCCGGCCGGCACGGCAGCGCGCTCGAATCCGGCGTGGGGCGGACTTGTGGGTCCGACGGGGATCCGGCGGGTGATGGCTGCGACAATGCGATCTGCCTGATATAGGCTGAGGAAAAAGGCAAGACCAAGGTGACCGAGGACCACACGCCAGAACCGGGACAAAAACCCCGCCTGAAGCGGCATTTCTTCCTGCGGATCGACAGCTGGCTCGACTCGACGCTGTGGAATGCCGGCTATGACCTGGTCGAGATCTGGGAAGAGATCACCATCTTCTTCCGCCGCTTCCGGGTGCGCGGCCTGAAAAAGCTCGGCTTCGAGATCGCCGGCGAGGCGATGACGCTCGGCACGGCCGGCATGGTCGTGCTGCTAACGCTGGCCCAGCCGGCACTCGAGGAAACCAAGAAGGACTGGCGCAACCACGACAATTTCGCCGTCACCTTTCTCGACCGCTACGGCAATACGATCGGCCATCGCGGCATCATCCATGAAAACCTCGTGCCGATCGACGACCTGCCCGATCACCTGATCAAGGCGGTGCTGGCGACCGAGGACCGGCGCTTCTTCGAGCATTTCGGCATCGATTTTCTCGGCCTTGCCCGCGCCATGACCGAAAACGCCAAGGCCGGCACGGTCGTGCAGGGCGGCTCGACGCTGACCCAGCAGCTGGCGAAGAACCTGTTTTTGACCAATGAACGGTCGATCGAGCGCAAGATCAAGGAAGCCTTCCTGGCGGTATGGCTGGAAGCCAACCTGTCGAAGAAGGAAATCCTGTCGCTCTATCTCGACCGCGCCTATATGGGCGGCGGCACGTTCGGGGCAGCGGCCGCCTCGCAATTCTACTTCGGCAAGAGCATCACCGAGGTGACGCTTGCGGAAGCGGCGATGCTCGCCGGCCTGTTCAAGGCGCCGGCAAAATATGCCCCGCATGTCAACCTGCCGGCGGCGCGCGCACGCGCCAATGACGTTCTGACCAACATGGTGCAGGGCGGGCTGATGAGCGAGGGCCAGGTGGTCTCGGCCCGGCGCAATCCGGCAACCGTGGTCGATCGCGACGAGGCGGAAGCGCCCGACTATTTCCTCGACTGGGCCTTCGAGGAGGTGCAGCGGATCGCGGCGCGCTTCAAGGATCATACACTGGTCGTGCGCACCACGATCGATACCGGCCTGCAGCAGGCGGCCGACGAGGCCGTCGCCTCGTCGCTGCGCGAATATGGCGAGAGCTACAATGTCCGCCAGGGCGCGCTGGTGATGCTGGAAAGCGGTGGCGCCGTGCGCGCCATGGTCGGCGGGCGCGACTATGGCGAAAGCCAGTTCAACAGGGCGACCCGGGCGCTGCGCCAGCCGGGCTCGTCGTTCAAGATCTATACCTATGCGCTGGCGATGGAGAATGGCTACACGCCCTCGACCATGGTCACCGACGGGCCGATCTCCTGGGGCAACTGGAGCCCGCACAACTACGGCAACAGCTATGCTGGCCGCATTACCATCGAGACGGCGCTGGCGAAATCGATCAACACCATCCCCGTGCGGCTGGCCAAGGAAAAGCTCGGCATCGACGCGATCATGCAGACGGCAAAGGCGATGGGCGTGGAAACGCCTCTGCGCAAGGACGTGACCATTCCGCTCGGCACGACGGAAGTGACCGTGATGGACCAGGCAACGGCCTATGCCGTACTGCCGGCCGGCGGCTACCAGTCGCGCCGGCACGGCATCGCGCAGATCATGAACTACCAGGGCGAGGTGCTCTATGATTTCGACCGCGACGAAAAGCCGGCCGACCGCATCCTGACGGCGCAGGCGGCCGCCTACATGAACCAGATGATGACCAAGATCCCCTATATCGGCACCGCGCGGCGGGCAGCGCTCGATCACGGCATCGTCACGGCCGGCAAGACCGGCACGACCCAGGCCTACCGCGATGCCTGGTTTGTCGGCTATACCGGCAACTACACGGGCGCCGTCTGGTTCGGCAATGATGACTATACCTCGACCAACAACATGACCGGCGGCTCGCTGCCGGCGATGACCTTCAAGAAGCTGATGGATTATGCACATCAGGGCATCGACCTGAAGCCGATCCCCGGCATTGAAAACCCCCTGCCCGGCCCGGATGCGGCCAAGACCGTGGCGGAAGCCAAGCCAGCCGACGACCCGACGGCGCTGCCGCCGATGGTGCGGCCACGCTCGCTGTCTTCGCAATCAACCCGGCTGATTCGCGATATTGCGGCGAAACTGCGGCTGGCGGCGCCGCTCGGCCCGGCGCAGAGCGCATCCATCCTGAATTGACACAGAAGGGTCGCATCCCCTAAAGCTGCGCCACCCCATTTTTAGGGTGCCATTAATCATAGTCGAAGCGATCGTGGCGGGTTTCCCGCATCGGCACACATCCTTCACCCATGCTTAAATCGGCTGGGCTAAGAATTTTGCCAGATTTGATCAACGCATTTTCTTTCGGTGATTGTACATCCATGACGAGATGGTCGACCTTGTTCCCGCGACTTCGCATGACGGCGGACCAGCAGAACGCATTTCTTTCACTGCGCACATCGGCGCGGACCCGGCTGCTGCTCAGCTCGGTGATCGGCGTCTGCGGCTTCTATCTCGCCTGCATCCTGCTCGACATCCTGCTGCTCGGCGATGTGACTCTGCTGGCGATCAGCCTGCGCTTCGGCGTAGTGCTGCCGGTGGCGCTGGTGCTGGTGCGCTATGTCTCCGGCGATCATCCGATCGTTAACAAGGAACATGCCGCCCTTGGTGTCGCCATCCTCGGCAATGTCTGCTGGTGTCTGATCCTGGTCTCGAGCCGCAACCCGGCGGTGCTCAGCTATTTCTATGCCGCCGCTTCGTTCCAGATGGTCGTGACCATTGCCGCCGCCTCGCCGTTTCGCCCCAGCCTGATCGCCAGCCTGCTGATCTTCGTGCTCAACTATTCCGTCATCTGGTTCCTCGAAGGCAGCAGCGGGTTTTACGTGCTGCAGCATCTGGCGGTCTATCTGCCGACGGTCGGCATGACGCTTCTGGTCAGCTACCAGCTCGAAAGCGAGGCGATCGCCAACTTCCTGCAGAGCCAGGAAAACGAGGTGCTGAAGCGGGAATTGTCGCGGCAGAACAAGGATCTGGCCCGGCTGTCCGTGACCGATCCACTGACCCGGCTGTCGAACCGGCGCGGCACCGATGGCGAGCTTTCGCGACTTAGGCTGGAAATGCCTCAGGCGATGGAAAACGCGGTCGTGCTGATCATCGACGTCGATCATTTCAAGGCGTTCAACGACGGCTATGGCCATGGTGCCGGCGACGACTGTCTGAAACGGGTGGCGCGCGCCATGCGCCGGGCCCTGCCGCTCGACGCGCATCTGGCGCGCCAGGGCGGGGAGGAGTTTCTCGCCATCCTGCCGGCCACCGATGCCGACAAGGCGGGGCATTTCGCCGAAGCCGTGCGCCGCTCGGTGCGCCAGCTCGGCATTGCCCACGAGTTCACCCGCGACCGCAACCGGCATGTCACCGTCAGCGTCGGTGCCGCGACCGGCACTATCCTGAATGACGACGATTTCCAGTCCCTCGTCGACGCCGCAGACCAGGCCGTCTATGCGGCAAAGGCCGATGGCCGCAACGGCTGGCGGATCAACGAACGGCAACAGGTGGCGCAGGATGTGGCGTGAAGGCCGGCATCACGGTTTTGCCTGAGCCAACGGCCAGGCGGCAAGGCCGGCGGGCGTGATGGCACCTGCGTTCCTCCTGGTGATCGGTGCCGGGCGTACCCCCTCTGCCCTGCCGGGCATCTCCCGCACACGGGGGAGATCAGCGCGAGGCTGTCCTTTTGCACAATATGGCCCTCCAAGTGGCCCTGGGATCCACCAGTGTGGCGTATGCAATCGGCGGCGGGTGATCTCCCCCCCCCTTGAGGGGGAGATGTCCGGCAGCACCGAGGGGGGTATGGCACGGCCATGGGGCTGCGGCATGGCCGGAAGCCGCCCGCGCTGACAGAACCAGCCGACGGCGTCGAGGATCGACGCGCCAGACATATCGTATTTTAGTAACTTCTTTTACTGGAATGAAAGACGCCGCTTGTTACAGTCCCAGGCCTGTGGTTCGGGGGTGGAACATGAAGTTTCCAACGCTTGTCATGATCAGCACAGTCGTTGCCTTCTTCGGCGCCGGTGGGCATGAGTATCTGCCGCGACCGGTGGCCGGCTCGCTGCCGAACGCGCTCAACCCGGCATGCAAGATCAAAGGCAATATCAGCGTTGCCAGCGGCGAACGCATCTATCATGTGCCGGGCCAGTACTGGTACGCCGAATCCCGGGTTTTACCGCATCGCGGCGAGCGCTGGTTCTGCACCGAGACCGAGGCGCGCACGGCCGGATGGCGAAAGGCCAGTTACTGACCGGACTTGATGACCGCTGCACTTTCCAGGCGCGGCAATGTCAGCCCTTTTCTCGCCACTCCCCCGCTCACCCCTTCATCCCATACAGATACAGCCTTGTCTTGCGGCGGTCGGACAGGTCCCAGATCTCGTCGGCGTCGAGGCCGGGGATGGCGAAGCTATTGGAGACCAGCAGGCTGCCGGGCTTCATCTCGCGCCTCGCCTTGTCATGGATCGCCGGCATCGGTTCGGGCGAGAGGAAGACATATACGATGTCAGCACTCGAAATATCGGCCGACCAGATGTCGCGGCGGTGGATGGTGCCGCGGCCGGTCAGCTTCGACAGGATGGCGGAGATGAGAAAGGCCATTGGCGCGGTCTCGTAGCCTTCGGCGTTGCGACCCTTGCCGGCAAGGCCGCGCACCACGCCGCCAAGGCCCGAGCCGAGATCGATGAAGCGGGTCGCGCCGCGCTCGGCCATCAGCCGGCGCAGCGCCTCGATCGTCGCGCGGTTGGTCAGATAAAGCGGCACGCGCTCGCGCGCGGTGTTGGAAAAGAACAGGTAGAGCAGCAGGAAAGCCAGGCCGAAGGGCCATGCCGGCAGGGAACCGGCAGCGAGCGCCAGCGCCACGGCGAAGGGAAAGGCGAGCGCGATCCAGTGCCACCAGACGGCAAGGCCGAGCGCCCGGGTCAGGCCGGCGGACAGCAGCGCCTGCACAACCAGCGCGCCCCAGATGATCTTATCGATGCCGAACCGGCCGGTCAGCTGCGGCATCAGCGCCTGGAGAAGGCCGGCGACCACAAGCGCCGCCAGCGCCTGGGCAAGCAGGGCGCCCAGGATTGGCGTCGCGCGGAGGAAGTGCATGGCGGTCGGGCCTTTCGTTCTGTGCATTCTGGCAGTCTGGCATTCCGGGCAATCTGGGCAATCTGGGCGTTCCGGGCAGCGCTGCAGTCCGGTGGTCCTGTAGTCGTGGTGGTCCGGCAGTCATGGCTGTCCGGCAGTGCCGGCGATCGGGCGGTTCGTCGGCCGTAGTCGGGTGAGCCGCCAGTCGCCACCACCGGATGGCTACGGCCTCACTGCTCGGGCCGACAGGCGCTGCAGTCGGGCGCAACACTGGCAGCGGCGGAGATGATTCTCAAGACATGAGCACGGGTGACCACAGGTCAGATATCTCCAGAGGCTGAGGGTGCAGCCCGGGAACGGAGGGCTGGATGCCGGCGCAGGGAGGCTGGTTAGGGGCAATCGCCGGTTGGCGGGGGATTCGGGGTTTTCGAGCAGGTCGGCATCCGGCCGCAATCAAGTACAACTTTAAGATGATGTACTTGGAATTGATAACATCCATTAGTTGCTTATCCTTCAGGGGAGCAATCCTCGGGAGAAACCGCAATGTCCCATGACCCGGCGCGCGGCAGGCGCGTGCGCGACGCGATCTTGCAGCGGCATATTCACAAGACGCTGGCGCTGGCGGCCGAGCTCGACGTCTCGGCAGCGGCGGTGTCACGCTGGCAGAATGGCGGCCATCTGTCGCTGGAAAGCGCCTGCGCGCTGGCCGAGCTGCTCGATGTCTCGCTCGACTGGCTGCTGCTCGGGCGCGGCACGATCGACTGGCACCGGGACAATTCGGTATCACCGGCGGAGATCGGCTGGATCGTCGGACTGCGGGCGCGGCCGGCGCGGATTCGCCGGCTGCTGGTCGAACTGCTCGAGGCGATCCCGCCGGCCGGGCCTTTGCGCTGAGCGCAATTTCCGCCGCAATCTCAACCTGCACTCAACAGCTATCGGTTGATTAATTTTCCAACTCAACCAGACTGTGTGCAGGGTTCAGCACAACAGCCACACGCCATCGACATCCATTCCACCAAGGGCTGATCGGGTGCTGGACCCCTCTGTCTTCAACGCTACAACACCGCAACCCAAGGGGTGAGACCATGTCGACCATGCTGACGATCAACGTGAAGAATTTGGAGCCGCAGACGCAGAATTTCTACTTTTTCCAGCAACCGGCGATCTATACCGGCGGTGGGAAGGTCTATTCCAACAGCCTGTTTTCCCAGTCGCTGGCCAATTTCGGCGATAGCGGCGCGATCTTGACCTTCCAGGTCAACCTGCAATTTTATGCCGGCATCCAGCAGTCGAACCAGCCGCCGCAGGTTGGCTCGTCGTCGGGCTTCTCCTCCGCCAGCCGGGCGATCGACCTTGCGCCGGTAGCTGGCTCTTCGGCCAAGCCGAACGACGCGACGACGGCGACCGTCGTCGGGCCGAACACCACGCTCGGCCTGTCGCCGCCGGTCAATCTTTCCGGTGTGCAGGAAGGCGCATTCCGCATCACCACGCCCAGCTTCACCTCGCCGCCCTATTACAATGTCGGCTCGGCGGTGTCGGTCAATGGCGGGATCGTGCTGTCGAACTTCGTCCAGGCCAATCCGGCCGACAACACCGATTGCCAGCCGATCCTGCAATATTACGTGCAGACCGGCACCTATACGCCCGGCAATGTGATGAACTTCACCCAGTCGAGCGTCAATGCCGCGCTGTGCGACTTCACCGGCGGCTATGCCACCGCCAATGTCACGCTCAAGGCCGACGGCAAGTGGGACGTCAAGCTGCAATAGGCAGCACCAACCGGCCGCAATGTCGGCCCTGGCGCTGGCCGCGATGCTGGCGCCGGCCCCGATGCTGGCGCTGGCAGCTGGCCGGCGATGTGGATGGAGGCCGGAGAGCCGCCTCCCCCTTCATCCGCATCTGCCAGCCCCGGTCACACGGCCCCGGGCACTCGGCCTCGGCCATCCCGGATCTGACACCTTCACAGCATCCGGACACGGCATCACACGACAGGCATCACACGACAGGGGAGCCTTGCAGACCATGGCCAGTAGCTACGAGATCATCGTGCGCAACCTGTCGCAGACGGTGCTTTATTTCCACGTCTTTCAAAAGCAGGCGTCGTTCCAGCCGCCGATCGCCAGCGGCTCTATCTTCGCCAGCAGTCTCGGCTGCCAGAGCCTGGGCAATTCGGTCCAAAGCGGCGCGCAGATCAGCTTCGTGTTCGAGCGCCAGGTCTATGCCGGAGCGCTGACCACGATGGCGCCGAAGCCGCTGCCGAGCAATGCGCTGATTGTTGCCGATGCGATCGGCGCTGCCACACGGTTTCTGGTGTCGAGCACAGCGGCGGCCCAGCCGATCGCATTGTCTGGCGGCAATCCTGGTGCAAGTCCGGCCAATTGCACCACGCTGTCGCTCGACCCACTCGGGCTGTCGCCGCCGGCCTATCAGGCGGGCCTTGCAGACGGCAGTTTCGGCATCGACGTGCCGCCCTATACGCCGGTGCCGGTTCCCGAACTCTATTGCGGCGCGGCCGTGTTTACCGGCGACGGCCACATCATCCTGTCGAGCTTCCTCGCACCGCCGCCCAACATGACGACGGCTTGCGCGCCGCAGCCGGTCTATTTCGTCAAGACCGGCTACCAGCCGACGGGAAACGTCCTTGCCTATGACGAGAGCCTGTCGGCGCGCTGCGACTTCACCACCGGCTTTGGCAGCGTCACCGCGACCTACAATGCCAATGGCACATTCTCAACCAAAGGAGGGCCGTAGAACCAGGCAGAATCCGGATTTTTCGACGTGACTTCAATGCCTTGAAATTTCACCCCGATGGAAGAAACCAATCAAAGGAACATAGCCATGACCATTCAGACAATGACCCCGCAGACCTCGCCTATCCAGACGAGGCCTATCCCGGCACAGCCCACGCGCACGGAAATGCTGCCGGGCGCAAACCATCGGCGCCACCTGCCGGCATCCAGGGCAAGGCTCGCCGTTGCCATCGTCTCCGCTGCCCTTGCGGCATGCACGACCTCGGCCACGGCGCAGATGGCGTTTTCACCCGCCTGCACGGCGTTTACCGCGCTGGCGGTCGCTCTGCCGCAGAATGCGATCGTGTTGTCGAAACATCCGGTTCCGCATCCGGCCGGCGACGCGACGGTGTTTTCGATCAACGGATTGAACAATTACGTCGTGCCGGCAGGCTCCAATTCCTGCGTCATTGCGGCACCCGACGCGAATGACGTCTATTGCTTCCAGGCCCGCAACGACCTGACGATTACGCATGTCGGCATCGCGGCAATCGTCAATCCCGGTGGCCTGACCGCTTGCCAGTAACGGCAGCCACGCAAACGAGTGATCAGGACTGGGCCGCAAGGCGCAGCCCTGATTTGTCGTTTGCGGTTTCAGTCGATCGAGCCGTCCGGCAGTTCGTCGCGCCAGTCGTGCTGTTCGCGAAAGCCGAGGACGTCGCGGATCTTGGCGTTCGACAAAGGCGCCGCATAGCCGTCCAGCTCGCCGGTGATCGGGGTGTTGGGCGCCCACTTGGCGAGGAAATCGCGGGTCGGCTCGTTGGCGGTGATCGTGTCGTTGACGGCGTTGAACACCTGGAAGCCGAGGCCGTCTTTTTCGACGCAGAGATCGACGATCTGGCCGAGGTCACGGGCGTCGATGTAACTCCAGGCATTGCGCTTGCGGCTCGGCGGATCGGCGAGGAATCCGGGGAAATTGGCATAATCCTCCGGCGAGATGACATTGCCGATGCGCAGCGCATAGATATCGGCGCCGGTGCGCATGGCAAAGGCGCGCGCCGTCTTCTCGTTGACCACCTTGGACAGGCCGTAGCTGTCCATCGGGTCGACATCATAGTCCTCGGTCAGCGGGAACTGGTGGTAATCCTTGTCGCCTTCGGCGAAACAGACGCCGTAGGTGGTCTCGCTGGAGGCGATGATCACCTTGCGGATGCCGAGCTTCACCGCCGCCTCGATGACATTGTAGGTCGACACCGTGTTGACCGCAAAGGTCGTGTTGTCCGGCTTCATCAGGATGCGCGGGATGGCGGCGAAATGCACCACCGCATCGACCTTGGCCGGGCCGTTACCCGTTTCGAAACCGTCAAAACCGAAATGCTGGGACAGCGCGTTGAACACCTGGCCGCTGTCGGTGAGGTCGGTCAGCAGCGTGTTGACGCCGGGGCAATCGAGGGGGGTGAGGTCGAGATTGAGGACCGCATGGCCGCGGCCGGTCAGATAGGGCACGACATGGCGCCCGGCCTTGCCGCTGCCGCCGGTAAAGATGATCCGCTTGCCCATGATGGTTCCTCCCAATGCGTGGCTGCGCTGATTGCGCGTGGTCGGCGCAAGACATAGCGCGGCAGACCGGCTCTGGCGAGGGCTCAAGTTACGGGATCTGGCGGAAGGCGATGGTATCGGGGAACGGCCAAGCGCGCCCCGATACCGCGTTCAGTGGTGGCCGGCTTAACTGGCCGCCTTACTTGGCGGGCTTCAGCGACTTCAGGATGGCAACGAGGTCCTTGCTGTGGGCGCCCTGCGTTTCCTTGGTGCCCCAATAGGTGACGACCAGCATCTTGCCTTCCGACGGCGAGGCAAAACCGAGCGAAACCTCGACCGGGCCATCGGCATCCTCGCCGTCGAACTCGATGCTGCCAAACGTCATGCCGTTGATCTCGACATCGCCGGAATCGCTCTTGGTCGTCTCGTCGATCGTCACGCCATTGTCGGTCAGGAACTTGATCGCATCGTCGATCACCTTGTCCATCGTTTCATCGGAGGCGACATCGATGGAGAAATAGATCGCCGCATCGGGCGAGGTCGCCTCGATGCCGGAAATGGTTTCCTTCGGCTCCCAGGCATCGGGAATGGTGACCGAGGCGATCGGCGCATCGCTCGGAAATTCAAGCGTGGCGGCTTCGGCGCGGATCGGGCCGAACATCGGGGCGAGCAAGGGCGCGATGGCAAGCGCCATGGCGAGGACGAGCATTCTCTTCATCGGAAATCCTTCTGGGGTGTGGGAGTTCCGGGTGTATCAGGGATTGGCGAAGGAAGGGTGAAGATGGGGGATGCTTTTGGGGCGTGAAGCAGGTGGCTCAGACGAAGCCTCTTGGTTTTTCAGATACGACAACTCAAGCGATGCAGGCGCGCGGCAATCACGGCGCAAGCAGGCGTGCCATCGCATCTGTGATTGCGTGGCTGTCATAGGGCTTCAGAAAGAAACTGCTTCCTACAGGTAGCGAACTCTCTGCAAGAATTGCAGCGCCGGAAGCGACGATCAACTTCACCGGGGGCCAGCGATCCCGGATGTAGTGGGATAGCTTGATGCCGTCCATCGTGCCCGGCATCTGGACATCGGTGAAAACAAGATCGACGTCGTCTCGCGACTCAAGAATGCGAATTGCCTCATCCGCATCGGTTGCCTCGAGCGCTTCGTAGCCTGCCGACCGCACCAGATCGATGGCACCCATTCGGATGAGAGCACTGTCTTCGACAATCAGGACGACCGCCTTGCCGTTGTTCATGGTTTACCCGCAATCATGAGAAAGCTCCGTCGCTGCGACCGCAATGCGCGCCCGGGGAAATTTGGTTTCTAGGCGGCCTTGGACACATCGGTTCGCGAACCTTTGCCTTGCTGATGGCTGATTTTAACGATGGTGCCCGGACCGGCATCGGCCAATGTGATTTCGCCTTCCAGGTTCTTGACCAGCGCTTCCACGATGCCTGTGCCAAGTCCGGCCTTGGGGGCTTCGTTGCCCTCGGGCATGCCGATGCCGTTGTCGGTGATCGACAGCGTCCAGTCTTGTCCAGAGGATTGATAGTCGACCAAGATCGTCCCGTTTCGCTCGTCGGGAAATGCGTGTTTCAGGGCATTGATGACAAGCTCGGTCACGATCAGTCCCAGGCTGACGGAAACGTCCGCCTCCACCGCGCTGTCGTCGGCCGTGACGTCGATCGACAACCGCTCGGGATCAGCAATCATCGATGCACCGAGACTTTGGCAAAGCTACTTGAAATAGGCGCGCAGCTCGACGATGCCGCCGGGGGATGTGGATAGCTGGCGTTGCAGCGCGGCGATCGACATCACCCGGTGATGCGCGTTGTGGAGATGTCCACGCGCTTCATCCGACTGAACCCGGCGGGCACTTTGCATCAGGACGCTCGCAATAATCTGGAGACTATTGGCGACCCGATGTTGCACTTCCTGCAACAGGATAGCTTTGTCACGAATGAGGTTATCTTTCAGTCGCGTTTCCGCGCGCGCATCGGTCACATCCGTCACTGCCACAAGCAGTCGGATACGATCGACATCGCCGTCATCAAGTGTTTGCGCGTTGACAACCAGTTGCCGCGGTGTCTGGCCCGATCGCTTGAGTTCTATTTCATAAGCTTGGACCTTTACACTTCCCGATGCGGTCGCCATCAGAAGTGACTGGAGCTTGGGCATCCCCCATTCGCCCTGGCCGAGCTCGCTGAGCAGCCGGCCAGGAACGGACGCCGGGTCAATCTCGAAGGCACGGCAGAATGATGCGCTCGCGGCAATGATTTTCAGATCATCAGACAGGAACAGCAGCGGTTCGTTGGAAGACACCACCACGGCAAGCGTGCTCGCTGCCTCGAAATGCACAGTCGGGGTCGTTGGCATGGAAATGGCCCTCTGGGGCCGGAGACTCGCGAAGCGGGTCATAGCTCGGCAACACGGTCGACAAGCCACAATGGGCAAGCTCGACAAAAACACCCTAGCACGCCCGGGGTGCGGATACGTCATCTTACTATAAGATTGTTTCCCAGACGGTCATTTGCCGCGAGGCCGCATGCAAACTTGCCTTCGGACGGAAAGTGCACAGTTCGTTGTCGTTGCTGCGCGTTCAGTCTGAGCTCCTGGCCGCAACAGGATCTAAAAGCCGCTAACGAAGACCCTCATGGTGCAAGGGGACCGCCGGCCACCCAGCATCGTTCGCACCTTCTGCCATCGCGCCGGAACATATCACCCGCCAACAGGTTACCTCCTCGGACCATCCCTGCATGACGTCGCCCAGAAGGGTGGCATAAAGCGTGCATACCCAAGGAGACCTGATATGCAACTTCCGCAGAACACGGTTGTCGCCATTGCCGATGGCGAAAAGCTGAGCCTGTTTCAGAACGAGGGCAATGCGACGAATGTCAAGCTCAGGGCGATGCCGGCGGCCGAGGTCGACGGTTCGACGATCTCCTCCGGCAGCCGCCACCCGAGCAGTTCCGCCAACCCGGACGACAGCCAGCAGACGGAAGACGGCTTCAGCGTCGGTGTCGCCAACATGCTGAACAAGCAGGTGCTCGACGGCCATATCAAGAGCCTGGTGATTATTGCGGCCCCGCGCACGCTGGGCGAAATGCGCAAGAACTACCACAAGTCGCTGTCGGAGGTTCTCGTCGGCGAACTGGACAAGGATCTGACCGGCCACACGATACAGGATATCGAAAAGGCGCTTGCGGCCGCTTAAGCGGTGCAGCCTCGGAAGCTTGCCTTTCGAGCGCGGACCTTTGTGATCAATGAGTATACAAGGCCCTGCCAGCGATGGTGGGGCCTTGTGTCGTTTGCCGCGGCCTCGCCCCTCCTCCGTTTACATCCGCGCCTCCCTCGCCTACAGAAAGCGCAAAATCCCCCAACATCCCCCATATGTGTAGGTGCTACCCATGTTGATCAAGCAGAGCGACTACCAGCGGATCTACCGCGTCATCAACAGCCTGCTGGTCAATGAAAATGCCGATCCGGCGGTGGCGGGCATGTATTTCGCCACGTTCGGCGCCTTCATTCTCAAGCAGCATTACAAGGTCAATGCCGTCCCGAAGAGCGGGCTTGCGGCCTATAATCTTGGCGGCACGCTGATCCTGTTTGCCGATCACCGCGACGACGGGCATGTGACCGGCGCCGGCGAGAATTTTCATTGCTGGGTCGAGGCGGACGGCTTTGCCATCGATTTCATGGCGCCGGCGTTTTCCGAAAGCGGGCGGGAACTGTCGCTGCCGTCGAAGATGTTCCAGAAGCCGCTTTCAGCGATGGCGGATGACATCAATGCGCTTAGCCAGTCGGGCGATTTCTTCTACCAGTCCGAGCCCGAAGCCAGCGCCCGGCGGTTTGCCGCATGGCGCGGCCAGACGATGATCGGCGATCTCGCCACCGTGGCCGCGCAATGGTTTCGCAAGTCGCCGAAACATATGGCAAGCGCGATCTCGTCGAAGGATCCGCGCGGCAAGCTGCGGGAGATCCCGCTGACGGGCAATGCGCTTTCCGGCAGCTGGTGAGCCCGTAAGCTGGAGAGCCTGGCAGCTGGAGAGCGCCGGTCGGCGCGGGTCCTGATCTTCAAACGCCATTCATCTCAAGGGCAACCAGCGGCCGCTGCACGCAAAAACCCGGCGCGCGGCGCCGGGCTCCTTGCAGATCGTCCTCGGGATGGTGTGCGTCAGTCGAGGATCTGGACGACGGCGCGGGTCTGCGGGTCGACGATGACGCGACGTTCGTTGACGACGGTGTAGGAATAGCCGTCATAACCATCGATCGGGTAGAGTTCGACCGGATCCTCGATGACGCGGCCAATCAGCACGTCGCCTTCATAAGGCACCGACTGGACCTGCTGCTCCATGACATAGGTGCGGACCTCGCCGGGGATGACGACGGTCTGCGGCGCGGGCGCTGGGGCCTGCTGGATGATGACGGTTTCCTGGGCACCGGCCGTTCCGGACAGCGTCAGAAATGTTGCCGTCGTGGCCAGGGCGGTTGCCAGAATGAGCCTGTTGCGCATGGTGGTTCTCCTCGTGTTTCGCGGTGTATCGGCGTTTGCTTCTCTGGCTGGACAACGGTTCGCGCCGGCATCGGTTCCATGGGGGGCATGGAGGATTCTAGGAACGGCTGCGCGGCATGGCTGCGGCCGGTGACGGGATGGCGGGGCTTGATGGGCCAGGTTCTGGAAAGGCTTCTCGGGGTAGGCTTCTGGTGGGCCTGGGGCGGGATGGCCGGCGGCGGGATCTGCGGCTTGCCTTTTCCCGATGCCGAATCAGTGATACCGCTAGCCGCCAAGTCCGGCGGTCGCCGGCAAGGTCGAACAAGGTATCTGACGAGACGTGTTTCGTGTCCCCCTGCTCATTGCGCTTACCCTGATCATCGCGTTTGGCGGCGGCATCCTGTCGTCGCTGTCGGCGCTGAATGCCTCTGTCGGCTTCGGGGCAATCCGGATCGGGGTGTGGTCGGCCTTTCCCGCTGCCCAGACGGCCGAGGCCGATCCCTATGCCAAGGCGCATCGGGCCAAGGCCGGGCGGCTGCTCTACGGTTCGGCCGAGGGGCTGACCTTTACCGCGTCCGCCGACGATGCCGGCCAGCGCCTCACCGGCACCTGCACCTACCGGCTTTCCGGGCGCACGCCGACGGCACGGCTGTGGACGCTCTATGCCGCAGACGGCGACGGGTTGCCGCTGGTTGCAAGCGCCGACCTGCCGACGTCGCTGAATTCGCAGACCGTTCTGCGCCAGCACGACGGCACGTTTTCGGTGACGATTTCGCCGACGGCCAAGGCCGGCAACTGGCTGGCTTTGCCGGATACGGGCGCATTTTCGCTGGTGCTGACGCTGCTCGACACGCCGGCTGCCGGCTCGACAGGGCTGATCGGCCTCGACATGCCGGGGATCGAAACGCTTGGGTGCGGCAATGAGTAGACTGCTTTACGCCGTCATCACCGGGGTCTTCGGCGCGGTGCTCCTGCATATCATCATCATTCTTGGCATTCCGCATTTTACCGGCAAGGATGCCTATACGCGGGTGGTGGCCGAAGGCGCGCCCTTCGTCTTCCACCGGCTCGAGGTCAAGCCGGACACAACGGGGCTGTCGAGCCTCGATCCCTATATGCGGGTCGCGGTCTGCCATTTCGACATCAGCCGACAGCCGCTGTCGCTGGTGGCGCTGGGCAGCGGCAGCTTCTGGTCGATCTCGCTGTATGACAAGGATTCCAACGAGGTGTTCTCGATGAACGACCGGACCTCTGTTGCCGGCGATGTCGATGTGCTTCTGGCGACGCCGGTGCAGATCGCGCAATTGCGCAAGACGCCGATCCCGGCGCTGGCCCAGACGATCCTGGTCGAACATCGCGGCACGACGGGTTATGCGGTGTTGCGCAGCATGGTGGCGCAGCCGAGCTTCGAGGCGGAGGCGCGCGAATTCCTGGCCGAGGCCGAATGCCTGCCGTTTACCGGGCGGTGATCTTCGCGCAGCTGGCCAAGCGTGCACGGCGGCAAAGGAAGTCGTCTATTTCTCAGAACGGCATCACGTCCGAGGTGACGCCCTGTTCGCGCGGCTTGGGCAATGCTGGCACGCGCGGCTTGTTCTTGCGGGTGGTCGGGATCTGCGCGCTTTCGCGGCGCTCGTAACGAATGCCGGTGAACAGCAGGATTTCCGCCTTGCGGCCCTCGGTCTGTTCACGGGTTCGCGACAGATCGAGCCTGTCCGTCATCCTGATGATTTCCGCCATGCCTCGTCTCCATTGAGCAGTCGAGACGGATGAAAAGATCGATTTCACCCTGCCCCCGGTTAGGAGGGCTGGCACAATCCGGGTCGTGTCGCGGAAGATTTCGCACAATCCGGGGTCATCTGCGCCTTTCTCTGACGCGCCCCTTCTGTCGTGGATCTGGCCCACTCTACTCAGGGGCACGCATATTCCTAATATCTTAAACAGTACGCGAATCGCCGTCCAGCGCCATCCGCGTTTGTTAATCAAGCCATAGGTTAGTTAACAGCTTGCTAACAAATTCGTTCTAAACTGAGCCACAGTTGTATTGCGTTGGGGTGGGTTTGTCGTGAGCGATCAGTTTCGGGAGCTGGAAAAGCCCATCAGCGTGCGTAAAAAGGACGTTGTTCTGATGGCCACGGTCACGAGTTTTCAGGCGCTTTCCTTTCCCGGCAAGTCGGAGCTTCGACAATTTGCCGAGCTGTTCCAGCCGCTGTTTGCCAATTCGACGGTGGAGGCCCGCCGCGAGGCGGTCGCGGCGTTGTCGCAGAGCCCGAACCTGCCGATGGCGATCACCGTGTTCATCGCCACCCAGCCGATCGCCATCGCCGCGCCGTTCCTCGCCGCCTCGCCGGCCCTGACCGACGAGATGCTGGTGATGATCGCCCGCACGCAAGGGGCGGACCATGCCCGCGCGATCGTCAAGCGCGAGCGGCTGTCGCCAACCGTCATCGACGCGCTGGTCGGCCTGCGCCACAGCGAGACGGCCCGCGACATTGAGCGGAAACTGGCGCGGGAGACGGTGCAGACAACGGGGATGGCAATGGGGGCTGCTGCCGGCGAGACCGGCGCCATGCCGGCGCTGAACGCCATTCCGAATGTGCGCCGGACCGAAATGGACATTCCGCCGCCGCCGACCGACGACGAGCGCCTGGCGCGCGAGGAAGAACTGCGCCTGCAGATCAAGCGGCTTGCCCAGCACCTCAATCCGTCCGACAACGACCGGCTCGGACGGCGCACGGTCAGCCAGATGCAGGCGGCCCTGCTCATCCGCTTTGCCCGCAGCCACGAAGGCGGCCATTTCGCCACGACGCTTGCCGACCTCCTGTCGTCGAGCCGCTGGCTTGCCGAGCGCATCCTGCTCGACATTTCCGGCCGGCAACTGGCCACGACGCTGGTCGGCGTCGCGATGCCGCTGGCCGAAACCGTATTCGTGCTCGAACATATCTATCCGCATCTGGCGCGGGCCGAAGGCGGCGTCAGCCGGGCCGACCGGCTGGTCTCCAGCCTCGATCCGCATGATTGTGAAGCGCGCGTCGACAGCTGGCAGCGGGCCGACAGCTACACATTTGGTACAGATGGCGGCACGGATGGCGAAGAAACGCGCGTGACCGCGGCCAGCAACGGTCCGAGGGCGGCTGTTGCGCCGAGCCCGCCGGCCTCGGCGCGCAAGCCGGTCGGCGACGAACTCGGCCGGCAGCTGCTCAGGGCGCGCAAGCGCTAGGCGCCAAGTTCAAAGCACCAGATTCCAAGCGCCCGGCTCCGGAGCCCGCGTTTTCGGCTTGCGGCTCTAGGCCTTGCCGAGATGCTTCGGCCAGAACTCCCGATGCACGTCGGCGGCTTCCTCTTCAAGACTTGGGCCAAGCACCGTGACGACGCGCGCGCCGGTCTGCAATATCGCCCGGCTCGGCACATTCAGGCCGATCCCGGCGATCTCGCCAAGCTGCACTTCCGAGCAGGCAAAAATCATGCGCCCGACGCCCGACCAGTAGATGGCGCCGGCACACATCGCGCAGGGCTCGGTGCTGGTATAGACTGTGCAATCGGCGAGAAAGGCTGCGTCGTAGTGCCTTGCGGCCAGCTTGATCAGGTTCATCTCGGCATGGTTGGTCATATCGTGGCCGGTGAAGACGCTATTTTCGGCGCGCAGGATGACCTCTCCATCCCTGGCCAGCAGCGCGCCAAACGGCTCGTTGCCGTGTTCCATCGCCGATCTCGACAGCGCAATCGCCTCGCGCAGATATGGCTCGTGGTCTTCCATCAACGTTCCCCCGAAACTAGAGCGGTTCATCCTCGCCTGAATCCGCCTGATTTCATAGGGCCGGATAGAAAGGACAGACAGGTTTCAGCTCTGCCCAGCAGCGAGCGGCACATAGTCGCCGATCTCGTCGACCTCGATTTCCACCAGCCACAGATCGCTGTCGAAGCGCTGTTCGCGGGCGATCAGGGCGCTCAACGCCTCCGGCTCGGCGCGCGCCAGGCGGATCTCGAACTGGCGATCATCGCGGTCCTCGACCATCACCATCGACTGCGGCGCCGGACCATAAAGCGTCTCCAGCCCGTCGCGAAAGCGCTGGCGGATGAAGATCGCGCCGGAGGCGTCGGAACCCTTGTGCACGACTGCGGCAAAGCCACCGGCGGAAAAGACGCGGCGGGTGAGAGCAGAGACGAAGATGTCGGAGCGGATGCGCATGGCACGGGTGTAGGCGATGTCGGCACGGATGGGAAGCAGGGTGGCCGAAGCGTAGCGTTCCGGTGTGCCGACAGCGCCAACCGGCATGACGGCGACCTCCGGACCGCAGGATGGCGGGCTAAACCTTGACGGCCAGTCGCAACCCGCCCCAATGGCGGCCGGAAACGGTGATCAGGGCGGAGATGTCCTTCATCAGGACAAAATTGCCGCCACCCATGTCGCGCCGGTAGGTCTGGACAAGGAACGGCGCCGTCGAGCGGCCGGCGGCTAGGCCGACACGGTCGTTGAAGATGCGGCGATTGCGGCAATTGGCGGTGTTCCACACGGTGTCGCCCGGACGCTGCGGGGCGGAGAATTTCCTGTTGTGCGTCGGCAGGTAGCCATTCTCGTCGACCGGGGCGCAGAAGCCGATGCGTTCGCTGGTGGCGGCGACGGGTTCGAGGATCGCCGGTAGGACCTGGTCGGTGAAATCGGTGAAGGCCGTCATCATCTGCACCGGATCGGTGCCGGGGATCGGCCGATAGGTGCGGTCGAACAGTGCCTGCATGGTGATACGGCCACTGTCGACCGCCCGCTGGAAGACGGCGGACACGTCGGCGGCGACGGCGGTTGCCGTGTCGATCCATTCGCTGTCGGCGGTACGGATACCGGCGCTCGCCGTCAACTGGATCAGCGTTTCCGACAGTGCGACCACCTTGTCGACCCGGCCGGCGGCATTCTGCAGCGCCGCGTCCGAACCTTTGACCTCGCCCGCCATGGTGTTCAGCGTGGCGACGAATTCGGCACACTGGCGGTCGACCATGTCGGTCGTCTGCGCCATGGCGGAAGAGCCGTCGAGAATACGGGTGATCACCTGCTCCATGGCACCGAAAGAGCCGTTCAGCGCCTGCGATGTCTGGCGCACGTCGCTTGCGCTGGTGCTCGCGCCCTGGCCGGCCTCGGTCAGACGGTTGATCTTGGTGCGGATCACGCCCAGCGTCTGCTGGATGGCGCCGGTGGCCTGCGAGGTTTGCAATGCCAGCGTGCGCACTTCGCTGGCAACAACGGCAAAACCCTTGCCGGCTTCGCCTGCTCGCGCCGCCTCGATGGCGGCATTGAGGGCGAGAAGGTTGGTCTGGCGGGCGATTGCGCCGATCTCCTCGGCGACCTTGTCAACTTCTGCAAGCGAGCGCGCAAATGTGCCGATCTCGCTTCCGATCTCTTCGTTAGCCGCGACCATCTGATCGATCTTGCCGACGGCGCCGGTCAGGCGGGTGGCGGATTCACTCAGCATGCGGCGGGCTTCGCCGGCGGTCTCGTCGGTCTCGCGCAAGGAGATCGCGACGTCACGATTGGTCTCGGCAATCGACAGCGCGGTGCGGGTGACGTGATCGAATGTGCCGGAATGGCGCTTTGAGGTTGCCGCGACATCCTGTATGGCGCCGGCGATATCGACGATATCGATGCCCAGGCTCGACGCCTCGTCGGCCAGGCGGCCAATAATGTGCTTCAAGGTTTCGGCATCCACACCTGTCGATGCGACTGCCAATTCATCCTCATGGCGAGGCATGCCGTTCACAGCGTTCATGGCCAGGTCTCTCCTCCGGTGAAGGATACTGGCCATGGTATGGTTAACGAGGTCTTTACGGGCGTTTTCGACTTTCGTCGAACTCCCGGCGCCGGGGATAGGCAAGAAGCCGGTCGCTCAAAGCGCGCCGATCGACTTCAGCTTCTTCAGCACCACGGCGCTCGGCTCGCCGGTCTCGGCCATCTTGTAATGGCGCTCGAAGCGGCGGATGGCATTGCGCGTCTGCTCGCCGGGCACGCCGTCGATGGTGACATCGCTATAGGCCATGTTGGACAGGCCGCGCTGGATTTCCATCACCAGCCCCGGATCGAAGCTCGCCTGCTGCACCGGCAGCGGCGCATCCGGACGGGCTGCGGTGGCACGGATCTCGCCGGGGGGAACCGGCACTGGCGCGGATGGCTTGGCCACCTCACGACGCGGCGCGGTGACCACCTGGGTCTCGGCACGACGGATCGCAGCGGCGACCGGGTCGACGCCTGCGCTGTCGCGAACCAGATCCGGCGTCGGGCGCTGGGCGGGCACGGCGGCGGTGACGCTGCGGTCGACCCGGAGTGCGGCGACCAGTTCGGTGCTGACGAGGCCATTCGGCTCCATGCCGACGGATTTCTGGAAGACGGCGATCGCGGTTTCGGTGCGCGGACCGATGACGCCATCGGCCTCGCCGTCATAGAGCCCACGGCGGGAAAGTTCGGCCTGGACATCGCGGATGAGCACGGCCGTCTCGCCGGTTGCGACAGGCCAATCGGTGGATGTCGCCTGCGCAGCGGTCGGGGCTGCTGTCTCGGCGGTCGCCGCGGCGGGCGTGACCGCTGCCATCTCGACGCTACCCTCTACGGCGGCTGCCGAAGATGCTGCAGAGTCGGCTACCGGACCTTCCTCTCCCTCGCGGGCGATCTTGAAGGTAGTGACATTCGCATGCGACTGTTCGGACAGATGCGAGGCACGGCCAACGCCGGCCAGGGCGCTGAAATTGGCGGCATCACGGGTGCGCAGGAACGGCGACGGGTGCTGGCCCGGCTGGTACCAGAGCGCATTGGCGGCAACGGTGCCGAAGATCACCGCGAACGTGACAAGACCACCCACCAGGCGCGGATGGCGCCCGGCAAGCCGCGCAAGCGCTGTAACGCCGGCGGAAAGAAGGCCGAGCGCATGCTGCGTCGGCTTTTTCTTCTTCTCAGGCGATTTTCGCGTTCGCTTGGTCATACCCGGTCTCTTTGCCTTCCCTTCTGCGAGCCGCCGGCTGCGCGGTCAGGCGCGGCGGAAACTCGACCATATTATCTTCATTCTCAGCCTGCGCGACAGCGCCCGAGCCGTCAACCGGCAGAGTGACAGTAACCACAGTCCCTTCGCCCGGATGGCTGGAAATCGCGAATGTGCCGCCATGCAGAGCGATCAGCCCCTTGACCAAAGACAGGCCAAGGCCGGTGCCCTCATAATTGCGGTTGAGGTCGTCGTGGACCTGGGTGAACGGCCGGCCGAGCATGCTCAGCTTTTCCGGCGCCATGCCGATGCCGGTATCGCTGACGCTGATCACCAAGTCGGTGGCGGTGCGGCTGGCATCGATGATCACGGCGCCGCCATTGTCGGTGAACTTGATGGCGTTGCCGACGAGATTGATGATCACCTGGCGCAACGCGCGGCTGTCAGCGACCGCCTCACCGAGGCCGCGCGGCAGGCGGCTGGTCAGCTTGACGCCCTTGGAGGCGGCCTGCAGCGACAGCATGCGCTCGCATTCGGTGACGGTTTCGGCAATGGCGAACGGCTCGAGCAGCAATTCGTAGCGGCCGGCCTCGATCTTCGACATGTCGAGCATGGTGTTGACCACCGACAGGAGATGGGCACCCGACTGGCGGATCAGCTGGACATATTCGCGCTGGCGGTCGTTGGCGAGCTTGCCGAAATATTCACCGGCGAGAATGTCGGAGAAGCCGAGAATGGCATTGAGAGGCGTGCGCAACTCGTGGCTGACGGCCGCGAGGAACCGGCTCTTCGCCTCATGGGCGGCAACGGCCTCGTTTTCCTTGACGCTGACAGTATCGCGGATCTGCATCTCGCCCTCGATGTCGAGGATCTGTGCCTGAACGCCGGTCAGCGCGCCGTCGGCACAACGAACGGCGGTCATGTCCATGCGGACATTGAGGAACTGGGTGTGGTCGAGGCCGAGAACCGGGCGATCGAGGCGAAGGTCAATGACCACAGCATCGGCGCCCTGGCGCAAGGCATCGAGCGCCTGGACGAAGGACAGGCGGTCGGAGACATGCACCTGATCGACGAAGGGGCGCGACAGCGGTTCGCGCAGGAAAGAGACGAACATCTGGCGATCGCGGCCACCGGCGGTGCGCACCAGTCCGGCCGCATCCAGGCCGAGGAACAGGCCGGGGCAGAGATCGTAGGGCGAGCCGGCGTCGGCCGACTGTGCAGCAGCGGTAGCGGCAAGATTGGCAACGCTTTCGGCGCCAACACGGCGGCCGGCGATCAGCGCCACGGCGGCCATCATATAAAGGGCGACGACGAGACCGAAGCCGAGCGGCAGGCCGATGGCGGCACCGAGGGTCAGCGATACCGCGGCGGGCACGACCGGCAGGGCCGGCAGGAAAGCCAAGGTCAACTTGCGCATCAGCCGGATTTCGGCGGCATCGGCCACGCGTCCATGGGACTGGCGCGGCAGGCATCGCGCAGCCAGGCGATCGATGATCGCCGTCAGTCCATCCACATTTTTACGCAATACAAACACGCGGGAAATCCGAGACTCATTTTCGTCTTTTCGAGCCCGACCATAGGCTTCACGCGCTTAAGGAAACGATAAAGCGAGGCCTTCGGAAGGCCCGGATTTGGCTCATCTGACCCGAAACAGAACAGCCGGACCGGGCTTTCGATTTTATGGTTAATCGGGCGTAAGCAACGGATTTCCAAGAGTTTTCACAGTCGCGTTAACACTTGTGTCGACCACTGCCGGCAAAAGCTGCGGGATTGTCGGGCGGGCGCCACAATTATGCTTAACGGCAACCGTTACAATTTGAGACAAAGGCTACAAAAACGCGACTTAGATGGCATTTTAATCAAATTTGCCTCAAAGCCGAACAGGTTCTGAAAAGCCATCTTTGCGACTCAGCGATAGGTTCAAATCACGAATTCGGGACGCAACCCGAGAGGTCCGGCAACGACCGGCAACAGGGATTTGGTGACGACAATGTGGTTTCTGATCAAGGGAACTTTCTATTGCTCCATGGCGCTGGTGGTGCTGTCGTTCTTCGGCAATCCGCCGCAGGAGGAAACCGCCGGCGGACCGCGCCTCGTCATGGGCGACGCGATCACGGCGGCAACGGATGCCTACCAGTATGTCTCGGCGATCTGCGTCGAGAAGCCGGAGGTTTGCGAAAAGGGCAAGGAGACCTTCCAGGCTCTCGGCCAGCGGGCCCGCGAAGGCGCCCTGGTTGCCTTCCAGCTGCTCGACCAGCAGTTTACCGATGACGGCACGAGCCAGAACCCACTACCGGCCAAGGGCCGCGTCGAGATCCTGAAGCCGGCGGTCGAAACCGCAGCGAGCCAGGCGGTCGATCTGTCCGAAAACCTCGATACTGCAGCGATCGTGACCGGCACCGTCGTGCCGACACCGCGGCCGCAGAACAAGAACCTGCCGAAACCCTATACACCGCCGAAGCTTTGAGACCGCCGACCCTTCAACTATCCGTAGCGACAGCGCAAGCCGAGCCTGCAGCAGATCGCTTCGAACACCGCCTAATTCGGGGCCTGCGCCCCACCCCTCTTGCATCAGAGCGACCGTCCCCGTGACGGTTGTGCGGATGCCTGTCTGCCTGTCCTAAACTGTCCCTTTGGCATTTTGCCGGGCCGCGAGGTTAACCGCCTCGCGGCTTTCTTTTTTTCGCGCGACAGAGACGGTTCAAAACGGCCGGCGCTTAACCTATATGGCATGCAGCAAGAACAGACCCGGTGTACCATGACGACGCTTGAACAGATGATCGACGATTTTGCCTTCCTCGACGACTGGGAGGACCGGATGCGTTTTGTCATCGAACTGGGCAAGGCGTTGCCGGACCTTGCCGACGAAGACAAAAGCGCCGACAACAAAGTGCAGGGCTGCGCCAGCCAGGTCTGGCTTGCGACTTCGTCGGGCAATGGCGCCGATCCGGTGATGACCTATCGCGGCGACAGCGACGCCTTTATCGTGCGCGGCCTGGTCGCCATCGTGCTCGCCGCCTATTCCGGCAAGACCGCGTCCGGCGTCGTCGAATTCGACGCGATCGACCTGTTCAAGCAGATCGGCCTGCTTGAGCACCTGTCGGCCCAGCGCGCCAACGGCCTGCGCTCGATGATCCAGCGAATCCGCGAGGAAGCGGCCCGCCGGCTGGTGTGAGAGCCGGGCCGCCTTAACTGATTTCAGGCCGGTAGCCGTCCTCGCCCCAGTGACGCGGGCGGTGCTGGGCGTGTTGCCGTTGTGGCGGGGCATAGTGGCGGGCGAGCGCCAGAAGGGCTGTGCGCAGCATGAGCTTGGCCGAGCGGGCGGGCCATTGGCGTTCGCGCTCGACCGTTTCCAGCCCCTTGCCGAAGCAGCAGACATCGAGTGCCACGCCGGACAGCTCCGGTCCCATGGCGGTGACGGCGGCGCCCAGGCGGCGGCGGGCGGACTGGGCCATGTCGGAAAGATCGGCGGCCGCCGGCGCCTGTCCCCTCGCCCGGCTGGACAGGCGCGGCTCCCAGGACGCGGTGATGCGGGGCTGCAGGCCGCCGCGTTCGAAATCCTCCGCCAGCCGTTCTCCCGCCCGCACCGCATCCTCCGGCAAAAACGGCAGGCCCTGCCGGTCCTTCAGGCGCAGCAGAGGAAAGAGCGGCTGTTCGGCCAGATTGCGGCGGACGTTGCGGCAACCGTCGGGCTCCTTCAGCGTCACCGTCTCCAGAACGCGGTGCTGGTCGAGAAAGGGCTCGGCCGCCGCATCGGTCAGCGCACGGCGCAGCCAGCTTGCCGTTTCGGCCGTGGCGGCATAGCCCTCGGCATGGTCCTCTGCCCTGCCCTCGGCAGGGCCCTTTGGCACGGCCACCAGCAGGCCATCGGCCACCAGTCGACGCAGCAAGGCCGGATCGACGTCGGTGATTGTCCGGCCGCCGGCCTCGACCACCGGCCGCGCCTGCCCCGTCACCTGCCTTGCGGCCTGCCCTGTCGCCTGCCCCGTTACCTGCATGCGGAGCGGACCGTCGAGCGCCAGCCGCAGCAGGCGGCGGACCAGCTTGCGGTCGCCGGCATTGAGGGGCGTCATTGCGCCGGTGGCGGTGCTTGTGCTGGGGCCAGTACTAAGGCCAGCGCTAAGGTCAGTATTGCGGCCAGTATTGCGGCCGATGTCGCGGGTTACATCAGGGGCGGATGGCCGGGTCTTCGTCATCGGGATTTCCTCGCTGTCATGGTTCGTCTGGTATCTGCTGTCGGGGCGTGTCTTTCGGCCGGGCGCGTCTTTCGGCCCGGTCCGTGATGACGTGTAGCTGGGCTTGTTGGGCGGGCTTGTCGTGGAGAGCAGCGCATCTCGCCGGCCATGGCACCGGCCTCGGCCTCGGCCATGGCCTCGGTCATGGCCTCGGGCCGGCGACCAGCACGACGGCGCAGGCCATGCGCTCGACGATGGCGACGAAGCCGTCATAGGCCGGGTCGTCGCGGCGATCCTCGACCATGCGGCAGGCATGGCGGACAGTGGTGCGGTCACGGCCGAAGGCTTCGGCAACCTCGATCATCGGCATGGAATAGGCGACGTGGCAGACATACATGGCGATCTGGCGCACATGATTGGTGGCCCGGCGGCGACCGTCGCGCTCGGCGTCGAAGCCGACGGCGGTCAAAAGCTCGATGGTAAGCTGGCGGACGACCATGCACAGCAGCCTGCGCTCCGGCGTCAGCGGCCTCGCCTGCGCCAGGCAATCGGGTGGGTCATCGGGAAGCGGGTTTGGTTCAGGCTCGGAGACACTAGACATCGGCAACTCCATAATAGGCTTATTTTCCTATTTGATAACAGAGTCTGGATGGAAAGATACCCGTATATTTTGAGGGGCAAGACCGATTGCAAGCCACAATCGGATGGGAATTTCGTTATTTCTCAGGGAGTTCAGTAGATTTTCGGCCGGTCGCTCCGCCGCGACGGCAACCCACTTTTCGCACAGGGGCAACGATAAACACGGCAACATGGGATTATTTTCATATGTCCAGGTAACAAAAAACCGGACCTTCGGGCCCGGTTCCTGCTCGGCTTATAGCCGGATCCTGTCTGAACGCTTACTTGCCGCGCTTGCGGCGCTGGCCCAGACCCATTTCCTTGGCGAGACGCGAGCGCGCCTCGGCATAGGCCGGGGCGACCATCGGGTAGTCGACAGCCAGATCCCACTTTTCGCGGTATTCTTCCGGGCCAAGCGAATGATGGGTCATCAGGTGGCGCTTCAGCGACTTGAACGAACCGCCACATTCCAGGCAGACAATATGATCGTCCTGGACAGACTTGCGCACGGCGACAGCCGGCTTCGGCTTCTCAACCACGGCAACCACAGGCGCGGGCGACGAAGTATTGCTCAAGGCCTGGTGGATGTCGGCGATCAGATTGGTCAGATCGCCAACCGGCACCACATGGTGGCTGACATAGGCCGCAACAATATCGGCCGTCAGCTCGACCAGCAACTGCTGGCCCGGGCCCTGTTGTATTTCCATCATTTCATTCTCCTGTTCATCTCGTCGTTGGCAGCCGCCGCACCCAACATGAGTCAATTATGTGCGCTCCTACCGGTCGCCTATCGACCAGTCCCGGAACGAGTAACCACCCCACAAACGCGCTTATCTCCCGGTCCAGCCCCAAACCGTCCCGTCCTGCGCCGCAGTCAATGCGGTCATCGCCCTGAATATTACCAAGTGGTAATCATTGGCTCAGACCAGCAGTCAATCAACGAATACAGCGAATAAGCATCGTATCAGTGGATTAGCACTCCCTGCGCAAATGTCCACCTGATATTTCTACTAGATGTAACGGGTATAAAGCGGCTCTATTCTGATTCCATCTAGAACAGTGCCGATTTAACCGCCCACAGATTGCAGAGGATCTGCTAAATTAACCTGAGAGACCATAAAGGCTATTTTTTGTTCATGTCGTCTTGCAATGATACAGGCGATAGCTTGTAGCCAACCTTGTGGGCCGCGCGGGCGAGCAGGTGAGCCGACACCGGGGCGGTCAGGATGAAAAACACGAATCCGGCCAAGGCACGGATAAAAATTGCAAATTCGCCGGAATGCAGGCCGACAGCCAACAACAGCAGTCCGGAGCCGACGGTGCCGGCCTTCGATGCCGCATGCATGCGCGTGTAGAGATCCGGCAGGCGGTTGAGCCCGATGGCGGCAACCAGCGAGAACAGCGCGCCGACAATGATGATGGCGGCAATCAGGATGGCTGCGAGATAATCGATCATTTTGCCTCCTTGCGGCGGCTGGCGCGGGGTTTTGCCGGCTTCGACGCCTTTATCGCGCGGGGCGGATTTTCTAATCCAGGTTGTGTTACGGGCTCTGCACGAATTCCACGGAAATCGTGGGCCTCGCCTTCGCCGACCGCGCCACGGGCGAGGATGAAGCGGGCGAAAGCGACCGTTGCCAGGAAGCCGACGAGGCCGAGCGAAATCGCGATGTCGATATAGAGCGTATAGCCGGAGCGCAGCGCGATCACCGCAATGAAACCGATGACGATGCCGACCAGCATGTCGAGGGCGATGATCCTGTCCGGCAAAGTGGGGCCGACGACGGCGCGGTAGACGGTCAGCAGAAAGGCGAGGCCCAGCGCCAGCAGGGCAAAGACCGAGGCATAGTCGACAATCAGGGAAGGCGTGATCATGCAAAGGCCTCGCGAATCTTGCGCTCGAAACCATTGGCGATGTCCAGCCGGGCGGCATCCGGGTCGGCGCAGTCGATCGCATGGACATAGAGCGTCTTGCGGTCATCCGACACATCGACCGACAGCGTGCCGGGGGTGAGCGTGATCAGGTTGGCCAGCAGTGTGATTTCGAGATCGCTGGTGACGGTCAGCGGATAGGCAAAGATGCCGGGCTTCACGTCGAGTTTCGGCCGGCAGACCATGACGGCGACCTTCCAGGCGGATTTGGCCAGCTCGACCAGGAAGAGCCAGACCAGCGACAGGATGCGCAGGGTGCGGTTGGGCCGGGCATCGCCGAGCAATTGCTCGCGCAGCAGGCTAAGAATGACCAGCGAGAGCACGAAGCCGAGCAGCAGATTGTGCAGGGCCGCACTTTCGCTGACGGCGGCCCAGATCGCGGTCATGATGACGCTGATGGCAAACAGGCTCATGGCGCAGCTTTCTCGGGGAAGACAGACAGAATGTAGGCCGTCGGATCGGAGAGACCAGCGGCCGCCTGCTGACTGACGACGATCAGCGGATCGGGAAACAGGCCGAACCAGACGACGAAGCCAGAGAGCAGCAGGATCGGCGCGCTGCGCCACAGGCTTGTGCGGGGGACCGGTGGCGGCGGCACGAAGGTGACCTGCCCCGAAGCGGCAAGCGTAGCCTCGGGTCCCGTCGCCAGAGCCGGACGCCAATAGGCGAGCAGGAACAGCCGTCCGAAACCGATGGTGCACAGGAAGCCCGACAGCAATACGGAGCCGGCCAGCCACCAGGCGCCGATATCGAGCGAGGCCTTGACCAGCAGCGCCTTGGGCCAGAAGCCGGAAAAGGGCGGCAGGCCGCTGGCGGCAAAAAACAGGGCGAGCGACAGGGCGGCAAAGGCCGGGGTCGACGTCCACAGGCCGGCCAGTTTCGACAGGCTGAAGCTGCCGCCGATACGGGCCGCCTCGCCCATGACCAGATAGAGCGCCGTCATCAGCAGGATGGAATGCAGCGCGTAGAAGATCGCCGCACCGACCGCCATATCGCCACCGATGGCGATGCCGGCCATCATGTTGCCGATGCCGGCAATGACGATATAGCCCATGAAGCGGCGGATGTCGGTCTGGGCCAGCGCACCCATGGCGCCGAGGATCATGGTCAGGGCTGCAACAATGGCGATGATCAGGCTCAGGGCCTCGCGCTCGATCGGCAGCAGCATGACCATGACGCGCAGCAGCGCATAGACGCCGACCTTGGTCAGCAGGCCGGCAAACAGGGCCGACACGACGACACGCGGCGTATGATAGGAGGCCGGCAGCCAGAAATTGACCGGAAAGGCCGCCGCCTTCATGGAGAAGGCGAGCACGAAGAGCGCCGACAGCGTCATCAGCGGCGCAGACCCCGACAGTTCCGGCGCCTTCAGCGCGATATCGGCCATGTTGAGCGTGCCGAAGATCGCATAGAGATAACCGACGGCGATCAGGAACAGCGTCGTGGCGATCAGGTTGAGCACCGCATATTTCAGCGCGCCGTCGATCTGTTCACGCTCGGAGCCGAGGATCAACAGGCCGAAGGACGAGATCAGCAGAACCTCGAACCAGACATAGAGGTTGAAGATGTCACCGGTGAGGAATGCGCCGGATACGCCGGCCATCAGCACCATCAGCAGCGGATAGAAACCATAGCGGCGACCGCTGTTGTCGATATCGACCTCGGCATAAAGCGCGCCGGCGAAGGCGACGATGGCGGCAGCCAGCGCCAGCAGTGCGCCGGTCAGGTCGACGGTGATGGCAATGCCGAACGGCGGGCGCCAGCGCCCCATCATCATGGTCAGCGGGCCATCGGCGAGAACTTTGGACAGCAGCAGGACATCAACAAGCACCAGCAGGGCAAGACCGGCAAGAGCAACCGGCGGATGCCAGGTGATGCGATGGCGGATCATCATCAGCAGCGCACCGATGCCGAGGCACAGGCCCATCGGCAGGATGGCCAGCCACTGGCCAGCAGTTGCCGGATCCATGACAAGCGCCAGCGACAGGTCGATCGGGGTGGACGATGTAGCCATCATCAATATCCCATTGGAGGCATGGGTTCATCCTTCGGCTCGGCGACGCGCATGTCGTCGGTGTCGTCGGTGCCGAGGTCCTGATAGGCGCGGTAGGTCAGCACCAGCAGGAAGCAGAAGAAGGAGAACGAGATGACGATCGCCGTCAGGATCAGCGCCTGCGGCAGCGGGTTGGCGGCACTCATGGCCAGCGTATCGCTGCCGGCCGGGATGATCGGCGGCACTTCCGCGGTCAGCCGGCCGGCCGTGAACAACAGCAGGTTAACGGCATTGCCGAGCAGGACGACGCCGAGCAGGACACGGATGATATGCTTGGACATCATCAGATAGAGGGCGGCGGCAAAGAAGATGCCGACCAGGACTGCAAACAACGCTTCCATCAGCCGTCGTCCCTTTCTTCGAGCGCCAGCGCGATCGAGGTGAAGGCGCCGAGCACGACGAGATAGACGCCGACATCGAAGGACATGACGGTGGCGAGCGGCACCTCGACGCCGAACAGGCTCGGATAGATCCACACGCCGGTCATGAACGGCAGGCCGAGCGGCGCCGAGACGAAGCCGGACAGGGTCGAGACGAAAAGGCCGCAGCCGGCGATCGACATCGGATGGAAATAAAGGGCGCGGCGCACGGCCTGTACGCCAAAGGCGATGCCATAGATGGCAAAGGCGGAGGCCGCGATCAGGCCACCGATAAAGCCGCCGCCGGGCTCGTTGTGGCCGCGCAGCAGGACGAAGATCGAAAACAGCAGCATGAGCGCGGTGAGGAAGGGCGCAACCGTGCGGAAGATCAGGGTGTTCACTTCTTCGCCCCCCTCTTCTTGCGGGCCGGCGGTGCGGTCTCTTCGGCAACCGCGACGCCTGCCGGAACCCCGGCCACGGCCGGACGGGCGCGCACCCGGATCAGGGCAAGGATCGACAGGCCGGTGATCATCACCACCGAGATCTCGCCCAGCGTGTCGACGCCGCGGAAGTCGACGATGATGACATTGACGACATTGGCGCCGTGGGCAATCACCTTGGAATAGGTGTTGAAGAATTCGGTCAGCGTCGTGTCGAACGGCATTTCGGTGGCCGCCATCAGCAGCAGCGCAAAGCCCGTGCCGCAGGCAACCGCCACGGCACCATCACCGAATGTGGCCCAGAGCGGGCGATGATCGGAGAGAGACAGCCTGAGGCGCGACATGACCAGCGCCAGGATGACGACAGACAGGGTCTCGACCATGAACTGGGTGAAGGACAGATCCGGCGCGCCGAACAGCAGGAAAATGACGGCGATGGCAAAGCCCTGGATGCCGAGGCAGACGATCGCGGTCAGGCGGTCCTTGGCGGTGAGCACCGCGAGCACGCCGATGACGGCGATGGCGAAGATGGCCAGTTCGTGGAAACGCAAGCTCGAAGGCCAGGCGGGCACGCCCGGAAGCTCGCCATAGACCAGCGGCGGCACGAGCAGGACGACGGCGAGAAGCACGAAGGTGCTGGTGATGTAGACTTCGAGCCGTCCGCCCTGGAGCCGGCGCGTGACATGGAAGGACAATTTGACCAGACCGCTGATGACGTGGTCGAAGCCACGATCGGGGCCGGTGCCGATGGCCTCGAGCAGTTCGGCAACCAGCGCGCGGGCGCGGTCGAGAGAGCGGTAGACCAGGATGCCGAGCGCGATCGTCAGCAGCGACAGGACCAGCGGCACGCCGGGATGCGGGATCAGGCTGATGGACACCGTCTGCGGCGTGCCATCGACGGCACTCGCCATCGGCGATGAGATCAGCCAATGGGTGAGCGGCGAGAAAACGGCCAGCACCAGGCCGAGCACCGCCAGCTTCAGCGGCCCGAGCCAGAGCAGGACCGGGCCCTCATGGGCGTGTTTCGGGGTTTTGACCAGCGGCCCGATGAAGGGTTTGAGGCCGACGGCAAAGGCGATGGCAAACATCAGCGCATTGCCGAAGACGGCAACGGCGGTGAAGACCACAGCGCGAGGATTGCTGCCGGCAAGGGCCGTGTAGATCTCTTCCTTGGCGAGGAAGCCGAAGAGCGGCGGTAGGCCGGCCATCGACAGGGCGGCAACCAGTGCTGCGGCGAATGTGACCGGCATGGCCTTGCGCAGGCCGCTCAGCTTTCTGACGTCACGGGTGCCGGTTTCATGGTCGATCACGCCGGCGACCATGAACAGCGCGCCCTTGAACAGCGAATGGGCGACCAGATAGAGCACCGCCGCCTCGACCGCATAAGGCGTGTCGAAACCGGTCAGCATGACCAGGAGACCAAGCGAGGCAACGGTCGTATAGGCGAGCATCAGCTTCAGGTCCGTCTGGCGGATGGCAAGCACCGCGCCGACGATCAGGGTGATGCCGCCGAAGAATGGCAGCAGGATTTCCCAGGCGGGCGTGCCGCCCATGGCCGGATTGAGCCGCATCAGCAGGTAGACGCCGGCTTTGACCATGGTCGCCGAATGCAGATAGGCCGAGACCGGGGTCGGCGCTTCCATGGCATAGGGCAGCCAGAAATGGAACGGGAACTGGGCCGACTTGGTGAAGGCGCCACCGAGGACGAGGAACAGGGCCGCGAGATAAAATGGGCTGGCGCGCAGGGGATCGCCCATGTGCAGGAGTAGGGAGAGCTGGGTGACGCCGGTGATATTCCAGATCAGGATCAGGCCGGCCAGCAGCAGCAGGCCACCGCCACCGGTGACGACCAGCGCCTGCAGGGCGGCGCGACGGGCGGCCTCGCGGCTGTGGTCGAAACCGATCAGCAGGAAGGAGGTGATCGAGGTCAGCTCCCAGAAGACGAACAGCATCAGCAGGCTGTCGGAGACGACGACGCCGAGCATGGCGCCCATGAACAGCAGGATATAGGCAAAGAAACGCCCCTGCTGGACATGGCCCTTCATGTAGCCGCCGGCATAGAGCACGATCAGCGCGCCGATGCCGGTGATCAGCAGGGCAAAGGTCAGCGACAGGCCGTCGAGGAACCAGGAAAACGACAGGTTGAGGCTCGGCACCCAGGCATAACCGCCGGTCACCACTTCGCCCGCCGCGATTTCCGGCATGAAGCCGATGAAATACAGGAAGGCGAGCGCCGGGAACAGTGCCAGCAGCCAGGCAGCGGACGCGCCAAGCCGTGATGTCAACCATGGCGCGACCAGCGCACCGGCAAAGGGTAGCAACATTGCGATCCAGGTCAGATCGCCGGTCAAAACAGGCATTCCACCTCCCCGGGCGGTCGTTCGATGGTGAACTTGGCTGCGATGCAAGGAGGTTCCGTGTTAGGACATGGGGACCGTCGCCTCAAGCAAAAACGGAACAGAATCCAATCACGGAGGTGTCAACCCCCGGTTTCCTCACGTCAAACCGCCTTTGGTGCTGCGTGTTGGCGGTGCCGGCAAGGCAAGGGCCCAAATTTCCGGCGCAACACGGCAAGGCTTAGGTTCAAGAGGATTTGCCGCAACCGCATCGGCGTCCTATCTATAGGACAACGGAGGCCGGTTCGCCGGCCGTCCATTCGAAATTCCAGTTGGAGAGCCGATGATGAGCGACAGCACAACCGCACCGAAGATCACCAAGAGCGACGAGGAATGGCGCGAGCAGCTGACGCCGGAACAATACCGGATCCTGCGCGAACACGGCACCGAGCGCGCCTTCAGCGGCCCCTATTGGGACACCAACGACAAGGGGCTCTATCGCTGCGCCGCCTGCAACGAACCGCTGTTCGTTTCCGATACCAAATTCGACGCCGGCTGCGGCTGGCCGAGCTATTTCGAACCGGTGAAGCCGGGCGCCGTGACCGAACATCGCGACACCGCCTATGGCATGGTGCGCACTGAAATCCGCTGCGCCAATTGCGGCGGCCATCTCGGCCACGTCTTCCCCGACGGCCCGAAGCCGACCGGATTGCGCTACTGCATCAACGGTCACTCGATGGTGTTTGAACCGCTGGCGTGAGGGTTGGGGACTATTGTCCGGCGGCCGCGGTACGGATTGCGGCCATCACGCTTTCCCGGTCTGCAAACGGTCCCTCGCCTTTCTTCCTGGCCGGGATGCCGAGCAGGATATTCTCCGGCTCGGGATAGAGATCGCGGTCGATCGACGGGTTGATCACTTCGAGTGTCTGGGGCCGTTTCTTCGGGCCGAAATAGCATTGCGGTTGACCTTCGGTCATTAGCATGCAGCCCAGAAGAAGAACCGGGATCGGGGGATAGGCATCAACCGACACCCGGTCAATCAACGTCATCACCGGCCCATTGGCACCGCTCAGCTGGAGGCCGCTTGTCCGGAGTAAGCTTGTCCGGAGTTGCGGGCTGTCGTTGTTGAGCGTGTGCTGCCTGGTGACCGTGACGGTTTGTCTGGCCGGTGTTCCGGGAACAGTCACGACACAGACGGCGCCGAATATGCCCGACGAAACATCGGCCCAGCTACCCGGCACCGTCTTGATGAAATCGGCAACGATACTGCAGTCATCGTCATTCAAGGCGCTGATCTGCGCAAACTGCTTTTCATCATAGGCTGTCGCAATCGCATTCAAGCGGACGAAGCGCTGTGCGTCCGGCAGCACAAGGTCATACGCGCTCGGATCAAACGCGGCGATTGTCATTGGATTTTGCGCAGCGATCTCGTCGCGAATACGTCGAAGATCCAGCTGGTCGAAAACCACCAGACCGTAATACCAGACGAGCGCACCAACCGGCAAAACAACAAAAGCGACAGGCAGCCGTCGGATCAGCACATCGAGGAAGACGGCAAGCAAGCCCAGTGCAGCCAAAGTGCCAAGCATGAATGGCATGAGCAAGATGAAGACGGCGCCGACAAACGGAACCAGCGCTCCCACCAGGCAAATGCCGCACAAGATGAACCAGCAGAGGATGAAACTAAATCTCATCGGTAAAACCTCGCAAAGGCACCGACCGATCAACCATTGATTGATAGAACATCCAGCCTAACCAAATATGTGCAAAGCTGTGTGGTTTCTAACCACCTTCAAGAGCGTCTTGGGCTGACTGCTTCGTCCGGTACCGTCCCCATCCGGCACCGCCACGACGACCGGGTCACCGACCGCTGAAATCCCTCAGCGCCTTGGGCGACACGCGTTTCCATATGGCGATCAGCAAGAGCAGCGACAGGACCGCACCGAGGGCAAACGGGGCGGCCAGCGCCTGGTTGCGCGGCATGAAGCCTTCGGCAATAGTGACGCTCAGGCCGGAGACGATCAGGCCGAGCGGCATGGTGCCGAGACCGAAGAAGCGGTAGACGCTGTTGACCCGGCCGAGCAGATGCGGCGGGATCATGCGCTGGCGCAGCGACACGGTGATGATGTTCCAGATCATGCCGGTGAAGCTGGCGAGCATCAGGGCGAACCAGACGGCGACCGAAAACGGCATGAGCAGGATGACCAGCGCCATCGCACAGCAGGCGGCGATGGTCAGCCGCAGACAGGCTGACGCTCCCAGGCGGCGGATGACACGTTCGCCGAGCAGACCACCCAGCAGTCCTCCGGTGGCAAGACCGGTGAGCAGCAGCCCATATTGCGCCGAATTGAGGCCCATCACCTCCTGGGCATACAGCACCAGCCCCATCAGCAGCATCACATCGATGGCGTTCAAGGCCCCAAGTCCAATCGCCAGATCCCGCAACAGCGGTCGCTGGAAGAGATAGACTGCCCCTTCGCGGATCTCCGCGATCCAGTGTCGCTGCTCCGGCCGGATCGTGCGAAAGCGACCCGGAATGGACAGGACCAGCAGTCCGGCAAAGGCAAAGGCTAGGCCATAGAGGCCGAAGGCAAACGGCAGGGCCAAGCCGATCAGCAGGCCAGCGAGCGGCGGGCCGATCATCATGTTCATCACGGTTTCCAGGCTGCCCATGCGGCCGTTTGCCGTTTCCAGCCGCTCCAGCGGCACGATCGCCGGCATCAGGGTGACAGCGGAATTGTCGCGCAGCACTTCGGCGAAACCAACCATCAAGGCGGCTGCGAGCAGCAGCCAGTAGAGCGTGGCCGTCGGAAAGTCGGCTATCGGGTCTTGCGGCAGGAGACCGGGGACCAGCAGTGCTGCGGCCAGCGCCATCAAGACCACGAAACGCACGAAATCCATGGCGACCACCAGCTTGCGGCGGTCGAGCCGGTCGGTGATCACGCCGGATGGCAGGGCAAAGAGGAACCAGGGCAGTTTCTGCGCCACGCCGACAAGCGCAATCGCCAGCGGATCGCGGGTAATCAGCGAGGCTAGCCAGGGCCAGGCGACGATGCCAACGCCATCGGCGAGATTGGCGAGCCCGCTCGACAGCCAGAGGCGATAAAAACTGGCGCCGAGCTTCGGTTGCGGCGTGACGTGCTGGTTCATGACGATTCCTTTTGCAACCGCAACGGAGCATTGGCGATGCGGCTTGGCAAGCCGTGAAAAGACAGGGGGAATCGGGGCTGGCGGGTGGTTGGCAGGCGATCGGCAGACAGGTCATCGGTCGATCGCGAGAAGATCCCCAGATTGAACGCGGAAGGAGATGCGTCTTCGTCCGTATCCATCCGTCCGGTGCTGCCCCTCATCCGGCTGCCGCCACCTTCTCCCCGTGAACGGGGAGAAGGACGGTTGTGGTCGGGCCTTGCGTCCCCTCGCCCCGCTGGCGGGGAGAGGGTGAGGGGCAGATTCCAGCGGCGACTGCTCGGCGAGAAGGCAGGGCTCTAGCCGCGCTCAGCCAGCGCCTTCAGGCATTGTTCGAATGCGGTCAGGTCGTGGTAGAGGCGGTCGGGGCTGGCGGCGTGGATGGCGATGGGGCCGCCGCGGCGGGTGACGCCACCGTGCAGCATGAGGTTCTCGATCATTTCGAAATCCTCCAGCGAATGGCCGTCCGCGCCGCGCTTGCGGCCGTGTTCGTCGATGGTCAGTTCGCCGCCATACCAGGCCTTGGTGCGGGCGAAATGGCTATCGGTGACATTGGTATAGGCGGCGACCAGCTTGCCGGACGCACACATATAGCCGAGTTCAAACACCGTGCCGGGATCGGCCGCGATGCCGCGAAACGGGGTGAGATTGGCGATCACGCCATCGGCGGCGTTCATGAAGCCCTCGTCGACGGCGCTGATCTTCAGGCCGAATTCATGCCGGGTCGGGGCCGGCTCGATCTCGATATCGCCGGGGCAGATCGGCTCGAAGCCATAGGCCCGGGTCATGGCGGCCTTTTCGTCCAGCACCTTGCGGGCATCGGGCAGGAAGACTTCGGGGCCGGCGAGATAGAGCTTCAGAGGCATTTTAAATCCTTGAGTGATCAAATGATGCGCCAAGGGAACAATGCGGCCGGGTGAAAGGCAAGGCGGTTTGGCCGGGTAGACGTTCCTGTACACATCTTGTGTTGGCGGTTCGCTTCTGGCCTCAGGCGACGCGTTGCCTCCCGGGGGGACCGGCATTTTCCATGATCTGATCAAGCCGCGGTTTTCTGCCGGCGCCAGTCGCTCGGGTTCATGCCGGTGACGCGGCGAAATTCGCGGTTGAAGTTCGACTTGGTCATGAAGCCGGCATCAAAGACGATGCGGGTGACCGGCAGGTCGGTTTCAGACAGCAGCCGGCAGGCGTCGGCGATGCGGTGATTGTTGACATAATGCGAGACGCTGATGCCATGCACCCGGTTGACCGCCTGAGAAACGCTGCGGGCCGGAAGGCTTAAACGCCGGGCGATCCTCGCCAGGTTCAGGCCGGTATCGGCATACAGGCGGCGTTCGGACATCAGGCGGTCGAGATCGGCGGCGACCTGCCGGTCCTCGGGCGAGGCGGCGGTGGCGGTCGACGGTCTTTCGGATCCCTGGATTCGTTCAGGTGAGCGACCTTCCTCTCGTCCCGTATCCAATCCTGCCGGGTCGTCGTGCCCATCGTCCGGCGCATCGCCCTCGCCTTCTTCCGAGCCGACGGCGACGGCGGCAATGCCGAGCAGCAGCAGAATGGCGGTCGTTGAGGCCGAGACGACCAGAGCGGAATACTGGCCACCGCTCCACAGCATGTCGAGGCTGATGGCGATATCGGTCAAGGCCGAGCTCACCAGAGCAAGGCCGGTCAGTTGCAGCGAGCGATAGGAGCGCAGCGTGCCGTCGAGCCTGGCTGCGACAAGACCATCGGGGCCAAGCCGGGCGAGCCAGAGCAGCGCCAGGCCATAGGCGAGAAATTCCGTGATGATCAGCAGGTCGACCAGATTGCGCCAGACCAGCGTCATGAGCATCAGCGCGGCTGTCGGCAGGAGATGCGGCCAGTCGCGCGCCGACAGGCCGCGCTGTTCGCGGGCGAGATCGCGGAAGGCGAGATAAGACAGCGGCGGCACGAGGCTGGCGAGCGTCGACAGGAGCGGCAGGATCGTCACGATGCCATAGCCCCAGCGCAGGCCGACCAGCACGGTCTGGACGATATAGACGGCAATCAGCAGCAGGAAGAGGCCATTGGCCGCAAAGGTGTCGCGGCCGCGCAGCAGCAGCCGGACGAGAAAGACGGTCAGATAGAGCGAGACGAGAAAGGAAAGCGGAACGAGGATCATCGGTGTCTTGCAAGAAACAGGGTTTGGACTGGCGGACCGGGGCCCATGGCGGAGCGCGGCCCGATGCAGGGCAATGCCCGATGCATGGCACATCATGACCTCAAACGCGATGCGCTTCGACCTGAAACGCGATCAAGGTCGCGATGGAGAACGAGGGCCGGCACGGTCGGGGCTCAAACCACGGCCCGTCGCGGCCCAACCCGGAGCCCTGCCCGATGAAAACCAGAACCATTCTTCTCTCCGTTGCCGGCGTGATCGTCGCCATCCTCGCCATCGACGGCGGCGTGTCGCTGATCAGCGCCAGCGACAGCCTGTCCGGCCCGCTTGACCTTGGCGGCGTGTCAAAGGTCCGCGTGACGGGCACGGCGAGCGACATCAGCATCAATGCCGACGCCGACATGCCGCAGGTTGCCGAACTGTCCGGCGAACGGCATGGCTGGGGCGCCCTTTGGCATTCGAGCTGGTTTTCCAACTCCTGCCCGGCCGAAGGCACGATGCTGCGGGACGGCGACACGCTGACGGTCGATGTCGGCCGCGGCGGCCGCTTCTTCGACTGGAGTGATTGCACCATGACGCTGACGGCCAATCTGGCGCCCGGCGCCACCGTCATCATCGACCAGCGGGCGGCGCGAACCCGGCTCGATGGCGAATTCGGCGCGCTCGATATCCGCAGCGATGCCGGCGACATCGCCTTTACCGGCCATGCCGCCTCGATCGCGGTTTCGGGGGCCGCACTTCGGGCACGGCTGACCTTCGAACGGGTGATGCAGAACGAGGTCGTCGCGATTTCCGGCAGCATGCTCGATGCGACCGTGCGCTTCCTGCAGCCGACGCCGATCAGCTACCTGGTCGAGACCGTGGCCTCCTATGTCGACAGCACGCTGCCGAATACGCCGGGCGCCAGGCCGTCGATCACCATTCGCGGCGAGATGGCGCGGGTGCGGATCGAATAGAGGGATTGCCTGCAGGCGATCGGGCGCGATTGGCGATAATTCAGGGCGACGGCTGGAACAAAGCGCATGGAGCGCGTCGAAATTTGGGAGTATTGTCGGGCAAACCGGGCGCGTCAGGGAGGGGACGGCATGAACCAGAGCGAGTTTCACCGCCAGCCGGACACGCCTGCCCCGACATCGCCCCACTCAGCGCCACACTCACCGGCCAATCCCTCTGTCCACACACCGGGCCATACGCCGGGCCATCCCGCGGTCGCAATGCCGGGCGCCCTGCCCGAGGGACTGTCTGGCGGCCTGCCCGCGAGCGCCTCCAAACCCGAAGGCACCTCCGAGCCCGCAAACGTCTCCCAGCCCGGGCGGCCGCCGGCGATCCCGCGCAGCCCGGGCTTCGACGAGACCTTTAATCTGGCGCGCGAAGGCTATGGCTTCCTGTCGCAGCGCTTCCGGTCGATGAACACGCCGATCTTTCGCACCCGGCTGATGCTACGCGACGTCATCTGCCTGGCCGGGCCGGACGCGGCCCGGCTGATCTATGACGACGACCGGCTGACCCGGGTCGGCGCCATGCCGCAGATGGTGTTGCGGCTGATTGCGGGCAAAGGCAGCGTGCAGCAGCTCGACGGCGCCGCGCACCGGCACCGCAAGGCGATGTTCGTGCGCATGCTGGTCGAGGACCGCACCGGCATCGACCGGCTGGTGGCAATCTTCCGGCGCAACTTCATCGAGCGCGTGCCGGACTGGATCCGCTGGGGGGCCGTGCCGCTCGGCGCCGAGCTGGACCTGATCCTGATCCGCACGGCGCTCGCCTGGACCCATGCGCCGATCGATGCAGACGAGATCGACAGGGACGACGCGCTGCTGGCGGAACTGGCCGAACAGGCCGGCCATTTCGGCCCGCGCCGCCTGCCTTTGCCCCTGGGTCTGCTGGGCCGGCGCTCGCAGCTCGAGCGGCGGCTGACGGCCGCCTTTCGGCAGATCCGCCGCGGCCGCCAAGCGCCGCTGCCGGGCACGCCGATGGCGATGATCGCCGGCTACCGCGACCAGAAAGGCCTGCCGCTCTCACCCGCCGTTGCCGCCGGCGAACTGATCAACCTGCTCGGGCCGATCGCCTCGCTCGGCCGCTATATCCTGTTTGCCGCCGTCGAGCTGGAGCGGCACGGAGAATGGCGCGAGATCCTGCGCGTGCCGGACGACCGGCTGCTGACCGATTTTGCCGAAGAAGTGCGGCGCTGCGTGCCGTTTTATCCGTTTGTCGGCGCGGTGGCGCGCACCGGTTTCGACTGGAACGGCCATCCGATCCGGCGCGGACAATGGCTGCTTTTCGACCTCTACGGCACCTGCCACGACGAGGCGGCCTTTCACAATGCCGGAGAGTTCCGGCCACTGCGCGAATTGCGCCACGGGCCAGGCGACTACAGCTTCGTTGCGCAAGGGGCCGGATCGGTGAAGGACGGCCATCGCTGTCCCGGCGAAGAGGCAACGCTGTCGATCATCAAGGAAGGCGTGCGGCTTTTGACCACGGCGATCGACTACGACATGCCAGCGGAGCAGGATGTGTCCGTCTCGCTGTCGGACATGCCATGCCGGCCGAAGGACGGCGTGGTGATCTCTGGCGTGCGCTGGCAGGAGATGACGGCGGGGTGATGAGGGAGGTCGCGCTTCGCTGCTTCGTGGTGCCGAGCCGGCCCCCTCTGTCCTGCCGGACATCTCCCCCACACGGGGGGAGATGTCCGGCAGGACAGAGGGGGCATTGTCCGTCGAGGTGCGCAACCTGATCGGGTGTCAACTTTATGTATCGGCAAACCGTTGGCGGACTTGCTGATCTCCCCCCTTGTGGGGGAGATGGCAGGCAGGCCAGGAGGGGGGGGTGGGGGTATACCGCCTCGACCTTTCGTTGCTATCGCTCAGACCCTCAACTCCATCATCGCCAGATCGAGCCAGCGGCCGAACTTGGTGCCGACTTCGCGGTGGATGCCGACGAGGGTGAAGCCCATGCGTTCGTGCAGGGCGATGGAGGCCTGGTTTTCCGCCTCGATGGCGGCGATCATCACATGGACATTGCCGGTTCTTGCCCTATCGACCAGTGCTGCCATCAACTGCCTGCCGATGCCGCCGCCGCGGCAGTCCTTGTCGACATAGACCGAATGCTCGACCGTGTGGCGATAGCCGTCGAAGGCGCGCCAGTCGCCGTAGGAGGCATAACCGGCCACCGTGCCGTCACGCTCGGCGACCAGCACCGGATAACCCTTGGCACGGCGCAGCTCGAGCCAGGCGCGGCGATTATCGACGTCGATCAGCACCTCGTTCCAGATCGCGGTCGTGTGTTCGACGGCGTGATTGTAGATGTCGCGGATTGCCGGCAGATCGGCTTCGGTTGCGTCGCGGATGATGAGGTCGGTCATGGGAGGCTCTTGGGTGTGGGGCGTTGGTCCTGCGCAGAGCTATAGGGTGGCTTGCCTGATTGGGGAAGGCGGTGATTGCGCCGGGGACACGCTTTCGCCGGAGACGCTGGTTCCAGCGAGCGTTGATCGGAGGGATGCGGAAACGTACAGCTTGGAGCCGACCTCGGCAGATCCTCGGGACAAGCCCGAGGATGACGATTTCCACTTGGGTTCCCCCTCGCCTCAGGCGATCGCCGTAAACACCGCCGAATAATGGACCACGGCGGCGGTGACGACGAAGCCGTGCCAGATGGCGTTCTGGAAGCGCAGGCGTTCCCAGACATGGAAGATGACGCCGGCGGAATAGATGCAGCCGCCGATGATGATCAGGGTCAGGGTGATGCCCGGGATGATCTCGGAAATCGGGCCCATGGCCAGCGCGCCGCTCCAGCCCATGGCGAGATAGAGCAGGATGGCAAGCCGGTCGTAGCGGCCGGGATAGCGGAATTTCAGCCAGATGCCGAGGGCGGCCGTCAGCCAGATGCCGATCAGCAGCGCAAGGATCATCGGCTGGTCGGCGCCCTGGACAAGAAAGGGCGTATAGGTCGAGGCGATCAGGATGAAGATGGCGGAATGGTCGAAGCGACGCAGGATCCACTTGATGCGCGAATGCGGCCACATATTGTAGGTGAAGGAGACGCCGAGCGCGATGATCAGGCCGAGGCCGTAGATCCAGGATGCGGCGATATCGGCATAGTCGGAATAGACCGTCGCATAAAAGATCAGCGCGGTGGCGCCGACCAGCGCGAAGACGACACCGATGCCATGGATAATGCCGTCGGCAACCAGCTCGTGCAGGTCGTAGGGGCGGCCAAACTTGAAGCTTTCGCCGGTTACTTCCGTGGTCGCTTCCATGCTCGTTTCGAGCGTCGTTTCAGCGGTCAATTCGGGGGTCATCAAGGCGGCCTTTCCTGCGCGCACAGGCTGCAACGCAGCTTGCGGAATGATGGCGGAATTCGTCGTTTAGCGCAAGCTTTGATGCGGTGCGCCGCAGCATGGCGCTTGCGCGCCCCTGGCCTTTCTCCTACCAGTTGATGGTTACTCAATGACGGTTTGATGGTCGTTTTCAGGATGATTTCGGAGCAGGTTTCGATGCGGTTCACCATTCTGGCGACATTTGCGGCGCTGATGACCTATTGCTGGTTCATGATCAAGGTGGCGCGGGCGCGCAAACAGTTCGGCGTGGAAGCGCCCAAGACCTCAGGCAATCAGAATTTCGAACGCATCTTCCGGGTGCAGCAGAATACGGTCGAGCAGCTGGTGCTGTTCCTGCCGGCGCTGTGGATCTTCGGCTTTTATGTCTCGGACCAGCTCGCCGGTCTACTCGGTCTCGGCTGGACGGCGGCGCGGGCGCTCTATGCGGCGGAATATTACACTGATGCGAAGAAGCGCGGACCGGGTGCGGCGCTGACCACGTTGATCGGGCTGGTGCTGCTGGTCGGGGGGACGATCGGGGCGCTGGTGAAGATGGGGTGATTGAGGGGTGAAACCTGTCACCTCTGGGTGGCTGAACTTCGCAATGCCATGCATTGGGCGGGCGGTCGCCGAACCACCCGCCCCTCCGCATTACAGCCGCCGTTAAATACGAGCTTCCAGAACCATGTTGAACGGTGTTTCGGCCGAGCGCCGGACCCTGGAAAAGCCCCCTGCGTTCAGCACCTCGGTCAGGCGTCGCTCTCCGGCTTGTGCACCCAATGCCGCCCCCACCTCCTGGCCCAGGGACGCCGGGACGCAGGTATTGGCAGATGCGGCATAGAAGACCCGCCCGATCGGATTGAGGTTGTCGGCGAGACTGTCGCCTGCCATCGGTTCGACCAGCATCAGGGTGCCGTCCGGCTTGAGGGATTGCGCGATGTGGCGTGCAGCACCAACGGGGTCTCCCATGTCGTGAAGCGCGTCGAACATGGTGACCAGATCGAAGCCCGAGCCCTGAAAGTCTTGTGCCCTTGCAGTCTTGAACTGCACATTGGTCAATGCTTTCGCGTGCCGGCTCGCATGTTCGATGGACGGGGCGTGGAAGTCGATACCGACAAAGCGCGAGTTCGGAAAAGCTTCCGCCATGATCAGGGTCGATGAACCGAAGCCGCAGCCGACATCCGCCACCAACGCTCCGCGCTCCAGTTTTTCGACGATGCCACTGAGCGAGGGAAGCCAGTTGGCAACGAGATTCGCCTTGTAGCCCGGCCTGAAGAAGCGATCCGTGCCGCAGAACATGCAGCTGCAGCGATCGGTCCAGGACACACCGCCGCCATGACGAAAAGCGTGCGCAAGCTTGGGGCGATCCGCATAAACTGCCTCGAGCGCCTGGAAACCGCCGATCATGTTGACCGGACTTTCATCGACTGCGAAGATCGCAGCCTGTTCCGGCGAGAGGGCAAATTTTGCTGTGGCCGCATCGTAGGTCACGAAGCCGGATGCCGCTTGCGCGGACAGCCATTCCTGCACATAGCGCTCCTTCGTGTCGGTGGACTCCGCGAGTTCGGCTGCTGAAAGCTGTCCTTTGCCATCCATTGCCCGGTAGAGGCCCAATTCGTCGCCAACTGTCACCAGCGCGGCGTTCTGCGCCGCGCCAAGCTCATTCACCATAACGCCCAGCAAGGCGTTCAGTTTGTCGAAATTCAATTCCATCGTCTTTGGTTCCTGTCGTATCGGACTGCAGAATGCCGCCCGCTCGGCAGGAGTTTTAGGCGTTGCCTATACCCCTCAACAGAGGCAGAATGGCCGCTATGGAGCCGATCAAGCCACTGCCCACGAGCGCAAAGCCTCCCTTGCGGGTCAGCATCGTGACGTTCCGCGAATGCGATCCTTCTATCCTCTACGGCATTTTCGATACGCTCTGGATTGCCGGGGCGCACTGGAAGAGTAATTCGAACGAGCCGACCAGCGAGGTCCTGTTTGCTCCGCGCCTTGTGGCGGCAGACCCCGGCCCCTTGACCCTGATCACCGGGGTGACGGTCATGCCGCACGTCACCCTGGACGAGGTCGACGACACGGACTATGTGCTCGTTCCCAATGTCGTCGTCGATACGCCCGACACGATCCGGGCGCTGGATCGTCGACTGCTGGACTGGATCGTCAGGATGCATCGGCAGGGCGCACGGCTGCTTGCCGCATGTGGAGGGTCGATCGTGCTTGCCGAGGCGGGTTTACTGGACGGGCAGTCGGCGACAACGCACTGGATGTATGCGCCGCTGTTTCGTAGCGAATATCCGAAGGTGGAGCTCAAGGAGGAGCGTATCCTGGTCCAGTCCGGTGCTGGACACTCCATCGTCTGCTCGGGAGGCGCGTCGTCCTGGCAGGACCTGACGCTCTATCTGATTGCAAGGCACGCCGGCACGGCGGAGGCGATCCGGATCTCCAAGCTGTTCCTCTACCAGTGGCATCGCGATGGTCAGCTTCCCTATGCCTCGATGATCGCCAATATCAGCCACGGCGATGCGGTCATCGAGAAATGCCAGGCCTATGCTCCGGACCACTATCAATCGGCGGAAATTCTCGCCGAGTTGCTGCAGCTATCCGGTCTGCCAAAGCGGTCGTTCGACCGACGCTTCAAGAAGGCGACGGGCTTTTCACCGCTGGAATATATCCAATGCCTGCGGATCGAGGAAGCAAAGCAGATGCTCGAACTGGAGGATCGGCCGATCGAGGAGATCGCCTGCGATGTCGGATATTCGGACCTTGCGTCGTTTCGCCGCCTGTTTCGAAAGATTGCCGGGTTGACCCCGGGTGAATATCGCCGGCGCTTTCGGCTGCCCCCGACCGTCGAGGCGGCGATTCGCCATTCGGGCGATGGGCGCGGTTAGGATGATTGGGTGGTGGGAGTGGCATACAGTCGGCCCATGCCGGTTTGCCGTTCAGTTCGGCCGCGGTTGTGCTCAGGCGCGATCGGGCGCTGGTGAAGATGGGGTGATTGGGGGGAAAGAGGGTGTTCGAAGCGGACACTGCCGCTCGCCGAAAGCGGACAGACAATCTTAGTTTTTCCCTTCACCTGTCACTAACCGACCGATGTCACATTGAGCGGGTTTCGGAGGGAAAGATATGTGGCGAACGATCGTGAATGTAATCATCGAGCTGATGTATTTGTTCGCCTACAACAGTGTAGCTGGCCCGCGTGCTTTTATACTGTGGGTCGGCATCGCAATGTTTTTCGGATCATTGCTATCTGCAGCGCTGACCACGGTGCCTTTTTACACAGTGATCGTTGTAATTCTAGCCACCACCGTTTTGCGTCCTTGGACTATCTGTCGATGGCTCCTACGCAAGCCTGCAAGAAGCTCACATGAGATCGGCTCAGCTCTCGTATCGCCCCGAGGCCGATAACTAATCTCCAACCCGAACCCACGCATATCGTCACCTGTCTAGCACTGATGGTCTTCGGAACCGCCCACGAGGTATCAGTGACCACAAGAGAGAAATCTGCTCCGGAGCGTGGCAATGCACTTTCTAAAAGTTACCTCGTGGATTTGGCTCGGCCTCATTTCTGCTGGCCTGACGCTCTTGGGATTCGGCCTCCAAAAACAACCAATTATGATAGCGTTGGTATCAGGCAGCGCACTCGGACATGTCCTGGCAGCCAAAACGATTGCTGCCGATCCCGGCTACGCCGCCAAGGCGAATATCCTGGCGATGATTCCTGCTTTGCTCCTAGTTGTGATTGCAACAAGCCTATACGCTTAGCCAACCTGACATCAGAAGCCATGGTCGACAAACGCTGGTCTGGAACGCTGCGCCCAGGATTGGCAGTCAACGTGCCTGCGAGACACCGCTTAAGCGGACATCCAAACATGCGCAAATGGTGTCCGAGTTCGGCCCGAAGCGGGCGTTCGCCGTGCGCTTGACACCAATGCGCCCTCGCTGGATCATCCGGCCTTGGAGGATACTCATGGACATGGTCACGCTGGACTACTTCCGAGAGCCGGGCCCGCATTCCACGGCGAAGAGGAATAAGGTCGGGCTGGCAGGCGCTCCAACGGACATCGCCGACCTAGCCGCCTGGATCCAGGGAAGAATGCTTCACGAACATTGGGCGTCGAGATATGGCGAAGAGCTGACCCCGGAGCGCCGTGAACTCTCGCAGA
>NZ_AHZC01000045.1 GCF_000247475.1 Rhizobium sp. PDO1-076 | reverse complement strand
GCTCCCGCACGCCGGTTTGACAGCCGGGAGCCACAGGAAAAGCCTCTGTTCTCCCATGCCTTCTTTGCACTGCTTGCGATCGGCGTCGGCACCTATCTCGGCCGGATGCAGGAGACCATCAACCCGGCCCCGAACACAGATGGAGACGGCGACGGTAGGCAACCGGCGGGCGATGCGCAGGACAGCGGCATGGGCATGCTGGCTGCGTCCACTGCGAGCATGCTGGCCGAGGAACTTGCCGAATTCTGGAAGAAGTTCATCGACGACTACAGACAGACAGACGGCATGACGCCGCGCCTCGTGCGCCATCATTTTTTGTCGACCGACCTTCGGCCGGTTGATTACGCAAGAGACGATGGCTACCGCGGCCAAACCAGCCGCCCATTCCGCATCGACGGTGGGTCGAATAACTTCGATTTCTCACCGCAAGACTTTGGCAAACTTAAATTCGGCTTCCAGATGGCCGCCTCAAACGGTGCCGCACCTTCCGGCAGCGCAATGACAGGTGGCCCTGCACCGAATAACGGCAACACCGGCAACGGCTGGACGGGCGATGGCCCCAGCAATGGTGGGAACGGGAACGGGAACGGGAACGGGAACGGGAACGGGAACGGGAATAGTGGTGGCGGATCCGACAGGGTCAATCGCTCACCTGTGTCAACGGGACCACTCTATCTGGGGACTGGCCTTGCCAATCTGTCGATCCTGCTGACCTGGGCCGACCTCGCGCGGGCCGCGACCGATCCCGATGGCGATCGTCTCCTGATTACGAATATCGAGACTGCTTCTGGAACGATCCGTGCCTATGGCACGGATTCATGGATCTTCACCCCGACACGCGACATGGTCGGTCTGGTGTCATTTCAATATACGATCGGTGATGGATTGGGCACGATTGGCGGCAGGGCATGGTTGACGCTGAATGAAACTCCGGCCCGCGAGACAATCGGCACCGATGGCGCTGATGTCCTGCTCGGCACCCCGTCAAAAGACATCATCCTCGCTGGCGCCGGCGACGATATCGTCTACAGCCGTGAAGCAGACGATACGATCTTTGGCGATGATGGTGATGACCTTCTGCTTGGCGGTGATGGCGCTGACGTCATCCATGGCGGACACGGCAATGACCGGATCTTTGGCGGCGACGGGAACGATGTCATCTTCGGCGGGGCCGGCAATGACATCGTATTTGCCGAAGACGGCCAGGATTCTGTTCAGGGCGGCGCAGGCGACGACGTTCTGTCTGGAGGCGACGGCAATGACCGCCTGTTCGGCGATGCCGACAATGATGTGCTGTCAGGGGATGCAGGCGATGATGTCCTGGATGGCGGCAGCGGTCATGATACGCTGACCGGAGGGGCTGGCAGTGATGCGCTTCTCGGCGCAGAGGGCAACGACGTCTTCGTCGCCGGGACAGCAACCATTCTTTCGCATGACATCCCGTCGTCGGATGACGTAGCCTCAAACACGATTGTTTCAAGCGACGGCAACGACACGATTTATGGCGGCGCTGGCGCCGACAGTTATGACGCTTCGACGGCACGGACCAATGTCACCATCGATCTCGCGGCATGCACCGCGACTGGCACCGGAATTGGGGCAGATCGTGTCTTCGAAGTGGAAAACGCCACCGGCGGTTCCGGTAATGATGTGCTGGTCGGCAATCAAACTACCAATGCTCTCCTCGGCGGCGCCGGCCAAGACGAACTCACCGGAGGCGCAGGCGATGACCAGCTGTCTGGTGGACAAGGCGACGATGTGTTCAGGGCCGCGGTCCTGGCAAGCGACAGTGACGTCGGCGATGATGGCGATGACCTTGTTGATGGTGGGGAAGGATCCGACACCTATGACGCATCCCGGGCTTCCAATTCCGTCGATATAGACCTGAATAGCGGCTTTGCACAGGGCGATGACATCGGGTCGGACATGCTCAGCAATGTCGAGAATGCCACCGGCGGGTCAGCCAATGACAGGCTGACAGCCAGCAATGCCGTCAACATTTTGATCGGCAACGACGGCGATGACGTGTTCGTCTTCGGCGCAACATCCCATCTTTCCAACTCCGGAAGCGGCCGCGACGAGATCCATGATTTCGAGATCGGCGACAAGATCGACTTCTCCAAGCTCGGCCGCGAATTGGGACGGCTTCAATTCGCTGACGGAGACACGACGGTGACCGAGCTTGATGACAAGGACCACAAGACCTTGATCAAGCTGTTCCGCGAAATGACCGAGGATGGTGAGGACGTTCAGGTGGTTCAGCTCATCACCGATCTGGATGACGACGACCACTATGAACTCATGGTGATCAGCCAGAATCCATTGAACAGTTCAGACTTCATCCTGACCGCGTTTGGCCTGCCAGACGGCCAGATTGCTTGACGACAAGACGCATCAACCAGAATTAGGGGACCATCCTATGAGCAAGTTGGACAAGAGCGGACCAGAGCAGATCGATGTTCGCGGCAACGGCATCCGAGGCCGTCTTATCTCGGCGACCATGCTGTCTGCGTTTCTGATCGTCGGCATCGGCGGGTGGGCAGCGCAGGCAAAACTCGCCGGCGCCGTGATATCGCAGGGTGAAATCGCCATCGCCGGAGAGATCAAGCAGATTCAGCATATAGACGGCGGAACCGTCGTCGAAATTCCGGTCAAAGCCGGTGATTTTGTCAAGCGCGGCGACGTGGTTCTAAAGCTGGATGAAACCCAGGCAAAGATCGAACTCGGCATCCTGCAGACACAGATCCAGCAATTGGGCGCCATGCGCGCCCGGCTGGTTGCAGAGCGGGATGGCCTGGAGACATTTGTCTTTGATGGCAAATCCTTGCCGGCGGAGATCGAGCGGGAAGAACGCAAGCTACTGCTTGAAAATCGCAAGATGCGTGAAAACCAGAGAGGACAGTTGCGCATGCAGTCGGCGCAGCTGAAAAACCAGATCGGAGGATTGGGTGAGCAGCGCAAGGCGAGCGAGGCGGAACAACAACTCTTGGCCGAGGAAATCGAAATCCAGAACGGCCTGATCGAGAAGGGGCTGACAAAAACGTCCGAGCTACGCGATCTGAGGCGCCAGATGGTTCGGGTACGCGGCACCATCGGTGATATCGAGGCTAAGATCGCTGAAGCCCAGGCTGAAACCAGCGAGCTGGAAATCAAACTGATTTCGATCGACCAGAACACCCGCTCGGAAGTCCAGAAGGAAATCCTGACCGTCGATGCACGGCTTGCCGAACTTGAGCAGCGGGCAATCGCGGTTGCCCATCGCCTGGATCGCTCGACCGTTCGGGCACCGGAAACCGGCTATATCTACGACCTCCAGGCGCATACGATCGGCGGTGTCGTAGCGCCCGGGCAGGCGATCATGTCGCTGGTGCCGGAACAGGGCGAACTCAGGGTCGACGTCAAGGTCGCGCCAACCGATATCGACCGCGTCAGCACGGATCAGCAGGCCCGCATGCGGTTCATTGCCTTCAACCAGCAGACAACGCCCGAAGTGCGCGGTGCGGTCGAGTTTGTCGCCGCCGGCACTTCCGTCGACAAAGCAACAGGGCTTCCCTACTACAAGACTACCGTCTCGTTTTCCCGCAGCGACCTTGGCCAGCTTGCCGCCAAGCTTCAGCCCGGAATGCCAGTTGAGGTCTATATCGAGACGGACGAGAGGACGGTGGTCTCCTATCTGACGAAACCGATGCAGGACCAGATCATGCGCGCTTTCCGCGAGGAATAGGCAAAGATAGACAAGACTGGCTTGAGAGATCGGACGTCGAGGGTCGGCCAAGCAGATGGCCTGCCCTCGACGCCTCCAGCCCCGTTGATCAGTTTGGGCCGGGTATGTTTTGTTACCCAGATTGTCCTCATGACTTTTCGTCGATAAAACTTGACACCAGCGCTCCATATTTTATGTCCGGACGCATCGCATCGAGACACAGCTGTGTCAGACAGATCGTCGGAGAGAACATTGAAGAGCGTCATCCACCATGACTGTTCGCATATTCCCTTCGCCGCCTCGCTTTTGTTCTGCGTCACCCGTGAGGCCGCCTGAATGTATGCCGCCCTGAACAGCGCGTTTCTGTCGAGCCGCAAATCGCTGATCTGGGGCGTCATGCGTATCGTGCATGATCAGCAAGCGGCAGAAGATCTGGCGCAGGAGACTTATCTGCGGGCGCGCAAGGCGATCGAGAACGGGCCGATAGAACATCTGGAAGCCTTTCTCCACCAGACAGCACGCAATCTGGCCATCGACCATCTGAGGCGACATGCGATGACGGGAGCCGTTGTCAGCTACGACATCCCGGAAAGCGAAACGGCCAATGTGGCCACTCCCGCGCCATCGCCCGAAGAAACACTGATCCAGCGTGAGCGGCTTGCCCTGCTATATTCAGCGCTTTCCCGGCTGCCCAAGCGCGCACAGACCGTCTGGATTCTGAGCCGTATCGAAAAGTGGCCTTATCCGAAAATCGCCGAACATCTCGGTGTTTCCCCGAACACCGTCTACAACGACCTGAAAATGGCGATCGGACATTGCCACGATGCCCTTGAAAAGGCTGACCGCTCTTGACCGCACCACAGACCAAACCGTTGCCTTCGCTACGCGGTCGAAACGGAACCCAAGTCGATTGGCGCGCGTCTCGAGGTCGTTCGAGCCGAAAACTTTGGAGAAGGAGTATTTTTGTGAGATTGCACGGCGAAAATCGTCTCAACGATAGGGCGATGCCTTACCACAACTGTCTTTCGGATGACCTCAGTGACAAATGACAGGACGCAGGTGCGCGACGCAGAGACCTATATGCATGCTGATCCGGTAACGGATGCTGCCCTGGACTGGCTGCTGCGATTGCAGTCGAGTCCAGCGGACGATGCGGAAAGAGCGCGCTTCGAGCAGTGGCGCGGACAGAACCCAAGGCATGCCGAGACCTATTCGAGGCTTGTCATACTGGGTGCGATGCCGGAACTGGAGGCCGCCACGCAGCAACTGGCGCGCCAAGGTGGTGAAATCCTGCCCTTTCGGGCTCCAGCACGTCCGCGTGTCGGGCTCTGGGCAGGCGCGATCGCAGCCACCATCCTGCTTGCCGTCGGCATCCAGCAATATCCGGGCCTGATGATCGGGTGGCAGGCGGATTACCACACAGCGACGGGATCAAAGCAGGTTCTGGACCTGCCGGACGGTTCCCGCATGACACTGAACACGGCGAGTGCCGTGGCGCTCGATTTCGACAATGGCAGGCGCTCTGTGAGGTTGCTGCAGGGCGAGGCCTTTTTCGATGTAGTCCCCGATGCAGCCCACCCGTTCAAGGTGGCGGGGCACTTTTCCGAGGTGGAGGTCAAGGGCACCGGCTTTTCGGTCAGAACCGACGACCAGCAGGATCTTGTTGTCCTGCAGCATGGCGCGGTTCAAGTCGTCCATCTGCCCGATCGCGCCTCGACTGCGCATCTTGATCCGGGGCAGTCGATCTCGGCAACAGCCTCATCGCTTTCACCTGTGCTGAGCGTCAACACCGAAAACGCACTCGCCTGGCTCGAAGGGCGCATCGTGTTCACCGAGCGACAGCTTTCCAGCGTTCTCGACGAGATCGGACGCTACTACCCGAGCCCCGTGATCATTGCCAACAATCGTATAGGCCAAATGCTCGTCAGCGGAAACTACCGCCTGACGGATCCGGAAGGAACCATCCGCTCCCTGGCCTCTGCCGCGGGTGCGACAGTATCGAGGCTGCCGGGTGGAATCTTAATCCTTCAATAAAAAATCAACTTTTTTTGTGAGATTCAAAACCCCCATTCGTCAATTGTTCATGGCCGGTGTCTGCAAGAGCAGACCGGCCCCTTACGATGATGGTTTGAGGGATTTCCTATGGGGCGTAATACGGGTGCTCGAGACACGGGCAAGATCAACCGAAACAAGGTGTCGAGCGGCAATCGCAGCATTCTGCGCCAACTCGTCATTGGCACTATGCTTGGCGGTTCCAGCCTGCTGATCACGACACCGGCGGTCGCCCAGCAGGCCGAGCAAGCAGTCGAACAGGCGGTCAGTTTCTCGATCCCCGCGCAGCCACTCGCAGCCGCGATCTCCGCCTTTATTCGAACCACCGGCTGGGAGGTCGGTTATTCCTCGCAGATCGTAAACGGCAAGACATCCCACCCTGTCTCCGGCTCCATGACCTCGGCGCAGGCGCTGCAGACGCTTCTGGGCGGAACCGGGCTTCGCATCCAGCTCACCGGCGCAACCAAGGCAGCATTGATAGACCCGACGGCCACGGCCGGTGCGGACGCGGCAGTTGGCGGCGCCACGGTGCTCGACACAATCGTCGTTGCCGGTGACGGCGGCGGCGCGATCGGGCCGGATGGCACGATTGTCGCGCAGAATTCGACCACCGGCAGCAAGACTGATACGCGCATCGTTGATTTGCCAGCCGCCGTCTCCGTCGTGACCCAGAAGGAAATGGATCGGCGGGGCGTTAAGAAACTCGACGAGGTTCTTGCCTACACAGCCGGCGTCACCACCGACATGTATGGCTCCGACGACCGTTACGACTGGTACCTGATGCGCGGCTTTGCCCAGACCGGCAATGGAAAATAATCGCGATGGTCTGCCAATGCGCGTTTCCAATTTCACGGGGAGCCGCGTCGAGCCATACGGCATGCAGCGGATCGAGGCCCTGAAGGGCTCGACCTCCACCCTGTTTGGCCTGAACAGTGCCGGCGGCCTGGTAAACTCGATCACCAAGCGCCCACAGGACGAGAAATTTGGCGAAGTCTACACTACGTTTGGCGAGGACCATATCGAGACTGGGACGGATTTCGGCGGTCCGATCGACGAGGATGGCGTGTGGACCTACCGCCTGACCGGCAAGTGGCAGGATGGCGGCAACGGCTTCGACTACAGCCAGGACGACCGCATCTATATCGCTCCGGCCCTGACTTTCAGCCCGGACGATGCGACATCACTCACCTTCATGTCTGACTACAACAAGCGCGACGGCAACACCGGACACGGCATTCCAATCGGCTCCGGCCTCGACACAACGGCTTTCGTCGGCGAGCCGGATTTCGAAACCATGGACACGGTGGAAAAGAACATCGGCTATGCGTTCGAGCATGATTTCGGTAGTGGGCTGCAGTTTCGCCAGAATCTAAGGTATACCGACCTCGACCTGACCTATGAAACAGTCTACGGCGGCACGACCGACCCGGGAGACGATCGCCTGGCATTCGCCGTCTATGGCCAGTCACAACAGATCGCGCTCGACAACCAGTTGCAGTATGATGCGAGCTTCGGTCTGTTCGACAGCCGTACACTGCTCGGCTTTGACGTCAGCAACACCGATTCGCAGGAAAGCCGCTATGACGGCAATGCAGACGGTATCGACATCTACAATCCGGCCTACTGCGGCACTGCCTGCATCACCTGGAATACGGTGAATGACACTGACAGCAGCATGCTGACAAAGGGTGTGTATCTGCAGGAAGAACTGACGTTCGACGATCGCTGGATCCTGACCCTCGGTGGCCGCTATGACAATGTTTCCCAGCAATCGGTCACCGTCGGCCCATGGGCATCCGACTACGATTTTACCACCGAAGCCTTCACCAAGCGCATCGGCCTGACCTACAAGGCAACCAGCGAAGTCTCGCTCTACGCGAACTATGCGGAATCGTTCGAACCGATAGCCCTTTATTACACCACCAGCCTCGACGATCCGAAGCCGATCGAAGGCAGGCAGTATGAAATCGGCGCAAAATATCAGCCTGAAGGCATGGACGCGCTGTTCAGCGTCGCGCTGTTTGACCTGACGCAGAAAAATACGCCGCAGACCGCAGACGCCGTATCCTTTGCTGTCGAACAGATCGGCAAAATCAATGTTAAGGGCGTGGAGCTGGAAGGCAAGTTCGCGGTCACGGATCGCGCCAATGTTACGCTTGCCTATACCTATCTCGACGCCGAAATCCTCGAAGACGGCATCGGCACCAATGAAGGCAACCGTCCGGAACTTGTGCCCGAGCACATGGCATCGGCCTGGGTCGACTATACCATTCCAGGCAACGGCACATTCGGCGACTTTACCATCGGCATGGGCGCACGGTATGTCGGCAGCAATTACGATGACAATGCCAACACACTCGACATTGCATCCCGTACGCTGGTCGACGCTGCCTTGAGCTACAAGGTGACCGACAGCACGACGCTCTCGGTCAACGCCACCAATATCTTCGACAAGAAGTACATCACCCACTACGATAGCTTTGCGAACCTGGAATTCTACGGCGATCGCCGCACTGTCAAAGCCACGCTGAAATACACCTGGTAATCTCAGCTTTTGCCCTACCCGCCTCCCGTGCAAACGGGGGGCGTTTTCCGTTTTCAACCCGACTGCTGATCACGTGCTTTATGGTGGCGCTCCGCCCAAAGAGAAATCCGCGCAATCGAGCCAAAAACAGCCCCGGTGACATCGTCACGGAACACCTCGTCGAAGCCTTCTTCAGCATCTCGTCGATGATCATCACAGATCCCGTCCCCCATACGCCGCTGATTGTTCCGATGCGACGCAGGGCAACAACATCCATCCACGATGGCAAGGAAAGAACAACACCATGATCAATGCCTTCACTCTGTCGGGCATCGCCGTGCCGGTCGATGCGCAGCATATGCTCGACGAAGTCTTTGAGCATTTTGACGAACATGCCGATGTGCGACGGGAGGACACGGCCGTCTTCCTTAGCACCGAGATCGGCATAGCCGAAATCCGCATCGTTGACCACAAGCTGGCGATCGAGCTTTCCTGCCCGAGCCAGCAGGCGCTGCAGATCGCGCGTGGCGTCATCGCCGAGCACCTGTTCATGTTCGCCGGTGACGATCCATTCGAGCTTGGTTGGTCGGACGCTGTCGCAACAACCGTCCCACCGACACTTCGCGAGATCACCATTGTCCGGGCCGAAACCGTCACGCCCCATATGCGCCGGCTGACCGTCACCTGTGACGATGTCACTTCCTATCTCGAAGGCGGCCTGCATGTGCGCCTTCTGATGCCACCGAAAAACAGAAAACCCGTATGGCCGTCGATCGGCACCGATGGCAGGCTATGCTGGCCAAAGGGCGAAGATGAACTGGGCGTGCGCATCTACACCATCCGGGCGATCGACGTCCCGCGCAAAGAACTGCTGATCGATTTCGTCCAGCACCAGGTCGACGGCATGGCCATGCCGGGCGCAGACTTTGCCCGCGATGCAAAGCCGGGAGATAATGCAGCCCTGATGGGCCCGGGCGGCAGCAGCGTACCGAAGGCTGTCGATATCCTGCTGCTGGGCGACGAGACCGCACTTCCAGCCATTGCCCGCATTGCAGCCGAAGTGCCGGTAGAGACGCGGCTTCGCGCCTTTATCGAAGTGGAAGACGAGCGCGAGGAACAAGCGCTGTTGTCCAGCGCATCGCTCGAACTTCACTGGCTGCACCGGAAGGGGAGCCAGACCGGTGCAAGCGGCCTGCTTGTCGAAGCCATGCGAAACATCGCCGATGCGCTTGGTGAAGACACCTATGTCTGGGCCGGATGCGAACGCCTTGAGGCGCAGCAGATCCGCGACATGCTCAAGGCCCGCGGACACAATCGACACCTGATGTCGGTCAGCGCTTATTGGACCAGAGAGGAAGACAATACGATGCGCGGAGAGACCCAAGCCACGGCGTAAAACTGCGCGGCACGCATTCTCTAGAACGCGTGCCGTCCTTCGGAAAGGGCAGCTTGCAGAAGCCCAAAGCTGATTGCCCACTGCCGATAGCCGCGAAACACATCCTGGCCTGCGCCATTGACTCAGCCACACGACGCACTTGATTAAATCATATTTCTTGATACAAATCGGAAAACTTGGGCAGGAGAAATGATGAGCAGCCGGTTTCTGATGATCACGCCGGAAGACGGCAAGGATGTCCTGAAATGCCTCGCCGCACCTGCAAGGCTCGCCATCCTCGAACTGCTGCATGCCCGCGGGCCGTTGAACGTTAACGATATCGCCGATGTGCTTGACCTGCCCCAGTCGACGACATCAACCCATCTCAACCAGATGGAAGAGGCTGGCCTTGTCCGCACCGAGATCTTGAAGGCGCGCAAGGGTAGCCAGAAGATCTGCCATGCCGTCCATGACGAGATTGTCCTGACGTTTTCAGGCCCGGCAAAGACGGCTGACGAGGCAATCGAGGTCGCCATGCCCGTCGGCCTCTATAGCGGCTACGACGTGGCGGCTCCCTGCGGCATGTGCTCGCATGATGGTATTATCGGCTATCTCGACAGTCCGGACACCTTCCTCGCACCGGAACGGATGAAGGCCGGGCTTCTCTGGTTCACACGCGGCTATGTCGACTACCAGTTTCCCAACAACGCGCGGATCAAGGGCGCAGACATCAAGGAACTGGAGCTGCTGCTGGAGCTTTCGTCCGAAGTCCCAGGCACCTCCGACAACTGGCCCTCCGACATAACGCTGTCGATCAACGGCAAGTCGATTGCCATCTGGACATCGCCGGGTGACTTCGGCGACCACCGTGGCAAGTACACGCCGGACTGGTGGAAACTGCGCGGCAGCCAATACGGGGTCCTGAAGAGCTTTCGCGTAACAGCCGGCGGTACATTCATCGATGGCGTTCGCGTGTCCGATACCTGTCTTGACGACCTGGACCTGCTGGAACATCGCTCGATCCGATTGCGCATCGAGGTTCCGGAAAAGGCCGAACACCCGGGCGGGATCAACATCTTTGGCCGTGGTTTCGGCAATTATGACCAGGACATCATCCTGCGCCTGAAAATCTGACATGCATTGAAATGCGGATTGCTCCATCCCCGGGTTGACGCTCGGGCGATCCCGTGTATCTTATCAAACATAATGATATGTATCTAAATAATGGATACAAACGGGAGGAATACATGCGAGCAGTTGGAACCGTTCATAGCGGTTACGTTATTGGTGCGATCGACGCGCGTCTTTACGGGTCATTCGTCGAGCATCTGGGTCGCGCCGTCTATAGCGGAATCTATGAACCCGATCATCCAACTGCCGATGCCAACGGCATGCGCCAGGACGTCATTGATCTCGTCCGCGAACTGGACGTCCCGATCGTTCGTTATCCCGGTGGCAATTTCGTCTCGGCCTACAATTGGGAAGACGGAATTGGCCCGCGTGAAGAGCGTCCGGTTCGCCTCGATCTTGCCTGGCACAGTTCCGAATCCAACCATGTCGGCATCCATGAATTTGCCGACTGGGCTGAAGCAGCCGGAACCGACATGATGCTGGCGGTCAATCTCGGCTCTCGCGGCCTCGACCAGGCTCGTGCCTTCCTCGAATATGTCAATCATCCCGGCGGCAGCTACTGGTCGGACCTGCGTCGGCAGAACGGC
>NZ_AHZC01000046.1 GCF_000247475.1 Rhizobium sp. PDO1-076 | reverse complement strand
ATATTGAGCATGTCCCCGAAAACACGCACATTCCCGACGACGTTGTCGCACTGATTGTTGGCAGTCGCTTACCTGTGCTCTTTGTGGAAGGAGACGGAGGAAGTCTGGACATAGCGCTCTACCGTCGAGTCTTCGAAGGTTTCACTGTGATTCCGGTAGGCAGCTGCGATCAGGTGATCCATACCGTCGCTAGCTTTGCAAACCGCAAAGAACTTCATCGGGTGGGATGCGCGGGCATCATCGATAGCGATGGACGATCCGTTCAGGAGAGCGAATACCTGGCTCAGAAATCCGTCTACACTTTGCCTGTCTCAGAAGTAGAAAATATGCTGCTGCTGCCGACAGTTTTTAAGGAACTGGCGATGGCACTCGCGTTCGATGAAGCTGAGGCAAACCAAAAGCTGAATGATCTTAGGGCGCGAGTGATTAGCCTCGCATCCAGTGAGATTGATCGAATAAGCCTCGACTACACGAGACGTCGGATCGACTCGATGGTGAAGAGGATAGGTCTTACAGCGACCGATATCCAAACGCTGGAGACAGATTTCCGTAACGCAACTTCAGCGGTTGACCCCCAAACAATCTTCGAGAACATGCAGGTTCAGCTAACAAACGCCGTCGCTAACGGCGACTATGCAACCATTTTGCGCCACTACGATAACAAGGGCCTTCTGGCTGAAGCTGCGAAGCTGCTGGGACACCAAAAGAAGTCGCTGGAAGAGTTCATTGGACGAACATTGCGCGGTAAGAGCCAGCCAGCACTGCTGGCAGCGTTAGTAGACCTGTTGCCGACGCCTATCCCGCGCCCATAGAGTCGTAGCCTGAGGAGATATTTGCGTCTTGGCCCAGCTCAACGCTTCTGTCCGCGAGCATAGGGACTCGCCGTCTGTCGGTCGCGAACTCTAGGCGTCTCCAACCCTACCCAAACAACCGCTCATCCTTCTCCGTAAAGAACGCCTCGACGCTCTGCGGCGCCACATCCTCCAGCCGTGCCGGTGACCATTTCGGATTGCGGTCCTTGTCGATGATCGCAGCCCTTATGCCCTCATAGAAATCGGGCACTTTCACCACCTGCAGCGTGCCGGCGAATTCGCGTTCGAGGCAGGTTTCGAGGTCTTTCGAGCGACGGGCCTCGCGCAGCATCCTGAGTGTTACCTTGAGGCTGGTCGGCGATTTGGCTCGCATGGCGGCCAGGGTTCTGGTGACGAGGGTTTTGGCGGCGAGTTCGGAGGTTTCGCGTTCCAGGGCGGCGACAATCTCCTCTACCGTGTCGAATGAAAAGCAGCGGTCGATCAGTTGTCGCCCTTCGCAGAAGGGGCCGGTCGGGCCGTCCACGGTAAAGTCCCGGATGGTCGAGGCAATGGTCTGGCCGAGCGCTGGCAGCGGCAACTTGGCGAGTTTGCCGAGAAGCTCAGCGATCCGGTCGTGCGGCACGAACCAGTCGGCGAAACCGGCGCTGATCGCGTCGGCGCCGTTGATCGCCTCGCCGGTCAGGCCCATCCAGGTGCCGAGTTCGCCGGGCGCGCGCGACAGGAGCCACGATGCGCCAATGTCGGGGAAGAAGCCTATGCCGGTTTCCGGCATGGCGAGCTTTGTCGTTTCGGTGACGATGCGGTGGCTGCCATGGCTGGACACGCCAACGCCGCCGCCCATGGTGATGCCGTCCATCACGACGATATAGGGCTTTGCGGAGCGGGCGATGCGGGCGTTCAGCCGGTATTCGGCCCTGAGGAAGGCGGACGCCTTGCCATCACCGGCCTTGCCGCTCTCGTAGAACATGCGGATGTCGCCGCCGGCGCAAAGCCCGCGTTCGCCTTCGCCGGTGACCAGAACCGCGGCCACCTGCGGATCGGTCTCGAAGGCATTGAGAGCCTTGCCGAAATCCACCACCATCTCGTGGGAAAGGCTGTTGAGCACCCGTGGACGGTTGAGCGCGATCAGGCCGAGCGCGCCTTTCCTCGCCGTCAGGATCTCATTGCCCTGATAGTTCGCCTCCAGAAAACGCATGCCATCCTCCCTTGTCTTTCCAGAGAGTTAGATATGCGTCGTCGCTGAAGAGCAAGTGCGTCTATGGTTGCGTTTATCCGACGAGGTGGCGCGGGGTGCCGGCGACAAACAGCTCGATGTTGTCGATCAACTGGTCGGCCAGCGTCTGGATCGCCTCGCGGCTCGCCCAGGCGACATGCGGTGTCAGGATCACATTGTCGCGAGAGGCAATGCGCATCATCGGGCTGCCGGTTGCCGGCGGCTCGCCATCGGTGACATCAAAGCCGGCGCCGGCGATCTGGCCCTTGTCGAGGGCCAGTTCCAGCGCCAGCTCATCGACCAGTCCGCCACGGCCGGTGTTGATGATCAGCGGCTTCTTCTCCATCAGGGCGAATTCGCGCGCGCCGATGATGCCGCGTGTTTCGGCATTGAGCGGGCAATGCAGGGTGATGGCGTCGGCGCGCCGCATCACCTCGTCGAAGGCGGTTTGCCCCGGCTTCAGTTCATCCGAACCGCGGCGGCCGGCGACGAGCACCGTCATGCCGAATGCCTCGGCAATGCGGCCGACGGATTGGCCCAACGTGCCGTGGCCGATGATGCCGAGCGTCGAGGCGCCGAGATCGGCGATCGGATGGTCGAAGAAGCAGAATTGCGCCGCCTCCTGCCAGCGACCGTCCAGAACCGACTGGCGATAGGGGATGATCGACCGGCGCAGCGCAAGCAGCAGCGCGAAGGTGTGTTCCGGCACCGTGTGTTTGGCGTAGTTGCGGATGTTGCAGACCGATACGCCCTTTGCCTTGGCGGCGGCAAGATCGATGATGTCGGTGCCGGTGGCTGAAACCGCGATCAGTTTCAGGCGGCTGGCCGAGGCCAAGGCATCGGCGCGCACCGGGGCCTTGTTGGTGATGACGATATCGGCATCCCTGATCCGCTCGGCCACCTGATCGGCGCTGGTGCGATCATGGACGATCAATTCATGCGGGAAACCTGGCGCGCGAACCACGGTTTCCGGAGAGAGCGTGTGGCGGTCGAGAAAGACGATGCGGATCATGGTGGAACCCTTGTGGCGATGCGGCGCGCGGTCTTGGCACGTTTGCCTCAGTGATAGTCGGGGATGCCCGGCATGGTGATGAAACCATCGAGCTTGCGGAAGCGACGCAGCCAGCGGCGCAGGGCCGGAAATTCGTCATGATCGAGGCCGAAATCACGCGACAGGGCAAAGCTTGCGATGAGCGCGACATCGGCAATCGTCGGCTGCTCGGCAATGACGAATTCGAAGCCGCGGATCTGTTGCAACGTCATGTGGTCATCGATGATACGCAGGGCACGGCGCGCATCGGATATCGTCTGGGGTTTCGCCCCGCCCGGTTTGAACAGCGCCTGTTGCCGGGCGACCACTGCGGCGAACAGCTGGTGCCCGGCAAAGCCCAGCCATTGCTGAAGCAAACCATAGCGCGCCGGGTCCAATGGCAGCCACTGGCCAGACGGGTCATGGGCACGCGCGAGATAGGCCAGAATCGCCTCGGTTCCTGAAAGCGTAAGGTCGCCATCCGACAGGATCGGTAGGGTGCCTGCCGGATTGATCGCCAGCATATGCGGCTGTTCCTGCTCGCGACCCGGCTGCATGTCGACGGCAATGGTCTGGTATTTGAGGCCGAGCAGGGAGAGCAGCAGGCGGACGCGGTAACAGCTGTCATCGAGATCGTAGTTGTAAAGGGTGAGCGAAGACATCAGGCGACCCTGGCGAAAGAGTGTTCAAGTGCAAAGCGAAGCCCGGTCGCCCAGGTCGCCAGCCGTGCACGGGTCTGGTTGTCGGCAGATGCCGAAACGAGAATGTGCAGCGCCGTCCTGTCGGGGGTCAACGGCTGAAACGCGATGACGAGCATGCTGCCCGCTGCCGTGCGCTGCAGGCAGAGGGGGGAGAGTGTCGTGAGTTCGGCGGGTTCCATGTCCGGCGGGCTGGCCTCTGCCAGATGATCGCGACAAAGATCGAGCGGGGCATCGACATAGAGGCTGCGGACGGAAAGCAGATCCTCCGGCAGGTCGGGCATGGTCGTGTGATCCTTGTCTGGCGACATGGCGGTCCAGATCAGGCCACCCGCCTCTGCCACGGCAAAGGTCGGGACCTTGATTGTCTTGGGGACATCCAGATCCGGATGGGCCGGAATAAGCCGACATTGGCCGGCGCTGTCGTAGCGCCAGCCGTGATAGAGGCAGGCAATCTGATCGCCGCGCACGAAGCCGAAACTCAGACGCATGCCGCGATGCGGACAGCGATCTTCCCAGACATGGGCCTTGCCCCCGTCATCGCGCCAGACGACATATTCCGCGCCGTCAATCTTCGTGCCGGCGGACGTGCCGGGCTCGATCGATGTCGACAGGGCGACGGGAACCCAAAGGGTGGTGTCGGTCATCTGCAAAATCTCCGGATCAACCCTGCGGGTGATCGCTGCGTTCGATATCAAGAATGATGCAATCGTAAGGGCCGAGGCTGACGGCCATTTCAAAGGCATCGATCAGCGCATCCGGTCCGCGCACCGTCAGCATGCAGGCTTGGGTGTCGCAGATGCCGATGGTAAGCGCCAGGTCGAGCCTCGCTGCCCGATGGCGGGCGAATTCCAGGAAACTCTCGGACATCAGGCTGCCGCGAAAAATGAATTCGCAGGAGATGCCTGTGTTTTTGCGGCCGCTCGCCTGGGGAATGTTGTTGCCTGCCAATTGTGCTCGCTCTATTTTCGAGCAATCTAGCGGTGGGTTGCGACGGGGTTCAAGCGGAAATTCAGCGCACCCCCAGATGAAGGATCAGGACATGGCGGCAGGCGAAATCGATCGGGCATCGCTTGACCAGTGGTACGTGATCGACACCGAGGCGGTCATTCCGGTCGGGCGCTCGTCAAACCGACTTCTGGGAACGGACCTCATCGTCGTGAAAGAGCAGAATGGCGCGGTCGCGGTGTTTGCCGAAGGCCGCGAAGGCGCCTTGCCGCTGCGCCACCGCTTCGGTTTTCTCTGGACGACGCTCGGCGTGCCGGAGCGTGAAATCTTTGCGTTGCCGGAAGCCGACGAGCCGGATCGTCGCTATGTGGCCTGCGGCGTGGTGACGGTGAAGGCGTCGGGGCTGAGAATCGTCGAGAACTTTCTCGACATGGCGCATTTTCCCTTTGTGCATACGGATGTTCTCGGCGCCGAGCCCTATACCGAGGTCGAGCAATATGACGTCGAGATCCGTCGCGACGCCGACGAGGTCTGGGCGACGAACTGCAAGTTCTTCCAGCCGCAGGCGGCGCTGTCGGCGACCGATGGCATCACCACACAATACATGTACCGGGTGATGACGCCGTTCACCACGATCCTCTACAAGACCTGCCCGAACTCCGACACGCGCTGGGATGTGATCGGGCTGTTCGTGCAGCCGCTCGATCCAGACCGTTGCCGGGCGCATCCGATCATGTATCTGATCGACGATGTCTCGACGACGACGGAACTGGTGCATTTCCAGCAACTGATCTTCCTGCAGGACAGGATCATCCTGGAAAACCAGCGGCCGGTGCTGCTGCCGCTCGAACCGCGCAAGGAAATCCCGACGCGGGCGGATGCGTCGTCGATTGCCTACAGGCGCTGGCTGAAGGAAAAGGGCGTCACCTACGGCGCAACGACAGCCGCGTAGGCAATAAAAAAAACCCGGAGGCGGTTGCCTCCGGGCTTCTTCAACTCATGACCTCGTCGGGTCTCAGTTCTTGCTCATCCAGTCGTCGATCTCGCGATCGGCTTCTTCCTGGGTCTTGCCATAGGCTGCCTGGATCTTGCCGGACAGTTCCTTGCGCTTGCCGGCGACCACGTCGAGATCATCGCCCGTGAGCTTGCCCCACTGGGTCTGGGCCTTGCCCTTGAACTGTTCCCAATTGCCTTCAACCTGATTCCAATTCATCGGAAGTCTCCCGTGTCTTGTGTTTGATGAGAGGCTCATGCCCTCGGCATCTACAACGTGCCTGTCTTGCCGAAGTTCCCGTTCCGGCTGGCAAAGAAAGAGCACGGCGCGAGGGAACCCAAACGGCCTTGCCGCGTTGTCATGACGAACTTGAGATCATTGTGAACGCTTACGGAGGCTCCGAACATGGCGCTATCGACCACCAGCAAACGAAAGATCGAAGACACGGCAAACGATATTGCCGATCGTATTGAAGCGCTTGCTTCGACCGATGCGTCCGCCACGCCCGCCGACATCCAGGTTGAGCTCGACAACCTTCGTCGTGACCTGGCGTCGTTGACCAAGACGGTCGCGTCCTTCGGCAGCGGCAAGATCCGGGAAGCCGGAACCATGGCAAGCCAGTTGGGCGCAGATGCCGCCGAAACCTCGACGCAGTATGTCGAAGCGGCGCGCGATACGCTGGTCGGCGTCGAGCAGGATCTGAAAGCCCAGGTTCAGGCCAACCCGTTCCAGTCGCTGGCGATCGCGGCGGGCGTTGGCTATATCTTCGCCTTGCTCAGCCGGCGCTGATCATGCTGCAATTGATGCAACACCTCGGTGTTCTGGCCTTCGGCAAGGTGCGGCCGACGGCCAGGCGCGTGGCGCGGTCCCTGATCGGGGCCGTGGTGGCGGGCATTTTCGGACTGACCACCTATATCGCGTTGTTTCTGGCGCTCGGTATCTATCTGTCGCGGGAATATGATCCGGTGACGGCCGCCTTGATCATTGCGGCTGTGACGGCGGTGGCTGCGGTTGTCGTGATCGGCGTGGTCTCCGCTCTTAATCGGCGCTCGGAGCGACGCCTTCTGGCGCGTCAACGGGCAGCGCGGGCTCGATTGCCGGATCCGGTCACGCTGCAGATCCTCGCGGGTCTGCCGACGATGATGCGCGGCAAATCCTTGTTTGCCACATTGGCCATAGCGGCGGTGGTGTTTGCCATGGCGAAAAGCCAGGGGACGGGCTCGACAAGATCGGATGACGATTGAGCGTGACGATTGAATATTCTGGCGAGATGGCCGGTCACGAGATAGCCGGTCATCTGGCCAGCGACATATCTGGTCCGGAAACACGTCCGGGCTGGTATTTCCGGTCTCAACTTGTCATCCGGTGCCGAAGCGACAAGGGCGGATCAGTAAGGAAAGCCGTTATTTCTTCGCTTTGAGCTCGGCTTCGTGCAGGCGTTCGAGCAGGTCGATCAAATGCGATGGGGTGCCTTCATCGATGATGGTGTCGTAATATCCGCGCAGTTTCGAGGCAATCAATGCGTTGGAATTCTGGCCCTTGGTGTCGGCAGCTTTGCTTTTTTCGGGCTTGTCTTTTGGGCTCTTGGCCATCTTTGTCCAATTCCGTCAGTTCATTAGGCGGGAGCGAATAGCCTGATAACCTTTTTGATGCAAAAAAGTTCCGCTGCGATGGAACTATTTTTTACGCCGAACGTTTTCAGCCGTGTCCGCACCCGTATTTTCATATGCGATTGGAGAAATGCATGTCCCTTACTGCCCGCGTCGCCGTTCACCTTCCCTATCTGAGGCGATATGCACGCGCCGTTACCGGTTCTCAGACCTCAGGCGATGCCTATGTCGCTGCCGTCCTGGAAGCGCTGATTGCCGATATCTCGATTTTCCCCGATACCGGCGATGATCGGGTGGCGCTGTATCACCTGTTTGTGTCGATCTATGATTCAACCAAGGTCGAGCTGCCGCCGATCACCTCTCCTTTCGCATGGGAAAAGCGCGCGGCTGCCAATCTCGCGGCCGTTCCCACCCGTGCACGCCACGCCTTCCTGCTGGTTACGGTCGAGGGCTTCACAACCGCCGAAGCATCGGCCGTTCTCGGCGTCAGCGAAGGCGAGTTCAACACATTCTTCAATGAAGCGTCCGCCGAGATTTCTCGCCAGGTCGCAACCGACATCATGATCATCGAGGACGAACCGCTGATCGCGCTCGACATCGAGCAGATGGTGGAAGATCTCGGCCACCGCGTGACGGGCATCGCCCGGACGCACAGCGAAGCGGTCGAGCTTTACAAGCGCACCAGCCCGAAGATGGTGCTGGCGGACATCCAGCTTGCCGACGGCAGTTCCGGCATCGACGCGGTGAACGATATCCTGAAGGTGGACACCATTCCGGTGATCTTCATCACGGCTTTCCCAGAGCGTCTGTTGACCGGCGAGCGGCCGGAGCCTGCCTTCCTGGTCACGAAGCCATTCAATCCGGACATGGTCAAGGCGCTCATCAGCCAGGCCCTGTTCTTCAACGAGCAGGTCGCTGAACAGGCGTAAGGCGCGGATAAATGCAATAAAGACAAGGGCTTGGGATCGCGTGCCGGCGCATGGAGCGCTGGCGCTGATCCGAAGGGCCGAGCAACGGCGGAGCAGGACAGTTGGTACATCGATTGACATGGTTTGAGCCTCAGCGCGGCGAAGAGCAATTGCGCGAGTTCTTCATAACCGCTCTTATCGATATGGGTGCCAGCCTGATCCTGCAGGACGAAGATGGTACCTATGTCTGCATCACCGCCCTTCCGCCGCAATGGCGTCTGGAAGCCGGGGCGCGGCCAACGGACGAATCCATCTTCGGACCGGAAATCGGCCAACGGCTGACCGAGATCAAGTCGACCCTGGTCAAGGCGGGCGACCGGGCCGACCTCGAGATCGAAGCCGGCGACGACAGCTTTTTCGAGTTTCGCTGTAGGCTGGTCGAGATGACCGACGCCAAGCTTCACCTGATCACCGTGGTGATCGACCGAACCGAGGATCGCCGTCGCGAGCGTCTGCTGAGGGCCTTGCTGCGCGAAGTCAGTCATCGGTCAAAGAACCTGCTGGCGATCATCCAGAGCATCGCCTCGCAAACCGCCCGCTATGCCGGCACGCTGGATATGTTTCTCGGCAAATTCCGCGGCCGCTTGCATGCGCTGTCGCAGTCGCAGGATCTGATCACCGACAGCAGTTGGCGCGGTGCTTATTTCCGCGACCTGCTGAAGCAGCAGGTGGATCGCTATGTTCAGGAAAATGCGGATCTGGTGCATGTTTCGGGCGACGATGTGCTGCTCACGCCGAATGCTTCGCTGCATATCGGGCTTGCCCTGCATGAACTGGTCGTCAACGCGGTCAGCCATGGCGATTTCCTGCAGCGGCGCCGGCCGATCGAGGTCACCTGCACGCGGTTGGACACGCCGCAAGGTCCGATGGTCCGCATCCTCTGGGTGGAGCCCTTCGGCATCGCGGATGCCGATGATATCAAGGCGGTCAAGACCAACAGGTTTGGCAGTACCGTTCTTGAGCGCGTGGTGCCGTCTTCCGTCAATGGGACGGCACAGCACGAGTTCGGCCAGGCGGAAATCCGTTACGAGCTGACCTTCCCGCTTGAGATCTTCGATTAGTTGCGATGAACTCTTCCGGGTTCCGCCTTCCAAACCCTCCAGACCATGGTGATTGATCATGCGCCTGTTCAGTTGCTCGAACTGTTCAAACGTCGTCCATTTCGAGAACAACGGCTGTGTCACATGTGGCTCGCGCCTGGCCTTCAGGCCGAGCGCGCTGGACATGGTGGCCCTGCGGCCGGACGGCAGCGCCATACTTGCCGATTCCGCCGAACCAGGCTGGGCGGCGCATCCCTGTGCCAATGCCGATATCGGCGGCTGCAACTGGCTGGTCGACGACAATGACGTCTCGGGCTTCTGTGTCGCCTGCCGACACAATGTGACCATTCCGGATATCTCCATCCCCCAGAACATCGCCAACTGGCAGAAGATCGAGCTCGCCAAGCGCAACCTGTTCTATTCGCTGCTGCGCTTCGATCTGCCAATGACGACCCGCGGCGAAAATCCCGCGCAGGGGCTCGGTTTCAAGTTTCTTGCCGACGAGGTCGTCGCAACCGAAGAGGGGCCTGTTCTGACCGGCCATGAGGACGGTTTGATCACGCTTAACATCGCCGAGGCTTCGGATGTCGAGCGCGAAGCCCGCCGAGTTGCCTTGGGCGAGCCGTTCCGCACCCTGCTTGGCCATTTCCGCCATGAAGTCGGACACTATTACTGGAATGTGCTGGTGCGCGATCGTGGCGAATATGATGCGTTTCGCGCGGTGTTTGGCGACGAGAGGGTCGACTATGGCGAAGCCCTCAAGCGACACTATGCCGAAGGGCCAATGATCGGCTGGGAACTCAGCTATATTACCGCCTATGCGGCAAGCCACCCTTGGGAGGATTTTGCCGAAACGTTCGCGCATTACTTCCATATCGTCGATGCGCTCGACACCGCCGATGCGTTCGGGCTCAGAACCAATCCGGAAGCCGACACGGATGTATCGGGGCTGACGTTGAGCAAGACCTTCGACAGCTATCGCAGCGGCAGCTCGGAAGCGCTGATCCGTGCCTGGGTACCGCTGACGCTGGCGATCAACAGCATCAACCGCAGCATGGGCCAGCACGATCTCTATCCCTTCATCCTGTCCGAGCCGGTCTTCGAAAAGCTCAAATATATTCATCAGTTGATCCGCTCCGGCCGGATGTCCTGAACACCAGGCCGAAGTTGAATTGCTTAACAGCCCCGGAACTTCGAGGGTTTTCCCGCGTTAACATTTAAATAACGCGGAGATCAGTGATGAACACCCTGGCTGCTTTGATGGTAATCGTTGCTTGCCACTCGCAAGACACTTCGTGTCTTGAAGAGCCAGTCGCCGTTATTTCCTATGAAACCGGTCAGGCCTGTCGAACTGCGCTGCCGCAGCAGATGCGGCAGGCTGAGCGTCTTGCCGGCATTGTCTACGGTGACTGCATTCCCGTCGACGCCGAGCTTGTCGCGGGGCGAGACATTCACCGTTCGATCGATCCGGCCAAGCTTGCAAGCCTCGATAGACGCGCGGACGCTTCATCGGTCGAGGCTCAGGCGATGATGCCGCAGGTCCCCAGGCGTATTCCGGTCCCGCTTGACCGGTTCCAGGAGATCAAATGACAGACCCGATCCGAAATCGCGAATATCCGCCAGACCCGGCAGTCGACCGTCAGACCCTCGATATGGCGCAAGAGGCCGGTCTCGATGCCGACCTGGGTGCCAAGGTGCCGCCGCTATACGGCGCGTTTACGGTTTCCGTCATGGTCGCTATCCTGGTCGCCATGCTTGCCGGGTTGGCCTGGATCATTCTGTAGGTTGTTCTGAACCAAGTAAAAAAGGGGCCCTGCATTGTGCAAGGCCCCTTTTGTCGCCTTCGTTCCTGATCTTATGCCTGTCGAAACAGGCGCATCGCAAGCGAGATCAGGAAGAGGATGATGAATATCGCAAAGAGGATCTTGGCGATCCCGGCGGATGCGCCGGCAATGCCACCGAAGCCGAGAACACCGGCGATCAATGCGACGACGAGGAAGACGAGAGCGTAGTATAGCATGATGTTTC
>NZ_AHZC01000047.1 GCF_000247475.1 Rhizobium sp. PDO1-076 | reverse complement strand
GGCCTTCTGGGCATCACATTCAAGCTGACGGGGGCTGTCGAGCGACCCAATCTCGTGATCAATCCGCTGTCGATCATCGCGCCGGGCGTGTTTCGCCAGATCTTCGAGTTCAGGTAACAAAAAACCCGCCAATGGCGGGTTTGATGCGGTCGCTGATGTGGTTGGTGTTCTACCGGATCAGACCGGGCGGACCAGGATGTGCTTCTTCTTGCCGAGCGACAGCTTGATCACACCATCGGCGGTCACTTCGCTCGTGCCGACAACCATCTTTTCATCCGTAACGCCGGCGTCGTTGAGTTTGACCGCGCCGCCCTGGATGTGACGACGGGCTTCGCCATTCGAGGCAGCAAGGCCTGCCTTGACGATCAGCGCAAGCAGGCCGATGCCTGTTTCCAGTTCATCCTTGACGACCTCAATGGTCGGCAGGTTGTCCGATAGCGCGCCTTCCTCGAAGGTCTTTCGTGCTGTCTCCGCTGCCTGCTCCGCTGCCGCACGTCCGTGCAGCATGGCGGTGACTTCGGTGGCGAGGACTTTCTTGACGTCGTTGATCTCCGAGCCGCCGAGTGCCGACAGCCTTGCGATCTCGTCCATCGGCAGGGTCGTGTAGAGCTTCAGGAAGCGCGACACATCGGCATCCTCGGTGTTGCGCCAGTACTGCCAGAAATCATAGGCCGATAGCATGTCCGGGTTCAGCCAGACGGCGCCGTTCAGCGACTTGCCCATCTTGGCGCCCGACGAGGTCGTCAAAAGCGGCGAGGTCAGCGCGTAGAGTTGCGGTGTACCCATGCGGTGGCCGAGGTCGATGCCGTTGATGATGTTGCCCCACTGGTCGGAACCGCCCATCTGCAGACGGCAGCCATAACGCTGGTTGAGCTCGACGAAATCGTAGGCCTGCAGAATCATGTAGTTGAATTCGAGGAACGACAGCGACTGCTCGCGGTCCAGGCGCGTTTTCACGCTGTCGAATGACAGCATGCGGTTGACCGAGAAGTGACGGCCGACATCGCGCAGGAATTCGAGGTAGTTGAGATCGCGCAGCCAGTCGCCGTTGTTGATCATCAGCGCGTCCTTCTGACCTTCGCCGTAGCTCAGGTAGTTGGAGAACACGCGCTTGATCGAGGCAATGTTGCTTTCGATCGTGTCGACGGTCATCAGCTGGCGGGCGTCATCTTTGAAGGACGGATCACCAACCATGCCGGTGCCGCCGCCCATCAGCGAGATCGGGCGATGGCCGGTCTGCTGCATCCAGTGCAGCATCATGATCTGGATGAGACCGCCGGCATGCAGGCTGGGTGCCGTCGGATCGAAGCCGATATAGGCGGTCACGGTTTCCTTGGCGAACAGTTCGTCGAGACCTGCCTCATCGGAGATCTGGTGAATGAAGCCGCGCTCGTCGAGCGTGCGGAGGAAATCGGACTTGAACTTCGTCATGACGGCCTAGCTTTCAGGTTCTGCAGTAAATTCCGTCGGCGCTTTAGCATTGTTTTTTTGAATTGTGCACCCGTTTCGACCATGAATGTGCGCGATAGGTGGCATGCGAATCGGTGATGGTCCCATGACGGCATTAAAAACGGTGATCGGCCTGATGAGCGGCACATCGATGGATGGCATCGACGTGGCGCTGGTGAAGACCGATGGCGAAACCGTGGTGGAGCGTGGACCGTTTCTGTCCATGCCTTACGAACCCGCCTTTCGTGATCGGCTGAAACAGGGGCTGGAGGACGCCAAGGCGATCGCCGTCCGCGAGCAGCGGCCGGGGGATCTGGCCGGTCTCGAGCGGGATCTGACCCTGCGCCATGGCGAGGCCGTTTCGCTGTTCCTGCAACGATACGCGCTGTCGGCAGCGGATATCGACCTTATCGGTTTTCATGGCCAAACAGTGCTGCATCGACCGGATCAGGCGCTGACCGTGCAGATCGGTGACGGTGCGCTGCTGGCGCGGGAGACGGGGATCGACGTCGTCTTCGACATGCGGGCCAATGACATGGTGCATGGCGGCCAGGGTGCGCCCCTGGTGCCGATCTATCATCAGGCACTTGCCCATGGCATGCCGCCCGAACAATGGCCGGTCTGCTTCGTCAATATCGGTGGTATCTCCAACCTGACCTATCTCGATCGCGATGGGGCGATCATCGGCTTCGACAGCGGGCCGGGCAATGCGTTGATTGATCAATGGGTCGAGGCGCATGCCGGCATTCCCTATGACGAGGGCGGGCGTATCGCATCGGAGGGCAGGGTGCTGATGCCGCTGGCTGAGCGCTATCTCGCCAATCCTTTTTTCACGGCCAGCACACGCCGTTCCCTGGACCGTAATGACTTTTCACCGCCGGCAGGAGATCAGGCGGAACTTTCGGATGGTGCGCGCACGCTGGCCTATGTGTCCGCGGCGGCAATCCTCAAGTCAGCAGCGCATCTTCCCGCTTTTCCGAAGACCTTCGTCATCTGTGGCGGGGGGCGGTTGAACCGGATCATCATGGATGACCTGGCGCAATTGGCGGAACAGCATGGAGCGTCCGTGGTGCGCGCCGAGCAGGCGGGCTTTGACGGCGATGCGATGGAGGCCGAGGCCTGGGCCTATCTCGCCGTGCGGGCGACCATGGGGCTGCCGATGACCTTTCCGACAACGACCGGTGTCAGGGAGCCGGTCACCGGCGGCGTGTTTGCCAGGGCGGATGCGTCGCGTACTACCGAGCCTACAATAGGCTGACATCTGCCGGAACGCGGTCCCAGCGGTTGGAGCGTCCATCCTCGTAGGTCAACGGGGCATTGCGAACCTCGTCGGCATCCACACCCTCAAGGCAACATATCTGGACATTCCAATAGCGTCGTCCGTCCTCCGGGATGTCCACATAGGCGAAAGGATGCACGCCACAGGTCCGGCAGAAGTAATGATGTGCCACATGGCCGCCGAAGGAATAATCAGTCAGTGCCTCGCGGCCCTTTGTGATGCGCACCTCATCCGAGTCGGCCTTTGCGCCCCACATGCGGTGCATGGCGCAGATCGAGCAATTGCATTTCACCGTGCCGAGGCCGAGATCCAGGTCAGCCTCGAACGCGACTGCGCCGCAGTGGCAACCGCCCCAATAGGTCCGCCGCATGGCTCTCTCCCGCTGCTATGCTGTCGCCAGCGTTTTCGCAAAGGCTGCACCGTCGCGCAAGCCGAGTTCAAAGGCATGACACAGGCCTTTTGCATCGCCGACGGCGAATTTGTTGACCGGCAAATCTTCGCTTGGACTGACAACATGCCTGTTGGGCGCGTGTGGCGGCGGGCGTCCATATCGGGTGGAGAGTAACAATGTCCGGCCACCTTGACGTTCGGTTTCCGCAAGCTTGCGCAGCGGTGGGTTGTCGACCAGTCCCCCGTCCAGGTGAGCCACCCCACGGATTCGTCCGATCGGCATGAACGGCGGCACGGAGGAGGTTGCCATGATCGCATCGACCAGATCCGCCGGTGCCTCGATGTCGTGGGTCGAGATCCACGTCGGCTTGAGGCCGAGATAGCCGCCGGCCCTGGAATGCACGCCACTGGTTACGGCCTTTTCGAGTTGGTAAGCCGCAATAGAGCCGATCGCGGCCAGACCGCCGGGCATCCATGCCGGCGGGCGCGACAGCTGGATCAGGATCGGCGGGGCGGCCTTCAGGGCCGCTAGTTCGGCTGTGCCGAATTGTTCGGTCAGCAGTTGTCGAAAGAGGGCACCGACGACCAGCGGCGACTGCCGCATGCGCAGCTTCGACCAGTCAAGGCCGGGCAGACCTCTCTCGGCAAATGAAAAAGCCGCTTCCCGCACTCGCTCACCAACGCCCGCCACGTTCATCACGCAATGATATGCGCCGGCCGATACGGCCACGTAATATTTAGGCTTTACCGGATGGGTGGCGTTGAGCGACTGGAAAAAGCCGCTCTGCCAGTAGCAGCGGTTGCCACCGCCGGCAAAGCCGATTGCATCGAAGGTCGGATTATCAGGCATGTCTATCTGTCGCCGGCGTGCAGTTGGGTGCTCTGTGTCGATGGACCAACTGGAACTTGCGATGCGATTTTTGTCAATCCGACCCGCGGATGCGGGATACCCAACAAAAAAACGCCGCTCTTTCGAACGGCGTCTTCAGTTGTTTCACAGCTATCTGTTTACCGGATGCGCTTGGCAGCGGGTTCCGGGACCAGTTCGCCTTCGAGGCGGCGGTCGAGGTAGTCCTCGCATTCGCCCATCAGCGTTTCGACCTGGCCGTTGAAGAAGTGGTTGGCGCCTGGAATCGTCTTGTGGGTGATCAGGATGCCCTTCTGCGCCTTGAGCTTGTCGACCAGGCCCTGGACATCCTTTTCCGGGGCGACCTTGTCGCTGTCGCCATGGATGATCAGGCCGGACGACGGGCAGGGGGCGAGGAACGAGAAGTCATAGGTGTTCGGTTGCGGCGCGATCGACATGAAGCCTTCGATTTCCGGGCGGCGCATCAGAAGCTGCATGCCGATCCAGGAGCCGAAAGAGTAGCCGGCGACCCAACAGCTCTTCGAATCCGGATGCAGGCTCTGCACCCAGTCGAGCGCCGAGGCGGCATCCGACAATTCGCCGGCGCCGTGGTCGAACTCGCCCTGGCTGCGGCCGATGCTGCGAAAGTTGAAGCGCAGCGTGGTGAAGCCGCGTTTCTGGAACATGTAGAAGAGCTGGTAGACGATCTGGTTGTTCATCGTCCCGCCGAATTGCGGATGCGGATGCAGGATGATCGCGATCGGCGCGCTCTTTTCCTTCGAGGGCTGGTAACGTCCTTCGAGGCGACCCGCAGGGCCGTTGAAAATGACTTCGGGCATTGAGACTCCGGTCAGTAAGAATTTTGCAGTTCTGTTCCATCAATTTAGAAACCTGACTTGACGAGATCAGTCAGCTTTTCTAAAACGAAGTTTAGAATTGTTCGAAACTGGATGCTGCGCATCCGGGATGAACGTGTCATAGTGCAAGCCCGGCCGAAATTTCAAGAAAAATGCGCCGGTGCTAATCAGAGGTTTCCAGAACAGATGGCGATTGAGCGCATCTATCTCGATTGGAACGCGACCGCGCCGCTTCTCGGCTGCGCGCGCGACGCCATGATCGAGGCGCTGTCTCTGCCTGGAAATCCGTCTTCGGTGCATGCGGAAGGTCGTTCGGCCAGAACGCTTGTCGAGCAAGCGCGCCGCGATGTTGGTGCGCTAGTCGGTGCATCGTCTGCAACGGTGACCTTTACGGCGAGCGCGACCGAGGCTGCCAACCATCTTTTGTCGCCGGTCTATCGCATGGGGCGCTCGGCCATTTCCATCGGCCGGCTTTATGTTTCTGCGATCGAGCACCCCGCCATTCGCGCCGGTGGGCGCTTTGCCGCAGATCGGGTGAGTGAGATTGCAGTTAAATCTTCGGGTGTGATCGACCTTGATGCCCTTGCTGCGCATCTTGCAGAGCATGACACGACGTCCGGTCTGCCGCTGGTGGCGCTTATGCTGGTCAACAATGAGACCGGTATCGTGCAACCCATTACCGAGGCTGCTGCGATTGTGCACAAACATGGTGGTCTGCTGGTCGTCGATGCGGTCCAGGCGGCCGGTCGCCTGCCTGTTTCCATCGATGCGCTCGGTGCAGATTTCCTGATCATCTCCGCCCACAAGATCGGTGGCCCCAAAGGCATCGGTGCGGTGATTGCGCGCGGCGAGACGCTGATGCCGGAACCATTGGTCCGCGGCGGTGGCCAGGAAAAGGGGCATCGCGCCGGCACCGAAAATGTTGCGGCGAGCGCCGGTTTTGGTGCCGCTGCCCGGTTGATGGCTGACGGGCTTGAGGCCCGAAACGCTGCCATTGCTGCGCGTCGGGATCGGTTGGAAGCGGCGATGGCACAACATGCGCCGGATCTACTGATCTATGGCCGCAGCGAACAGCGTGTGGCCAATACCAGCTTTTTCCATCTGCCGGGCCTGAAGGCCGAAACCGGACAGATCGCCTTCGATCTCGAAGGGGTTGCGCTGTCGGCCGGTGCCGCCTGCTCTTCGGGCAAGGTCGGCGCCAGTCATGTGTTGACGGCCATGGGTGAAGACGCAGCGACGGGCGCGCTCAGGCTTTCGCTCGGGCCTTCGACCACCGATGCGGAAGTCGACCGGGCCATTGAAGTCTTCGCCAAGGTGGCCGGACGGCGCAAGCTATCGGGGCAGGCCGCGTGAAATTGAGGAAGAAATTGGTTTTTGCCAATTTTTACCTTGCCAAGAGGGGGTGAAATAGTGCCTCCGAACATTACATATGGCGGACATCCCGCCCAACGTTAACAAGCTGCCGGACTTTGACCCGGCAAGATTGGAGAACGACCATGGCTGCTGTGCAGGAAACAATCGATCAGGTCCGCCAGATTGATGTCGATCAGTACAAGTATGGTTTTGAAACCACCATCGAAGTCGACAAGGCCCCGAAGGGTCTATCTGAAGATATCGTCCGCTTCATCTCGGCCAAGAAGAACGAGCCGGAATGGATGCTGGAATGGCGCCTCGACGCCTACAGGCGCTGGCTGACGATGGAAGAGCCGACCTGGGCGCGCGTCAATTATCCCAAGATCGACTTCAACGATATCTATTATTATGCCGCGCCGAAGAGCACGGCCGGCCCGACCTCGATCGACGATGTCGATCCCGAGCTGTTGAAGGTTTATGAAAAGCTTGGCATCCCTCTGCGCGAGCAAGAAATCCTGGCCGGCGTGCAGACCTCGAAGATTGCCGTCGACGCCGTGTTCGACTCGGTCTCGGTCGTCACGACCTTCAAGGAAGAACTGAAGAAGGCCGGCGTGATCTTCATGTCGATCTCGGAAGCTGTACGCGAGCACCCGGATCTGGTGAAGCAATATCTCGGTTCGGTCGTTCCTGTCACCGACAACTATTATGCGACGCTGAATTGCGCCGTGTTTACAGACGGTTCCTTCGTCTATGTGCCGAAGGGCGTTCGCTGCCCGATGGAGCTGTCGACCTATTTCCGCATCAACGAGAAGAACACCGGCCAGTTCGAGCGCACGCTGATCATCTGCGAGGAGGGCGCCTATGTGTCCTATCTCGAAGGTTGCACCGCGCCGCAGCGCGACGAAAATCAGTTGCACGCCGCTGTGGTCGAACTCGTGGCGCTCGACGATGCCGAGATCAAGTATTCCACCGTCCAGAACTGGTATCCGGGCGACAAGGACGGCAAGGGCGGCATCTACAACTTCGTCACCAAGCGCGGCGATTGCCGTGGCCATCGCTCGAAGATCGCGTGGACCCAGGTCGAGACCGGGTCTGCGATCACCTGGAAATATCCGTCCTGCATCCTGCGCGGTGACGATTCACAGGGCGAGTTCTACTCGATCGCGGTGTCCAACGGTCACCAGCAGGTCGATAGCGGCACCAAGATGATCCATCTCGGCAAGAACACCCGGAGCCGGATCATCTCCAAGGGCATTTCGGCCGGCGTGTCGCAGAACACCTATCGCGGTCAGGTTTCGATGCATCGCAAGGCGGAAAATGCGCGCAACTTCACCAATTGCGACTCGCTGCTGATCGGCGACAAGTGCGGCGCCCATACGGTGCCTTATATCGAAGTGAAGAACTCCACCGGCAAGATCGAGCATGAGGCCACCACCTCGAAGATCTCGGAAGACCAGAAGTTCTATGCCATGCAGCGCGGCATCCCGGAAGAAGAGGCGATCGCCCTGATCGTCAACGGCTTCGTCCGCGATGTTATCCAGGAGCTGCCGATGGAATTTGCGGTTGAAGCGCAGAAGCTGATCAATATCTCGCTCGAGGGGAGCGTGGGCTAAGGTCAGGACCACAATTCATTTGATGGAAACGGAGCAAGCCAAGCCAGACAGAAAGAAGCACACGTACTTGAAAAACAGAATGGCGCGCATTTACGAACGCTCGTCGCTCATACTGTTGATCATTTCGATCTGTTTCGTTCTCTTCGTTGCATTTTTTTCCGCCGAATGGCTGGAAACGATCTGGCGGGGGTTGCTCATCATTCTTACGCGCGGTCGAAGTGATCCGGCTGCCTGAAACAGGAACACAGACATGCTTGAAATTCGCAATCTCCATGCCCGTATCGCCGAAGACGGCACCGAAATCATCCGCGGCCTGAACCTGACCGTCAAGGCCGGCGAAGTGGCTGCCATCATGGGCCCGAACGGTTCCGGCAAGTCGACGCTGTCGTACATCCTGTCGGGCCGCGAGGACTATGAAGTCACCGAGGGTGATATTCTATATAACGGCGAGAGCATTCTCGAACTCGATCCGGCCGAACGCGCTGCCAAGGGCATCTTCCTTGCCTTCCAGTATCCGGTCGAAATCCCGGGTGTGGCGACCATGCAGTTCCTCAAGGTCGCGATGAACTCGCAGCGCAAGGCGCGTGGCGAAGACGAACTGACCACGCCTGAATTCATCCGCCGGGTGAAGGAAGCCGCAGCCGAGCTGAAGATCAACCCGGACATGCTGAAGCGTCCGCTTAACGTCGGCTTTTCCGGTGGCGAGAAGAAGCGCGCCGAGATCCTGCAGATGGCGCTGCTCGAGCCGAAGCTGTGCATTCTCGACGAAACGGATTCCGGCCTCGACATTGATGCGTTGAAGATCGTTGCCGATGGCGTCAACGCGCTGAAGCGTCCGGACCGAGCCACCGTGGTCATCACCCACTACCAGCGTTTGCTCGACTATATCGTGCCGGACAGCGTCCACGTCCTCTACAAGGGCCAGATCATCAAGAGCGGTGACAAGGATCTTGCACTGGAACTCGAAGCCAACGGCTATGCCGACATCACCGGTCAGGCAGCCTGATAGGCTCTCAAGTTTGAAGGAGTTGCAACGATGACATTGCAAGCGGCCAATCGGCTCACCGCAGCCGAGACCCAGCTCATCGACGCCTATACCAACCAGATCGGCAGCCTGCCGGGCGATGGTGCCGTGCTCTTGCAGCGCGACGGTCTGTTCGACACTCTGAAGCGCCAGGGTCTGCCAACCCGACGGGTCGAAAGCTTCCATTATACCGATCTCAAGGCACTACTGCGCGCTCTGCCGGCCGACGAGATATCGGCCGTGGCGGAAGGCGTTAGGCCGATCGTCACCAATGCCACGGTTCTGGCGATCCGCCAGGGCGTGGCGCAGGATGCCGGCTCTCTGCCGGAGGGTCTGACGGTCACTGCCTATCGCGACAGCCTGAAGGATGGCTCCGCCGCGCCGGCATTGACCGCCTATAACAGCGAAGACACGATCGGCCGGATCAACGGCGCCTTCGTGCGCGACGGCTTCAGCCTGGAGATTGCTGATGGCGCCGAGATCGAGGAGCTGATCGAACTGCAGTCGGTCCATGCGGCAGGTCACCTGCATCTGCGCTTCCCGGCCACGTTCGGCAAGGGCGCCAAGGCAACCATCGTCGAGCGCCATGTCGGCCAGTCGGATTCGGCGGCACTTGCGACCGTTGTCGCCGACCTGACGCTGGGTGACGGCGCCGAGGTCACCTGGGTCATTCTCCAGGGCGAAGGCGACGCCGACAGCCATCTCGGCCAGATCCGCGCCGATCTCGGCCCCAATGCCAAGTTCCGCCTGTTCATCATCAATGCCGGTGGCAAGCTGGTGCGCCAGGAAGTGCATGTGAAGACGACGGGCGAAGGCTCCGACTTCACCCTGCGCGCTGTCAACCTGCTCGGCGGTGACACCCATACCGATGTGACGATGACGCTTGGCCACAACGTGCCGCATACGACCTCGACCGAGATCATCCGCAACATTGTCTTTGATCGTGCCAAGGGCGTGTTCCAGGGCATGATCCGGGTTGCCCCCGACGCGCAGAAGACCGATGCGCGCATGGCCTGCAACACGCTGCTGATGTCCGACGATGCCGAATTTTCGGTCAAGCCGGAGCTCGAGATCTTCGCCGATGACGTGCAGTGCGCCCATGGCGCGACTGTGACCGACATCCAGAAGAACCATCTCTACTACCTGATGTCGCGCGGCATTCCCGAAAAGACGGCGCGTGGCCTGCTGATCAACGGTTTCGTTGCCGAGATCGTTGAAGAGCTGGAAGACGAGGCCCTCGTCGAGGCGCTGGAAGAAATCATCACGGATTGGCTGGAGCATCATGGCTGACACCGGCGTGGTCAAGGCAGGATATGACGTTGAGGCCGTACGCCGGGATTTTCCGATCCTGTCGCGCGAGGTCTATGGCAAGCCGCTGGTCTATCTTGACAATGCGGCGTCGGCGCAGAAGCCGCAAATGGTGATCGACGCGATCAGCCATGCCTATAGCCATGAATATGCGAATGTGCATCGCGGCCTGCATTTCCTGTCCAATGCCGCGACCGATGCCTATGAGGGCGCGCGCGAGAAGGTGCGACGGTTCCTGAATGCCGGCTCTATCGACGAACTGGTGTTCACAAAATCCTCGACCGAGGCGATCAACACGGTCGCCTATGGTTGGGGCATGAGCCATATCGGCGAGGGCGACGAGATCGTGCTGTCGATCATGGAGCATCACTCCAATATCGTGCCGTGGCATTTCCTGCGTGAGCGCCGCGGCGCCAAGCTGGTCTGGGCGCCGGTCACCGACGATGGCGCCTTCGATCTCGAGGCGTTTGAAAAAAGCTTGACGGAGCGCACCAAGCTGGTCGCCATCACCCATATGTCGAATGCGCTCGGCACCGTGGTGCCGATCAAGGACGTCTGCCGGATCGCCCATGCACGCGGTATTCCGGTCATGGTCGATGGCAGCCAGGGCGCCGTGCATCTGCCGGTCGATGTCCGCGATCTCGATTGCGACTGGTATGCCGTCACCGGCCACAAGCTCTATGGCCCGTCGGGCATCGGCGTGCTCTATGGCAAGATGGAGCGGCTGAAGGAAATGCAGCCGTTCATGGGCGGCGGCGAAATGATCGTCGAAGTGACGCAAGACCTCGTTACGTATAACGAACCGCCGCATCGTTTCGAGGCGGGAACCCCGCCGATCGTCCAGGCGATCGGCCTCGGCTATGCGCTCGACTACATGGAAAGCATCGGCCGCGAGGCGATTGCAGCTCATGAAGAAAGCCTGCGTGCCTATGCCCATGAGCGGCTTTCGGCGATCAATTCGCTCCGGATCATCGGCAATGCGCCGGGCAAGGGCTCGATCTTTTCCTTCGAACTCGCCGGGATCCATGCCCATGACGTGTCAACGATGATCGACCGACGGGGC
>NZ_AHZC01000048.1 GCF_000247475.1 Rhizobium sp. PDO1-076 | reverse complement strand
CATCGATCTAAAAGGCGCCGTATGCATTTGCATTCCCATCACTCCGTCATGCATGACGTAGGAGACGAGTTGACGAAGTCGGTGGAGATTTTGCTGGTTTGTTGTCTTGAGTTCGCCACTGTGTACCCCACCGGCGATATTGGAAACGTACTTTAGAATTTCGACTCGAGTGAACCACGTGTTAGCGAAAAATAGAACCTTTTGCCGAAGAAATTCCTCTATCTTTACTCGCTTAAGTTCTGTGTCGGGCTCTCCCCTCATACCTTCCAGCTTAATATGCTCGTCTTTGCCCTGGTAGGGCTGGATCCAGTTCATATACATGGTCAGAACCTCAACACGGCTACCGAATATTTTGCTGGCTCCTAATGAGGCAAAATACAGACCTTCTTCGTCCACCTGCTTTGTCATGCTGTCGATGTCTGGGGCGGTAAGGAAAAGAGTTCTTCCAAGGCGCGGAGAAGCGACTTTCGGTAGGTCGCCGGACTCATCAATTAAAAGCCTTCGTAAAACATTGCTGAGCCGGCGGAGATCTCCAGATGTTATGGCGATCTTTGCCACCACGTCACGCATATGCTGTAGGTCGTCCAAAAGATTGAAGGCCGCCTGTTTTGTCGCAGCCTGGCGCTTCTCTATACTCATTTTGGCCATAGCAACCTCAAGTGATACTCTATAAATTGCGTCGGCGAAGCCTTAGCAAGTGATGGCTTCACCTGCCCGATACTTGCTTCCGATCTATCCTCCATCTACAGCTCGGCATCGTATTGATAGATATTAAAGCGATCCGTCACAACCCTCTGTTATTTCGGGCGGGCATAAGGGTATCGCGATTGCCCGACGGAATGCTGCATTCATGTTTCACCTGTAAGTTTTCCGGATCTCAACGTGAACGTCTATGGGACTTTGGTGGGACTTTTCGTTCCATCCTGTGCATTTATAGGCCCTCGTTCCTTTTTTAATCTGCGGCCTGCTTTTTCCGCTTGCGCCGGGAAAGCCAAAAGTCTAACAGGATCAAGCCTTATAGGCGGGTCGGGGCGTAGCGCAGCCCGGTAGCGCACTTGACTGGGGGTCAAGGGGTCGTCGGTTCAAATCCGGCCGCCCCGACCATTTAATCCTTGATATCCCAGTAGTTTTTCAGATTATCCACAGACAGAAGTACGGGCTCTGCCCGTCACGCTGATTTTTCTCCTCGCAAGTCCTATGTTTGCTGCAATGCAGCATTATATGCGATGATAGAGACTGACAAAGAGTGAGAGCCTGATGCGCTTCAAGATCCCTATGCCGCTATCATCGATCCTGCGGGAGCAGCGCAGGTGGGGCAAGAAACTCACCGCCGCAATGCGTACGCTGCCGACGTTTGATGCGCCCAAGCCTGCACGTGTGAAGCCTGCGCGTGCGCGGGCGAGCCGTTCGGGGCTCGTGGAAGTTCATGCCTTCGGCCACAATCCAGGCCGGCTGCGCATGCTGGAATTCGTCCCGTCCACCAAAGCGGAGCGCAGTGCTCTTGTGGTCGTGTTGCACGGTTGCCTGCAGACCGCTCAAGGCTTCGACCATGCTAGCGGCTGGAGCCGGATGGCGCGCGAAAAGGGTTTTGTCCTGCTTTATCCGGAACAGACCAAGCAGAACAACCAGAACCTCTGTTTCAACTGGTTCCGCCCCAGCGCCGTTGCCAGGGATCGCGGTGAACTGATGTCGATCCGTCAGATGATCGAACATTCAGCCGATCGTCACGGGATCGCGCCGGACCGTATTTTCGTCCAGGGCCTGTCGGCAGGCGGCGCGATGACCGCCGCCTTGCTGTCCACTTATCCCGATCTGTTTGCCGCAGGCCAGATCGTCGGCGGCCTGCCTTTTGGCGCGGCACGCGATGCGATGACAGCCTTGTCGGTGATGAAATCCGGTGCCAACCGCAATGCGTCGGAATGGGGCGATCTGGTCCGCCAGGTACGCCCGGATACCAAGGCGCAGCCGGCGGTATCGATATGGCACGGCAGTGCCGACCATGTTGTCGCCCCGGTCAATGCAAGGGCAAGTCTTGCCCAGTGGCTTGATCTGTATGGTCTGGAGGAGCAGCACGGGGTGGAAGTGGTGACGACCACCGGCAAGTCGCACGTCTGGAAGGATCGAGAGGGTAGGGTGCTTGTCGAGTTCCGCATGATCGACGGGCTCGACCATGGGTTGCCGATCACCCGGCGCGCCGGCACGACCGAGCGCCAGCCATACATGCTTGAGGGCGCCATAAGCGCCCCCGTGCAGTTCTATCGAAGCTTTATCAAGCCGGTGTAAAACACCGTATATCGCTCAGTTCTCTTCCACCGAAACGCCATTTTCGCCGATGCGAAGCTCCACGCCCTGTGGCTTGCTTTCCTCGCGGTAGACATAGGCACCGAGGCCGACCACGGCCACGACGAGTGCACCGATGATGAGATAGAGACCGTTGCTTCGATTCATGAATTTCTCCTGTCTGTGTCGTTCAGGCAGGTAAGCGATGGAACAAGGTTTTGTTCCATGATGCGGGAAATTAATCGTCGTTGGTGGCGTTGAGGTTTTCCGGGCGGATGCCATCGACCTCGTGCGGGCGGCGCGAAAGGCGGATGCCTTCGCCCCCTTCACCACCTTGCCCGGCGTCGAGGAATGCAATGCCCATGTCTTCCAGCGCTTCCCTGAGCCGTGCAAAGGTGTCCGGGCCGGCATCATAGGCGCGCTCGGTCTCGATCTGCAGGATCATGAGCGCCGGAACGCCACTGGCTGCCGACAGCTTGTCTATCGTCAAGTCGATAAGAGCGCGGGCAGCGCGAATTTGAGCAGCTGAGATCATGACGATTAATATGGCGCAGATGGTGCAGGAATCAAATCTTCTCTGAGATTATTGATCTCTGCACCGCGATCAGGCGGCGTTTTGCCGGATCTGCCGCTGATGGCGCCATTCCAGCGCTCCACATCCCCAGACAATGCCGAGAACAAGATAGAAATGCCGCCAGTGATCGGTGTCGATGACGTTGCCGATCAGCATGTGGCCGACCAGGACGATCCAGGACATCATCAAATACGGCTGCCAGGGTCGGTCGCGCAGCAGATATCGAAAGCCCATCGAGAAGGTCCAGAGGATCATCGTCACATAGGACACGAAGCCGAGCCAGCCATAGGTCATGAGCGACTTGAGCCAGATATTGTGCTCGTCTTCCGGGAAGATCTTGCTGAACATCATCGGACCGATACCGAATGGCCGCTCCATCGCCATTTCGAAGCCAAGCCGGTGGCGAGCGAAGCGGCCGAGATGACCGCCGTCATAGTCTTGAACCAGTTGCGTACGGGCAAGGAAGAGGTCGCGAACCTTTTCGAACTGCAGGGCGATGACCAGTGCAAGCACGATCAACGCGACGGCCGCCAGCGACAGCATCAGGATCTTCAGCCGGAACGCATTGGTGCGTTCCTTCAGCAGCATGATGAAGACAAGCGCCAGCGCCGAAAACAGGAACAGGCCCCAGGCCGCGCGGGAAAATGACAGGAAGACGGCAAAGGTGATGATCAGGATGCCGACAATGCGAAGGGGCGCATCGACAAGCCGCCCGGTCAAAAGGCCGTACATCAGGTAAAGCGTCGGGGCGACCAGAAACGGACCGAACACGTTCGGATCCTGGAACGCGCCCATGGCGCGGTCGTAGCGGGTAAAGATCTCGGCGCCCGGAAAGGCGTGGAAATATCCAAGGATGCCGAGCATGCCGGTGATAACCGCTGCAGCCACCCAGGCCTGGAAGATCAGTTTCAGCCGCTGATGGCGATCTTCGATGATCGCGGCATAGAAGACGGCGGTAATGGCCAGGAAAATCGATACGGCGACATAGAGAACCTGGTCCGTCACAATATCGCGCAGCACGGTCAGCGACAGCATGCCGCCGACATTGAACGTCAGCAGCAGGGCAAGCAGCGGGGCGACGGCGCGCGAGATCTTCAGCCCGAGCAGGAACCACAGCGCCACCTGCACGACCATCAGCAATTCATAGGGTGCTGGTTCGGAGATGACGAAGCCGGACAGAAAGACGCCGAAGGCAATCAGCCATGACGCGACCATCTGGACGGCCGCTGCCTGCGGCCTGAAGGGAACGGGCTGTTGGGCGGCGATCGAGGTCAATAGGCGTTTTCCGTATTGAGCAGACGGATCGGTGTCAGGAACAGGATCTTCAGATCGAAGAGCAGCGACCAGTTCTCGATGTAGTAGAGGTCGTAGGCCGTGCGAAACTTGATCTTGTCATCGGTATCGATCTCGCCGCGCCATCCATTGATCTGCGCCCAGCCGGTCACGCCCGGCTTGACCCGGTGGCGGGCGAAGTAGCCCTCGACGACGTCGCCATAGAGCTTGTCGCGTGTCTGGCCGAGAATGGCATGCGGGCGCGGACCGACGAGGGAAAGGTCACCGCGCAGAACGTTGAAGATCTGCGGCAACTCGTCAATCGATGTCTTGCGGATGAACCGGCCGACAGAGGTGACGCGCGGATCGTTCTTGGTCACCGCGTTGCGCGCCGTCGGGTCGCTCATTTCGGTATACATCGACCGGAACTTGAGGACGTTGATGATCTCGTTGTTGAAGCCATGGCGCTTCTGAACAAAGAAGACCGGCCCCTTCGAGTTCATCTTCACGGCAATCGCCGCGCCGATGAACACCGGCCAGAGCAGCGCGAGAGCCAGAAGGCTGAAAAAGATGTCGAATGCCCGTTTCGCCACAGAATCCCAGTCGCGGATCGGCTTGTCGAGAATGTCGAGCAGCGGCACCGCGCCGACATGCGAATAGGCACGCGGGCGAAAGCGCAGATTGTTCGAATGCGCCGCCAGGCGAATGTCGACGGGCAATACCCAGAGCATTTTCAGCAACTGCATGATGCGCGCTTCCGCGCTCAGCGGCAGCGAAATGATCAGCATGTCGATATGGGCCAGCCGGGCGAACTCGACCAGTTCGGCCACCGTTCCGAGCTTCGGATAGCCGGCGATCATGTCCGGTGAGCGCTGTGCGTTGCGGTCGTCGAAGATGCCGCAAATGCGGATGTCGTTTTCCGGCTGCTGTTCCAGCGCACGGATCAGGTCCTTGGCCGGCTTGCCGCCGCCGATGATCACGGCGCGGCGCTCCATCACGCCGTTGCGCGCCCAGCGGCGGATGGCAAAGCCGATCAGGTTGCGTTCGATGAACAGATAGGCCGCGCCAAGCAGGAAGCACGCCGCCAGCACCATCCGGTAATGTGCGTCGTTGGTGAAAAACAGGAGATTAACCAACGCGGTCATGGCGACCGCTGCCATCCAGCTCGCCAGTACGCGGCCCATGAACCGCATCGGTGTCCGCAGAATGGAAACATCGTAGCAGTCGGCTACCTGCATCAGCACCAAGGCCAGCGCCGCACTGGCGAAACCGTTGATGGCCGAACTCATGAGGTGGTCGTAGGGCGCGAGCGCGAAGAAGAAATTGGCCGCAAGCGCGATGGCAAACAGGCTGAAGAATTCGAGGAACCGCAACTGGCCAATGATGATCGATGGCGAATAGTTGACGTCACTGTACTGACCGGCGATCTGTCGCGCCAGGGCGCTGATTTCCACCGGCTCCGTTGGCCCGTTGGACGTGTCAGGATCAGTGGCCGCCTGGCTCGCCTTTTGGCGCATGGCACCGAGGTCGAATGCGTCTGGCTTATCAACCTTGTTCATTGTTCGCTCTCGCATGTGTGTGCGCGAAAGCTAGCAGCAAGGTCCTAAGAAACGCTTGAGCTTCTCAGGCGGGAAGCGAAGATTCTGTGTCGATTTGGCACAGAGCGAATGGCTGCAGTTAAGAGACGATCAAGTGTCTGCGGTAGAGGCCTTCGAGTTCATGCGCCATCACGGATGCGGAAAACCGCGACTGGAACTGCTCGCGTCTTGGCATGGTATCACGACCCCAACCGGGTGTGAGCAGTGCCTTTGCCATGATGCTGGCCAATGCCCCCGCATTGCCGGGCTCGACCAGCGCATCACTCGCTTGCCCCAGCACTTCCGGAATGCCACCAACGCGTGAGGCGATCACGGTTTTTTCGGCGGCCAGGGCCTCCAGCACGATATAGGGCATCGCCTCCGCCCTCGACGGCACGACGATGATCTCTGATTTCGCAAAGGCCTGTTTGACCGGCATGGCGGGCAGCATGGAGACACGCCCCGAAAGCCCGTTCTGCTCCAGCATGCGCTCGTATTTTGCCTTGTCGGGACCGTCTCCGATGACCAGCCCCTTCAGCGGACGCCCGACCAGTTTTTCGGCCTGGGCAAAGGCTTCGATGAAGACGTCCGGCCCTTTCAGGTCGCGCAGCATGCCGACATAGAGCAGATCCACCCCGTCGGCATCGGTCGGGATCGGTTCGAAATCGCCATCACTGATGCCATTGTAGATGCGCGCGGAATCACAACGGGGTTTGCCGATCTTCGCCTCGTAGGCATTGCGCTCGTAGTCACAGACGAAGGAGATCGCCTCCGTCATGTGTTCAAGCACCCGCTCGATGGCAAAGACGGCCTTGCCTGAGATCTTCGCGCCGGAAAAATGCAGGCTGCCCCCGTGGGGCGAATAGAAGCGGGAAACGCGATACTTTTTCACCCGCAGGGCTGAGCCGATGATCCGCGCGAGCACGCCGCCTTTGGCGCCGTGTCCATGCAGGATATCCGGCTGCAATTCCTCGATTTTCTTGTAACTTTTGATCAGTGCAGAGAGATCGCCGGGACTGATGGACCGGCGAATGGGTATCCGCGTTAGGCCAAGCGAAAGATAGGGGGAGATCTGCTCGAACAGCCTGTCTTCGTGTTCGCTGCCGGTGGAGCTGTCGCAGACGATGCCCACCTGGTGACCGGCACGGCTATGGTATTCGGCCAGGTCGCGGACATGGCGGAAAATTCCGCCGATCGGCGACCTGAAACAATGAATGATGCGAAGCGACCCCGGCTTCTGCATAAATCAGAACAGCCGCTCGCGAACATAGACCGTGTCGCCAGCGAGAATGGGATCGGTGATCGGCACGCGGCCGGTCAGGATCTGGCCGTTGATCTTGCGCGTGACATCGACATCATGCTGGTTGGCCCGGCTGGAAAAACCACCTGAAACCGCAATCGCATTCAGGATGGTCATACCCGGCACATAGGCATATTGCCCCGCCTGTCCGACTTCACCCATGACGAAGATCGAGCGATACCGGTCGATTTCGATGGTGACGTCCGGATCACGCAGGTAACCCTGTTTGAGCTTCTGGGCTACCGCACCTTCGAGTTGTGTAAGGGATGAGCCGCGTGCCGGAACCTGGCCGACCAGCGGGAAGGCGATATAGCCGGCCTGGTCGACGGTATAGGTGTTGCTCAGGCTGGGTTGTTCGAAGACGGTGACGCGCAGACGGTCGCCACTGTCCAGCCGGTAAGGCTGGATGGTTGCCTCATGAAAAACCTTCGGTGCAGGCCGATAACTTGCGCAGCCGGCCAGTCCTGCCGACAGAACTGCTGCCGCGAGCAACAATATCCCGTTTGTACCAGCCCTTGCCATGCGCCTACGCGCTCCCGATCTTTCAGAATTCGATGCCTCGTTATCAATCGGTTAGGGTTAACACCGGGTAAAGAAATTTGCCGTTTGCTTGCTCTGTCCCGGCCGGCGTGCATGGCGGATGCACATATTAACGGTTGAGTTACCATGTTCCTTTACTTTCGCGCTGAATTTGTACCGGGAGTTGGGCATGTCGAGTTTGGGCAACGGTCATCAGGACGTGGATATCGATCTCGCGCAGCTATTCCGTGCCGTCTGGGCACGGAAGGGCAGGATCCTTGCCGCGACGGCACTCACCGGCGCGCTGGCCTTCGTCGGCGCAAGCCTGATAGACCCGACCTATGAGGCCGACGCGCGCATTCTGATCGAGCCGCGGCAGCCGACTTTCTTGTCGCCAGGCTCCGCCTCGACGACCAGCGAACCGTTGTCGGATGAACTCAATATCGTCAGCCAGGTCCAGCTCCTGCAGTCGGTTGATCTGATGAAGCAGGTCGCTCGCGATCTGAAACTGTATGAACGCGAAGAGTTCGATCCCGACACCAAGCCATCCGCTATTTCCGACTTTCTCGTCCTGTTCGGGCTGAAGAAGAACCCGCTCGAGCTCCCGCCCGAGCAGCGGGTGCTGCGGGCATTCAAGGAAAAGCTGCAGGTCTATCAGGTTGAAAAGTCACGTGTGATCGGCATTGAATTCACCTCGAAGGATCCCGCGCTGGCCGCCGCCGTTCCCAATGCGATCATAGACGTCTATCGCCAGCTGCAGAGCGGCGCCAAGCTCGACAGCAATTCCGATGCCGCCCGCTGGTTGGAGACCGAGATCGCCAATCTGCGCGAGAAGGTGCGTGATGCCGAGCAGAAGGTCGCCGAATACCGTTCCTCCGCCGGACTGATGCCGCTGGGCGCCGATTCGTCATCCTTCAGTTCCAAGCAGCTCTCTGACATTTCGTCTGAACTGGCGCGTGTCCGTGGCGAACGTGCCGATGCGGAAGCCAAGGCGCAGAACGTCCTGGCGGCGCTGAAAAGCGGCAGGCCGACGGATACCCTGGATGCCATCGCCGGATCGGAATCGGTTCAGCGGTTGAAGACGACGGAATCGCAGATCCGTGGCCAGATCGCCGATCTGTCGACCACCTTGCTGGATGGGCATCCGCAGATGAAGGCGTTGCGCGCGCAGCTTTCCGGCATCCGCGAGCAGATTGCAGCCGAATCGTCCAAGATCGCGGCAAGCCTGGAAAATGACGCAGCGGTTGCGCGTGAGCGTGAAACCCAGTTGATCGCCCAGTTGAACACGGTCAAGGCCGACAGTGCCCGCGCCGGCGAGGACGAAGTGGGTCTGATGGCACTGGAGCGGGAGGCAACGGCTCAGCGTCAGTTGTTGGAAACCTATCTCGCCCGCTACCGGGAAGCCTCCACCCGCCTAGGCAAGGATGCGAGCCCGGCGGATGCGCGTGTCGTCTCCGGCGCCATCGAGCCTTCCGAGCAGAATTTCCCTAAAGTTATTCCGATCACCATCGTCGCGGCCTTGGCGACGCTGATCCTGAGCGCGGTTCTGGTGATGATGCTGGAACTCTTCAGCGGTCGCGCCTTGCGCCCGAGCGGAAGCCAGGCAGACAACCGCGAACATGACGATGAAGGCGAGCCGCAACTGGCCGGCCCGCAGACTGTTCTGTCGCAGATCCCCGCTGAAACGGCCGCAAGCGAGATCGAAGCGCAAGCCGACGATGATCTGGCCTATGAGATGGAGCAGACGCTTGATTTCCAGGCGGAAAGCCCGGATCGGGATGAGCCGGACTTTGCGCACGAACCGGTAGAGCCGGAAGAGGAAGACGAGTTCTCTGTCTCTGCCGTGGCGACTTATCTGATGGAGGAGGGAACCCGGATCGCCTTTGCGATTTCGCCTTCGGGTGACGATGGCTCGGCGGGTACGGTCCTCCTGGCCCGCGAACTTGCCAGCCGCGGCGTCCGGGTGGTTCTGGTCGACATGACCGGTTCGGCCTGCCCGACGATGCTGATGGCAACCGATTCCGACCTGCCGGGCGTGACCGATCTTCTGTGCGGCGACGCAGCCTTTGCCGATACGATCCATCCGGACCGGCTGTCCGGTGCCGATATCATCCCACAGGGCAATTCGGACATCCGCCAAGCGATGCGTGGTGCTGATCGCCTGTCGATGATCGTCGATGCGCTCGCAGATGCCTATGACATGGTTGTGGTCGAATGCGGTCCGGCCAATGCCGAAGGTGTTGCGCGCCTGAGCCGCAGCGGCACGCATGAGATCATTCTGTCGGCCCCGGAGCCCAATCCGGAAGAGCTGGCCGAAATCATGGCTGCCTTCGAAAATGCTGGCTATTCGGATCTGGTATTGATGGCCGCGCGCTTGCCGGTCCCCGATGATCGCGACCGCAACGCGGCTTGACTAGGCCCATCTTCAATCGTCTGTGCCCGGGGCTTTGGTCGAGGTTGTCGTCGCCTGTGCGCGTAGGCGTTGAAGCAGGCCGTAGAGATGCGCATTTCCCTTGATCGCCGCCTTGGTTCGCGTCACGCTTCGCTGGGCGAGGGCAGCCAGGCGCCCGGTTGCCGTTAGCGGCATCAGGATGTCGTGATGCACGGTCTCCTGGGTACACCAACTGCGCTTGTAATCCTGGTCTCCCACGCCGAAATCAAACAGCGCCGCGCCATTGCGGCAACTGCGCTCGATCACCAGCCAGAACAACAGTTCGCCGGGGCTCGCCTCCGGAACCAGCGTGTCGTCGATGGAGCCGAATTGGCAGATGACGTGATCGCCCTTGCGCGAAAGACCGGCAATGGCGGCAATCTTGCCATCATGTTCACCCTTCAGCCGGATGGCATGCAGTTCGAGCGGAACATCCGAGCCACCGCGGTCGAGGTCGAGCAGCATATGAAAGAAGGCTTGGGTCTCCGGCGCCTGAAACACATTCGGCAGGCCAAACGCTTTGAACCGGGCAGCCTTCTGGACGAAGAACAGCTCCAGCAGCTGCGCTTTCTCCCGTGCCGATCGTGCCTGGACATGCTCAAAGCCGCCCGCACTCTCCAGTTTGCGGATCTGGACGCGATATTTCTTGCGTCGCCGCTTGGCATTGAGCGGTGCGATGGTCTGTTCCATGTCTGCGCCCAGCGGCAGCTGAAAAGCATGGTTCTGGTTTTCGACCGTCGCGAGATCGGCAAGCGGATGGCGTTCGCCGCGCCAATCAAGCGGGATGTTGCAAAGGCTGATCAGGTCCGCCTGGTCGGATAGTGCTTCGCGCAGAGCCTCAGCAATCTCGGTTGCCGGCAGTGCGGCGGCTTTCGCGCGGAAAACAGAAGAGAAAAGGCCACTGTTGAAATTGGTAAAGCGGGTGGCGATGAATTGGGCGCAACGGACCATGTGCAGCCGCTGGATTTCCAGCGGCAGCAGAAACGCCAGCATACCATCGATGCGGCCCTCGACAATGGCAAGCGGATGGCCGTGGGTTTTCACCCATGCCGAACACCAGTCATAG
>NZ_AHZC01000049.1 GCF_000247475.1 Rhizobium sp. PDO1-076 | reverse complement strand
GGCTGAGTCCAAGTACGAGCCGCGGCTCAAGGCTGAATACGTTTCCCGCATTCGCGCTGCGATGCAGGAGCAGTTCTCCTACGCCAACGAGATGATGATCCCCAAGCTGGACAAGATCGTCATCAACATGGGTGTTGGTGAAGCAACCGCCGATTCGAAGAAGCCCACAGTGGCTGCTGCGGACCTGGCAGCGATCGCCGGTCAGAAGCCGGTCATCACCAAGGCACGCAACTCCATCGCAGGCTTCAAGGTTCGCGAATTCATGCCGATCGGCGCGAAGGTCACTCTTCGTGGCGCCCGCATGTATGAATTCCTGGACCGCCTGATCAACATCGCGCTTCCGCGCGTTCGCGACTTCCGGGGCCTGAACCCGAAGAGCTTTGACGGCCGTGGCAATTTCGCCATGGGCATCAAGGAGCACATTGTGTTCCCTGAGATCAACTACGATAAGGTTGATCAGATGTGGGGCATGGACATCATCGTTTGCACGACGGCGCCGACGGACGACGAAGCACGGGCTCTTTTGAAAGAGTTCAACTTCCCGTTCCGTACATAACCGTAACGACGAGCGTAGAAGAGGAACTTCCATATGGCGAAGACAAGCGCAGTTGAAAAGAACAAGCGCCGCCGCAAGTTGGTCGGTCAGCACGCCGCTAAGCGGGCCGCGCTGAAGGCGATCATCATGAACCAGTCGCTCTCGATTGAAGATCGGTTCAAGGCAACACTGAAGCTCGCGGATCTGCCGCGCGATGGCTCCAAGACACGTGTTCGCAATCGTTGCGAAGTGACTGGCCGCCCGCGTGCGTTCTATCGCAAGCTTGGTATGTCGCGTATCGCACTTCGCGAACTGGGCAATTCCGGCAAGGTGCCGGGCATTGTCAAGTCGAGCTGGTAAGGAGACGGGCAAATGACGATGACTGATCCGTTGGGCGATATGCTCACCCGAATCCGCAATGGCGCCGCACGCCGCAAGAGCTCGGTGAACACACCGGCCTCGAACCTGCGCGCACGCGTTCTCGATGTCCTGCAGGCCGAAGGTTATATCCGCGGCTATTCCCAGGTCGATTACGGTAATGGCAAGTCCGAGCTGCAGATTGAACTGAAGTACTACGAAGGTGCTTCGGTCATCCGCGAAATCGGCCGTGTCTCCAAGCCGGGCCGCCGAGTTTATGTCTCGGTTAAGTCCATCCCGCAGGTCGCGAACGGCCTCGGCATTACGATCCTTTCGACTCCGAAGGGTGTAATGGCCGATCACCAGGCTCGCGAACAGAATGTTGGTGGCGAGGTTCTTTGCTCGGTCTTCTAAGGCTGAGCAAGGATCTCCCTAGCGAACAGACAGGATTTTAAGATGTCTCGTATCGGTAAAAAGCCCGTTCAGGTTCCTGCAGGGATCACGGCCTCGGTTGAAGGCCAGAAGGTAACTGCAAAGGGCCCCAAGGGCGAACTCTTCTTCGTCGCCAATGACGAAGTCTCCGTGAAGCTTGAGGACAACGCTGTTGTCGTCCAGCCGATCAACCAGTCCAAGGATGCTCGTTCAAAGTGGGGCATGTCCCGCACGATGATCGAAAACATCTTCAAGGGCGTCAAGGACGGTTACGAGCGCAAGCTCGAGATCAACGGCGTTGGTTACCGCGCAACTCTGCAGGGCAAGAACCTGCAGCTGGCGCTCGGTTTCAGCCATGACGTTGTCTATGAACCGCCGGTCGGTATCTCGATCGCTGTTCCTAAGCCGACTGAAATCGTCGTCTCCGGCATTAACAAGCAGCAGGTCGGCCAGGTCGCCGCTGAAATCCGCGAATATCGCGGACCTGAGCCCTACAAGGGCAAGGGTGTTAAGTATGCCGAAGAGCGGATTGTCCGCAAAGAAGGCAAGAAGAAGTAAGGAACGCGCGAAATGGCAAGCAGAAAAGAAGCACTTGTTCGTCGTGCCAACCGCGTACGACGTCAGATCAAGGCGGTGGCCAATGGCCGTCCGCGTCTGTCGGTACATCGCTCGTCGAAGAACATCTACGCTCAGATCATCGACGACGTCGCTGGCAAGACCCTCGCGGCTGCCTCGACGCTCGACGGCGGCCTGAAGACTGGTCTCAAGACCGGCGCCGATGTTGCAGCAGCTGCCGCCGTTGGCAAGCTCGTTGCAGAACGCGCGGTCAAGGCTGGCGTCAAGGATGTCGTATTCGACCGCGGCGCCTTCATCTATCACGGCCGCATCAAGGCTTTGGCCGAGGCAGCCCGCGAAGGTGGTCTGAACTTCTAATGAAATCTCCGCCCGGGCTTGTGCTCGGGCGGTTTTCCGGCTTTAAGCCGGTCACTCCCGGATTCGCGTCCATGCCTGCAAAGGGCAGGGCGGAATTTTAGTAATCTGCCGATTGCACCCGGAAAAGAAAAAAGGAAAAGGACAATGGCACAAGAAAAGCGTGGTTCGCGCGATGATCGCCAGAACCGTGAAGAGCGCGATAGCGAGTTTGTTGACAAGCTGGTCGCAATCAACCGCGTCGCCAAGGTGGTGAAGGGCGGCCGTCGTTTCGGCTTTGCAGCTCTCGTCGTCGTTGGTGACCAGAAGGGTCGCGTTGGTTTCGGCCACGGCAAGGCACGTGAAGTGCCGGAAGCGATCCGCAAGGCAACGGAAGCCGCCAAGCGCGAACTGATCTTCGTTCCGCTGCGTGACGGCCGTACGCTGCACCACGACGTCAACGGCCGTCATGGCGCCGGCAAGGTTTTGCTGCGCTCTGCCAAGGCTGGTACCGGCATCATCGCAGGCGGCCCGATGCGCGCTGTCTTCGAAACGCTCGGCATGCATGACGTCGTCGCCAAGTCGACCGGCTCTTCGAACCCGTACAACATGGTTCGCGCCACATTCGACGCCCTGAAGCACCAGGTGCATCCGAAGGACATTGCAGCTCAGCGCGGCCTGAAATTCGCCACGCTTCAGTCTCGCCGTGCCGCTTCCGGCAATGCGTCTGAAGAATAAGAGGAGTCTGATCCATGGCTAAGGCTACGAAGAAGACTGAAGCAAAGACGGTTACGGTCGAACAGATCGGCAGCCCAATTCGCCGTCCGGCTGTCCAGCGCGCGACGCTGGTTGGTCTGGGCCTCAACAAGATGCACCGGGTTCGCACGCTGGAGGATACACCTTCGGTTCGCGGTATGATCCGTGCTGTCCAGCATCTCGTTCGCGTCGTCGACGAGAAGTGAGACGGAGGATATCATCATGAAACTGAATGAAATCAAAGACAACGAAGGCGCAACCAAGGACCGTATCCGCGTAGGTCGCGGTATCGGCTCTGGCAAGGGCAAGACCGGTGGTCGCGGCGTCAAGGGTCAGAAGGCCCGTTCTGGCGTTGCCGTCAACGGCTTCGAAGGCGGTCAGATGCCTATCTACCGTCGCCTGCCGAAGCGTGGCTTCAACAACATCTTCGCTTCTGAATATGTGACCGTATCGCTCGGCCGCGTTCAGCAGGCGATCGATGCCGGCAAGCTCGATGCGAAGGCAACGGTTGACGCAGCATCCCTCAAGGCCGCCGGTGTTATCCGTCGCCTGAAGGATGGCGTTCGTATCCTGTCTGGCGGCGAACTGACGACGAAGGTAACTTTCGAAGTTGCCGGCGCTTCCAAGGTTGCTGTCGAGAAGATCGAAAAGTCGGGCGGCTCGATCAAGCTGCTCGAAGCAGCTGCAAAAGCTGCTGAATAAGTGACGAAACAATCGCCCGGGGTGCTTCACACCGGGCGATTTTGCTCCCATATGTGAGCCTCACGATCCCAGGACGGAATGACGTGGTTTCGTCTTCCGGGAAGTACTGGAAAACAAGAGTGTGAGGCATGCGGTTGCTCGGCAACTTCTCCCACGCGCCTGTTTTCTTAAAAGCAGTTTGAACGAACAGCCTGCGGTCGGTGCACAAGCATTGCCGATCATGGTTTGCGGAGAATTTTATGGCTTCTGCAGCGGAACAACTGGCCTCGAACCTGAACTTCTCGACTTTCGCCAAGGCGGAAGATCTGAAGAAGCGCCTCTGGTTCACTCTGGCCGCCTTGCTGGTCTATCGCCTTGGCACGCATATTCCGCTGCCTGGCCTCAATCCGGAGGCATATGCCGCGGCCTTCCAGGGCCAGTCCGGTGGTATCCTCGGTCTTTTCAACATGTTTTCCGGTGGCGCCGTTGAGCGCATGGCGATCTTCGCCCTCGGCATCATGCCTTACATCTCGGCCTCGATTATCGTCCAGCTGATGACTTCGGTCGTTCCGGCTCTGGAAAACCTCAAGAAAGAGGGCGAGCAGGGCCGCAAGATTATCAACCAGTACACCCGCTACGGCACGGTTCTGCTCGGCGCTCTGCAGGCCTACGGTATTGCCGTCGGCCTCGAGAGCGGGCAGGGGCTCGTCACCGATGCGGGCTGGTTCTTCCGCGTTTCGACGGTCCTGACGCTGCTTGGCGGCACGATGTTTCTGATGTGGCTCGGTGAGCAGATCACCTCGCGCGGCATCGGCAACGGCATTTCGCTGATCATCTTCGCAGGCATTGCCGCCGGTCTGCCGACGGCGCTGGCCCACACGCTCGACCTTGGCCGCACCGGCGCCCTGTCGACCGCACTGATCCTGACCGTCATCGTCGTTGCGATTGCAGCCATTGCCCTGATTGTCTTCGTCGAGCGCGCCCAGCGTCGCCTTCTGATCCAGTATCCGAAGCGCCAGGTCGGCAACCGCATGTTCCAGGGCGACACCTCGCACCTGCCGCTGAAGCTGAACACCGCAGGCGTTATCCCGGCGATCTTCGCGTCGTCGCTGCTGCTCCTGCCGGCAACGGCTGCAGGCTTTGCTGGCGGCGCCCAGCTGCCGGGCTGGGCAACGACCGTCGTCGCTGCCCTGACCCATGGTCATCCGATCTACATGATGATGTATGCGGCCCTGATCGCCTTCTTTGCCTTCTTCTACACGGCCATCGTCTTCAATCCGAAGGACACGGCCGACAACCTGAAGAAGCATGGCGGCTTCATTCCGGGCATCCGCCCTGGCGACCGTACGGCTGAATACATCGACTACGTTCTGACCCGGATCACCGTGGTCGGCGCACTTTACCTCGTCGTGGTTTGTATTCTTCCCGAAATCCTCGTCGCGCAGACCGGCGTGCCATTAGCCCTTGGTGGTACATCGCTTTTGATTGTTGTCAGCGTCACCCTTGATACTGTAGCACAGATTCAGGGACATCTGATCGCGCAGCAATATGAAGGCCTGATCAAGAAGTCGAAGTTGCGTGGAGGAAAGAGGGGACGATGAGACTGATTCTATTAGGACCGCCGGGCGCAGGTAAGGGGACCCAAGCCCAGCGGATCGTGGAGAAGCACGGTATCCCGCAGCTCTCCACGGGCGATATGCTGCGTGCGGCCGTATCCGCAGGCACCGAAGTCGGAAAGCGCGCCAAGGCCGTCATGGACGCCGGCAAGCTGGTTTCCGATGATATCGTCATCGCGATCGTCTCGGAGCGCATCGACGCCCCGGATTGTTCGAAGGGTTTCATCCTCGATGGCTTTCCCCGCACCCTGGTGCAGGCGGACGCCACCGAATCGATGCTGAAGGCAAAGGGTCTCGACCTGTCGGCCGTCATCGAGATCAAGGTGGATGATGTCGTTCTGGCCGATCGTGTCGCGGGTCGTTATACCTGCGCCAACTGTGGTGCCGGTTACCACGACACCAATCTGAAGCCGAAGGTTGAGGGGGTCTGCGACAAGTGCGGATCAACCCACTTCAAGCGCCGTCCCGACGATAACGCCGAAACCGTGCGCACGCGCATGTCGGCCTATTACAAGGAAACGGCACCGCTGCTTGGCTACTACTACGCCAAGGGCAAGCTGCATTCGGTGGACGGCATGGGCGAGATCGATACCGTGACTGCGGAAATCGATGCCATTCTCGCGGGCCTGTAAGGCCTTAGAGATTAAGAATCTTCGTGGGGCCGGTTGCTTTTGTCGACCGATTCCGCTAAAGACCGCGCCAACTCGCGACTTTGATGCGATCGGCGCGTTCTTCCTGACGACGGAAGACCGGGTTCGATCGTTTTGACTGTTGAGAACCGGATTTGTAATTGCGGCTCCGTGGGGGCCGTGTAACGAGACACCACTTGCCGGATGGCAACTGGAACGCAAGGAGAATAGGCGTGGCACGTATCGCTGGCGTCAACATCCCGACCGCGAAGCGCGTAGTTATTGCGCTGACGTATATTCACGGGATCGGCACAAAATTCGCACAGGAGATCGTCGAGAAGGTCGGTATTCCGGCTGAACGTCGCGTTCACCAGCTCACGGATGCTGAAGTTTTGGCAATCCGCGAAACCATCGACCGCGATTATCAGGTCGAAGGTGACCTGCGTCGCGAAAACTCGATGAACATCAAGCGTCTGATGGACCTGGGCTGCTATCGCGGTCTGCGTCATCGCCGCGGCCTTCCGGTCCGCGGTCAGCGTACGCACACCAACGCCCGCACCCGCAAGGGTCCGGCTAAGGCGATCGCTGGTAAGAAGAAGTAATTTTCGAGCCGATCGGTTTGAAGGCTTTGGGCAATAGGTCTCTATTGCGCAAAGCCTTTGGCCTATTGGCTCGATTGGTGGAGCCGCTGGAATTACGGCGGTGCTAAGATCAACGAAAGGAATACCATGGCCAAGGAAGCCACACGCATTCGCCGTCGCGAACGCAAGAACATCTCGTCGGGTGTCGCTCACGTCAACTCGACCTTCAACAACACCATGATCACCATCACCGACGCACAGGGCAACGCAATTGCCTGGTCGTCTGCTGGTGCGAAGGGCTTCAAGGGTTCGCGTAAGTCGACCCCGTTTGCGGCTCAGATCGCGGCCGAAGACTGCGCCAAGAAGGCTCAGGAACACGGCATGAAGTCTCTCGAAGTGGAAGTTTGCGGTCCGGGTTCGGGTCGTGAATCCGCTCTGCGCGCCCTCCAGGCTGCCGGCTTCATGATCACGTCCATCCGCGACGTGACCCCGATCCCGCACAATGGTTGCCGTCCGCGCAAGAAGCGTCGCGTCTGATCATTCTTCGTTTGCCGGGAATGGGTCGAAAGCCCGTTCCCGGTGCTTCTCATGCTCGGTCGTCACGATTGGATGGTGACGACGAACGGAAGGTATAATTATGATCCAGAAGAATTGGCAGGAACTGATCAAGCCGAACAAGGTGGAGTTCACCTCGTCTGGCCGCACCAAGGCAACGTTGGTTGCAGAACCGCTCGAGCGTGGCTTCGGCCTGACGCTCGGCAATGCTCTGCGTCGCGTTCTCTTGTCGTCGCTGCGCGGTGCTGCTGTGACGGCCGTGCAGATCGACGGCGTTCTGCATGAGTTCTCGTCGATCCCGGGCGTCCGCGAAGACGTCACCGATATCGTCCTGAACATCAAGGAAATCGCCATCAAGATGGACGGCGACGATGCCAAGCGCATGGTCGTTCGCAAGCAGGGTCCGGGCGTTGTCACCGCTGGCGACATCCAGACTGTTGGCGACATCGAGATCCTGAACCCGAACCACGTGATCTGCACGCTCGACGAGGGCGCCGAGATCCGTATGGAGTTCACGGTCAACAACGGCAAGGGTTATGTCCCGGCTGATCGTAACCGCGCAGAAGATGCCCCGATCGGTCTTATCCCGGTCGACAGCCTCTACTCGCCGGTCAAGAAAGTGTCCTACAAGGTGGAAAACACCCGTGAAGGCCAGGTTCTCGACTACGACAAGCTGTCCATGACCATCGAGACCGACGGTTCGGTCACCGGTGAAGACGCAGTTGCCTTCGCCGCCCGCATCCTCCAGGACCAGCTCGGCGTCTTCGTCAACTTCGACGAGCCGCAGAAGGAAGTCGAAGAGGAATCGGTCACCGAACTCGCATTCAACCCGGCTCTCCTCAAGAAGGTCGACGAACTCGAATTGTCTGTCCGCTCGGCAAACTGCCTGAAGAACGACAACATCGTGTACATCGGCGATCTGATCCAGAAGACCGAGGCGGAAATGCTGCGCACGCCGAACTTTGGTCGCAAGTCGCTGAACGAAATCAAGGAAGTTCTCGCTTCCATGGGCCTGCACCTCGGTATGGAAGTACCGGCCTGGCCGCCAGAGAACATCGAAGATCTCGCAAAGCGTTACGAAGACCAATATTAATAACAGTGAAGGCAGCCTCTAAATCTGCCTTTCCCCGTCAAACTGCAGGCGCATGCCTGTATGTGTCAGGAAACGGCAGCCTCTGAGATAGAGCCTGCAACTTAAAGGAGAATAGCAATGCGCCACCAGAAAGCCGGCCGCAAGCTGAACCGTACCGCCAGCCACCGTAAGGCGATGTTCGCCAACATGGCTGCCTCGCTCATCCTGCATGAGCAGATCGTCACGACCCTGCCGAAGGCGAAGGAAATTCGCCCGATCGTCGAAAAGCTCGTGACCCTCGGCAAGAAGGGCGACCTGCATGCACGTCGCCAGGCAATCTCGCAGATCCGCGACGTGGCCGTTGTCGCCAAGCTGTTCGACGCGATCGCCACCCGCTACGCCACCCGCAACGGCGGCTACTTGCGCATCATGAAGGCCGGCTACCGTCTCGGCGACAACGCCGCCATGGCTGTTGTCGAATTCGTCGAGCGTGACGTCGACGCCAAGGGCGCAGCCGACAAGGCCCGCGTTGCCGCTGAAGCCGAAGCTGAAGCAGCCTGATATTTCCCTCCCGCAAGGGATGGATAGCAAAAAGAGCCGGGTGAGCGATCACCCGGCTTTTTTGCGTTCTGTCGCAAGATTTTCGTCCCACCACACAGACATTCGCCAAGCTCGCAAAGGCCTATTCACAAAAGAGCGGACGCACTTCAGCGTTCTGCCCAATCTCTACAAAGCATTCGCTGCAGACAGGCGCTGTAAGAAATCCGATAACAGATGCAACGACAATGCGTTTCATAGTATCTACATCTCGTTGAGATGATCATATTTCAAACGTAGCAACAATGGGAATTGCTGAAAATGGGCGTAACTTCGTCGACGACTCCATTTCGGATGCTCCAAATAATTTTGGCGCCAGCTAACATGAAGTATGCTATATTCACCTTGGTGGCGTTCGCAGTTCATTGCAATTTTTGTTGGAGGGGAACATGCCTTTTTCTTTTGTCGAAAGGGAGCGCCGCTCATTTGAAGAGCCGGTATCCCTGATCCGGGACTTCTTGGATCAACTTAGAAATCTTCTTGGGAACATTGTTCGCGAAACCGTCGAAACATTCGACTTTAGACCGGACCTCGGACCGGAACGTGAATTGATCGATGCAGCTCTCAGAGATACTGACGAGCGCGGTTTCTTTGAGCGCACATCTGGGGGAATTAACGAAGCCAATTTGGTGGATACTGGCCTCACTGGTGTGAGCCTGTCTGCAAAATTCGGCGTGTTAGAGGCACTCAGTGGTCAAATGCGCAGCGGATTGCGAAAAGCATTGAAATATATCCTCGATATGGTGAATGCCATCGTCGGTTCAATTAAGACTGCACTCGGCCCCGCAGGTGCTGTTGCCGACGCCATTGCCGAACTCAAGGATATGATAAAGGCGAAGATTGAAATCGCAAATGGCTGGTAACTGTCGGTGAAGCTGGAACCTCAGGAAGACGGTTGCGAGCCATCATTATTCGCAGCCTTTGATCTTTGTTGATCCCGTCTGTGGACTTGCGGGATATGGGCGCGGCGCGGCATTTTGGAATGTATTGTTTCAATAGTTCCAATGGATCAAAACCGGACGAATGTATTGTCCAACCGTTGTCTTCGCCAGGTCGTCAGTTCGCCGAAGCGATCCGCGCCCATTCTCCTTCAGTCACACCGCACACGAAAAGTTGACTAAGTCTATCCTGAAATCTTCGATTGCGGGCTGGACCGTTTGACATGCATCAAGGGTATTGGTCGAATTGACGCTAGCCTCTGATCCATCGAAACAACGATGCATAAGTGGGCTTCATGTTTGACACAGCGATTTTCAGCAACGAAAAAGACAGTCTCATCATTCCGCCGCTCAGCGCCTTCTACGACCGGATTGCCCAGCCCATGGCCTGGACCATCTTTCGCCTCGCCGTCGGCGGTATGCTGGTGGTCGAGGGATGGCCCAAGATCATGGCGCCGATGGCCCAGATTGGTTTCGTCGAGAACCTTGGCTTTTATCCCGGTTGGCTCTGGTCGCCTATGCTCGCCATACTGCAGGTATTCGGTGGCCTTTTCATCGCGCTTGGCCTGTTCACCCGGCCGGCCGCGCTCGCCAATGGCGTGATGCTGGCGATCACGCTCTGGTTCCATTTCAGCCATCCTTATCCGGATGCCTTCCTGACCACCGCCGGTATCGATGCGCTGAAGGCCGGGGGAGATTTGTTCACGCCTGAAGCACTGGCCCGCCTCGGCGATGGCGGCTCCAAGTTCCTCCACCAGGTCCAGGCCAAGGCCGAACTCGCTTCGCTCTACTGGACCGGCGGCGCCTTCCTCTTCGCCGCTTTCGGCGGCGGCTACCTGTCGCTCGATCGACTGCTGTTCAAGAAGCAGTTCTAGGATAGGTCCGATGACAATAAACCGGGTGAGAGATCACCCGGCTTTTCTATGCTGAGCGCTCACTGAGGAATGTGGATCTTCTCGCGAATATGTTTGAGCGATGCGACGATGGTAAAGGTCATGATCACCAGCAGCGTCCAGGAACTCCATTTGCCCAGATGCACGGTCGACCAGGCGCCGAGTTGGTTGGGATAGTGCCATATGGCGAAGAATGTACTGATATTTTCGGCGATCCAGATGAAGAAGCCGATCAGAATGAAGGCGAGCAGCATCGGCATCTGGCGGTCCCGGTGAAGGGGCGAAGATGACC